>NZ_CADFEO010000007.1:0-401388 GCF_902833075.1 Burkholderia sp. BCC0405
CTTCATAAACCTGACTTACTTTAGTGTGAGACTCTTGATACTTTTGCTATCTGATCCGAGGATCAGCTCGCTTCCATCAAGCGCCCACACTTATCGGCTGTTAATTTTTAAAGAGCATTCTGCGAGGAACTTCGTGGCTCCCGGCAGCACTGCGTTTTCAGCAGCAGAGAAGCGAGATTATGAACCGTGTTTCGCAGCTCGTCAACAACTTTTTAACATCAGCGTTGCGACTGCGGGGCTCAACTTCCAGGCCAGTTGTACGCGCCAGACTGCCGCACACCACCAACCCTGCTTCCCTCTTCCGCGCCGTGTTTCCGTTAGCGCGAAAGAGGCGTGATTGTAGGCACCCTCTTCGATCCGCGCAAGGGATTTCTCAAAAAATATAAGGCTCCGCACGCGGCAGCGTTCGGAGCCTTATATAGAAGCAACGGAATCCGTCAGTCCGCGCGCACCTGGCGCGCCACGATCTCCATATAGTGATCGAGATCCGGCGTGACCTTGCCCTCTTCCTTCGCCGTATCGTCCCAGCGGCGCAGGCGTAGCGCGTCCTCCGCGAACGGGCGCTGCAGAAACGCCGCCGCCTCCTCGTCACTGAAAATGCCGCCTTGCAGCGCGAGGCTGCGCACCGAGTCCGGCGACAGGCTCTCGAAGTAGCCGGCGTCCGTGCGGCACAGGCAGCGCTTCGCGTCGACGTGCAGCCGGATCGGCTCCAACACCGCATCGGAAAACAGCGGCCGCAGGAACGGCAGCACGTAATACTGATGCAGATCGTCGATCCCGCGCGCGCTTGGCGTCTCACCCTGGCGATTCAGCAAATGCCCGAGGTCATGCAGGAACGCAGCCGCGACCAGCGCTTCGTCTGCCCCCGCCTCTTCCGCCAGCCATCCGCTCTGCAATGCATGCTCGAGCTGCGTGACCGGCTCCCCGCTATAGGCCACATGGCCATGTTCGCGATACAGCCCGTGGATATCTTCCACCGTCAATGCCATTGATTCACTCCCAAGGCAGCGAAAACGTCTTCAGGTTCGTGAAGCTCTTCATCGCCTCCTGAACGCCTTCCTTGTAACCGAGCCCCGAATCCTTGATCCCGCCGAACGGCGACAGCTCGATCCGGTATCCGGGCACTTCCCATACGTTTACCGTGCCGACGTTCAGCTCGTTCACGAACCGCACGACCGCGGCCGTGCTGTCCGTACACACGCCCGACGATAGCCCGAACGCCGTCCCGTTGCTGATCCGGATCGCGTCGTCGATCGTGTCGAACGTGATCACCGGCGATACCGGGCCGAAGGTCTCCTCGCGCACGATCGTCATCGACGGATCGACGTTGTCGAGCACGGTCGGCGCGTACAGCGCGCCGCGCCGCACGTTGCCGGTCAGCAGGCGCGCGCCCTGCGCGACCGCCTCCTCCACGCGCGCCTCGAACAGCCGCGCCGCTTCCTCGTCGATCACCGTGCCCATTTCGTTCGCGGGATCGAACGGATCGCCGTACTTCCATGCACGCGTCTTGTCGACGAGCAACTCGGTGAACGCGGGTGCGATCGGGCGATGCACCAGTATCCGCTTGACGGCCGTGCAGCGCTGGCCCGAATTCCGGTACGAACCGAGCACGGCCAGCGACGTCGCGCGTTCGAGATCGGCATCGTCGAGGACGATCAGCGGATCGTTACCGCCCAGTTCCAGCACGATGCGGCGGTAGCCGGCCCGTGCGGCAATCGCCTTGCCGATCGCCACGCCGCCCGTAAAGGTGATCAGCGCCGCATGCGGGTGCGTGACGAGTTCGTCCGCGATCTCGCGCGGATCGCCAGTCAGCACCTGCAGCATCGGCTCCGGCAGTCCGGCCTCGTACAACAGGTCGGCCAGGTAGAACGCCGACAGCGGCACCTTCTCCGACGGCTTCACGATCACGCGGTTGTTGGTCGCGATCGCCGGCGCGATCTTGTGCGCCACCTGGTTCATCGGATGATTGAACGGCGTGATCGCGACGATCACACCGTCGAGCGGCTGCCGCTGCGAGAACACGCGGCGCGCCTTGCCGTGGGGCGTCAGGTCGCACGAGAAACTCTGCGCGTCGTCACGCAGCGCCTCGACCGCCGCAAACTTCAACACGTCGGCAACGCGGCCGATCTCGTAGCGGGAGTCCTGTTTCGACAGCCCCGATTCGAGCGTAATCAGGTCGGACGCTTCCTCGGTGCGCTCACGCAGCAGCGCGGCCGCACGCTCGAGGATCTGCGAACGCTCGTACCGCGTGAGCTTCGGCCGATACGCCATCGCGTAATCGAATGCCGCGCGCACATCGTCGACGCTCGCCAGCGGCGCCGTCCCGACGCGCGTGCCCGTGTAGGGGTCCATCACGTCGAGCGTGCGTTCGCGCGTCGCACGCGTGCCGCACCAGCGCAGCACCTCTGCGCGAAACGCGGGGTGATCGTGTCGGGGATGAGCCATCATGTCGCGACCCGGTTCAGCACGAAATCGAACACGTCGAAGTTGCGCGGGCGACGCGCAGGATCGGCAGGCACGATACGCCGATTGAACAGTAGCGGCACTTCCTGCTCCGACACGCCGCCATGCGAACGCAGCGGCACCGTGAGGCCCGACAGGTCGTGTTCGCGCTCGCGCGTGCCGAGCGTCATGTCGCGGCGGCCAATCACGACGAGATCGCCGATCCGGTCGGCCGGCAGCTCGAAACGGGCGGCGGCTTCCGCGTTGTCGAGCACGAGCTCGACGCCGTCGAGGCCGCCGACGCGCCACATCGCCTCGGCCCGGTCGATGCCCGGCGCCAGGTAGACGGTTGCAAACGAGCCGAGCGCGCCGTGATGCACGACGTACGGATCCGTGATCGGCAGGATCACGCGCGCAGCCTGCGCACCGTACCAGGCGTCGAATGCGTCCTGCAGATAGATGACGTTCGGCCGGCCCGTCGCGGGATCGTGCTTCGCGTTCATCCCGTGATCGGCCGTCAGCCCGATCGCCCAGCCGAGCGCGTCGAGCTGCGCGAGGTAGCCGTCCATCATCGCGTAGAACGCATTCGCACCGGCACTGCCCGGCTCGCACTTGTGCTGCACGTAATCGGTGGTCGACAGGTACATCAGGTCGACCTGGCGCGTCTGCGCGAGCCGAACGCCGGCCGCGAACACGAATTCGGACAACGCCGCGCTGTAGACGTCCGGCGACGGCAGGCCGACCCAGTCGAGCACGTCGACGATCCCGTTTTCCACGAGATTCGCCTGCGCGGCCTTCTCGGCCGAAAAGCAGATGCCGTTCAGCCGCCAGCCGAGCAACCGGCGCAGCTTGTCCTTCGCCGTCACGACCGCGACCCGCGCACCGGCGTCGGACGCCGCGGCGAGCAGCGTGCCGGCCCGCAAGTAGGCCGGGTCGTTCATCATGACTTCGGCGCCGCGCCCGCCGTCGGCGGCCGGATCCCAGAAGTAGTTGCCGCAGATCCCGTGGACCGACGGCGGCACGCCGCAGACGATCGACAGGTTGTTCGGGTTGGTGAAGGTCGGCACGACACAATCGGCGCGCCACGCCGTGCCTTCGGCGATCATCCGGCCGATGAACGGCGCGACGCCCGCTTCCACGGCCCGTTCGAGATAGTCGTACTCGCAGCCGTCGACGCAGACGACGACGGTCGGCTCGACCGGCAGCCGGTAGCGCCGGCCGTTGACGTCGACGGCGCGCCCTGCGAGACCCGTCGATGCGCCGGTTGCCGACGCTTCACCGGGTTGGCGCAATGCGAACGCGGCGTTCATGCTGCCACCCGCTTGCCGCGCGGCACGCGCGCAGCGATCAGCAGCAACGCCGCGAGCGACGCGCCGAGCATCAGCAGCGACAGCGCCGATGCGGGAAGGTAATATCCACGCTCCACCTGGCCGATCACGACGATCGGCACGGTGGCGAAACCGGGCGGATACACCGTCAGCGTCGCGCCGAGCTCGCCGAGCGACAGCGCGAAGCCAAGTGCGAGGCTCGCGCGCAGCGCCGGCACGAGCTGCGGCAGCAGCACGCGGCGCAGCACCATCGCGGGCGGCGCACCGAGGCTCGCCGCCGCTTCGCGCAGCACGGTCAGCTCCGGACGCAGCGCGGCCGCCGCGCAGCGATAGCAGAACGGCAAAATCAGCGCGAGCTGCACCAGCACGACGATCGCCGCCGAACTCGACAGGTCGACCGGCTTCTGGTGATAAGCAATCAGCACCGCGAGCCCGAGCACGACGCTCGGCACACCGTTCGGCACCATCACGAGCGCGTCGACCACCGCGCCTAGGCCGCGCCGGTCGCGCCCTTCGAGCGCCAGCGCGAGCCACAACCCGAGGATCGTGCCGGCCGCAGACACGCCGAAGCCGATTTCCAGGCTCGTCAGCAGCGCGTCGTATTCCGGCGACCCGAGCCGCTCGAACCAGCGCAGGCTGTAGCCGGCCGGCAGCATCGTGCCCGACCACTGCGTCGACACGCTCGACAGCGCGACGACGATGACGGGCAACACGAACAGCCAGAAGCACGCGAACGCGGCCAGCGCGAGCGCCGCGCGCGACGCATGCTTGAGCACCGTGTCACCCCAGCCGATCCGGTGGCGCGGCACGGCTTGCCCGATACGAAATTCAGCGGACATCGTTCCCTCCCGTCGCACGCCGGTTCACCCGGCGATAAACCGCATACAGCGCCAGCGACAGCGCGAGCATCACGACCGCGCCGGCCGACGCGGTCGGCAGGTCGATGTCGACGGTCGCGCTGCTGTAGATCGCAACCGGCAGCGTCACGAGCCGCGCGCTGCCGAGCACGAGCAGAATCCCGAATTCGTTCAGCGTCAGCAGGAAGCACAGCACGGTGCCCGCGGCGATGCCCGGCCACGCGATCGGCAGCACGACGCGACGTGCAAGCATCCAGCCGGACGCACCGAGGCTGCGCGCGGCCTCGACCAGCCGCAGGTCGAGCGTCGCGAACGACGCGAGCGTCGGCCGCACGACGAACGGCGTATAGAACACGGTCTGCGCGAGGATCACGCCGCCGATGCCGAACAGGAAATCGAGCGGCGGATTCTCGAGAAGGAACAGGTGCTGCAGCGCGATGCTGATCGAGCCTTGCGAGCCGTACAGGAAGATCAACGTGAACGCGACGAGGAACGATGGGAACGCGACGTACAGTTCCAGGAAACGCGTGACGAGCGACGCGCCCGGAAACGGCTTGAAGAACAGCAGCGCAGCCAGCAGCACGCCGAGCACCGACGCGGTGCCGGCGCTCGCGAACAGCACGCCGAGCGTCGTCAGCAGCACGCCGCGCGTGTCAGGGTTGCCGAAAAACGTGCGGTACGCGGCGAAACTCATCCCGTGGTCGCCCGACACGCTCAGCAGCACGAGCCGCACCAGCGGATAGACGACGAGCGGGCCCAGCAGGACGATCGCGAGCGCGGCCAGGTGCAGGTCGCCCATGCGCTTGCGGCGCCGCGCGGCGGCGGCGTGCGCGGCGGCCGACGCGAGCACGTGCGGCGGCAGGCCGGCTTCAGGGCTCGATAAGGACGACATCGTCTGCCTCGCAATGCAGGGACACGCGCGCACCGCGCTCGGGAGCCGCACCGCGGCCGCGTTGCATCGTGACGCGCACGGGCTCGTCGGGGGCCGCATCGATCGTGACCGCGATCGACAGGTCCGCGCCCTGCCATTCGACGGACGATACCGTGCCGTGCAGGCCGCCCGCGGCGGGCGGCATCAGGGTCAGGCGCTCGGGGCGCACGCAGGCAACCTTGCCGCGCACCTCGTGGCGCGGATCGCCGAGGGGGAAGATCACGTGCGGCGGCAGCAGGTTTGCCGGGCCGAGATAGCGTGCGACGTAGCCGTCCTGCGGCGCGTCGTACAACTGCTGCGGCGTGCCGAGCTGCGCGATGTGGCCATCGCGCATCAGCAGCGCGCGATCGGACAGCACGAGCGCGTCGTCGCGGTCGTGCGTCACGCAGACAACGGTCAGGTTCGGCAGGCGCTCGTGCAGCGCCTTCAGTTCGCTGCGCACCGACGCGCGCAGGTTGGCGTCGAGCGCCGACAGCGGCTCGTCGAGCAGCAGCACGTCCGGTTCGATCACGAGCGCGCGGGCGAGCGCGACGCGCTGCTGCATCCCGCCCGACAATTGTGCGGGCAGGTGATGACCCGCATCGCCGAGTTGCACGAGCTTCAGCGCATCGGCGACGCGGCGCGTCACTTCCGGCGACGCCATGCCGCGTGCGCGCAGCCCGAATGCCACGTTCTCGAACACCGTCAGGTGCGGGAACAGCGCGTAATTCTGGAACAGCAGACCGAGATTGCGCTTGTGCGGCGGCGCATAGGTCAGGTCGCGTCCGGCAACGGTCAGCGTGCCGGTCAGGCCGTCGGCCTTCACGAACCCGGCGATGAAGCGCAGCAGCGTGGTCTTGCCGCAGCCGCTCTTGCCAAGCACGGTCAGAAATTCACCGGCACCGATCGACAGCGACAGATCTTCCAGCACCGTGCGCGCGCCGTAGCGCACGCTCAGGTGTTCGATCTGCACGCCGCCCGGCGCGCCGGACCGCAGCGTCGCTCGCGGTTCGGCGGCGCCGAATGCGCCGGGATGGGTCAGGGCGGTTTCCACCGGGTTCATCCTCTTGCTCACAAATACAGGCAGCGCGCGCCGATCACTTCGGCTTGACGACGTCGAGCTGCTTGCCCGAGCTGCCGATCACGTCCTTCTTCCAGCGCTCGATCCACACCGGCTTCTTCGCCATCACCTGGGTCCAGTCGACCGGGATCAGCTTCACGCCCGAGATCGCCTTCTTGACCGCTTCGCCGTTCTTGCCGGCCAGCGGCACGTCCGTGCGGCCCGGGATGCCGTACATGTCCGGCACCTTCGACTGCACCTCCGTCGACATCAGGTAGTCGATCAGCTTCTTGCCGGCGTCCTGGTTCGGGCCGCTCTTGATCAGGCCTATGCCGTACGGGAGCTGGAACGTGGTCGGCTGGTCGCCTTCCTTCGCGGCCAGGAAGATCGGCTTGACGGACAGCGCGCCGTGTTCGGCATCGTCGAGGTCCATCTGCAGGTCGCCGTTGGCGACGCTGATTTCGTTACGCGACAGCAGCACGTTCAGGTAGCCCGTGCCCTTCGTGTGGAACTTCACGCTCTGCGACAGCTTCCCGAGGTAGTCGAACGCCTTGTCTTCGCCCATCAGCGACGTCGTCAGGATCAGCACGGCCATTCCGTCGCCGGCCGTGGCCGGGTTCGAGTACGCGACCTTGCCGGCGTAGGCCGGCGACAACAGGTCGGCGAACGTCTTCGGCTGGTTCTTCACGACATCCGGGTTGATCGCGAACGAGAAGTAGTTGTTCACGAACGTCGCCCACGTACCGTCTTCAGCCTTCGCGATGGCCGGCACGTTCTTGTAGTTCACGCTCTGGTACGGCTGCAGCAGGCCCATCTGGCCAGCTTGCTGAATGAACGGCGGCAGCGTGACGATCACGTCGGCCTTCGGGGAATTCTTCTCGATGTTCGCGCGGTTGACGACTTCGCCGCTGCCCGCCGTCACGATGTTGACCTTGACGCCTTCCTTCTTCTCGAAGGCCGGCAGCACATCACGATAGAGGTTCTCGAGACCGTCTGCCGTATACAGCACGACCGCGCTCGCCGCGTGCGCGGGCAGCGCGGCGCCCATCAGACCGGCGACGCTGGCGGCCAGCGCCAGCTTGCGGAACGCGCCGGCAGCGGCGCGCGAGGGTTTCTGCAGTGTCATCTGACTTCTCCGTAGGCGGAACACCAAATGGCCGGGGCACGATCCGGCTCTCCTGTTATCTCCGGGCAGGGCCGATCGACGGCCTGCCTCGCCGCCGCGCTGAGGTTGGTTTCGCACGGCAAGCGAAGGATCACAGCGTTCGATGACAAAGTCGTGACGAATGCCACAATTTCCAAAAAATGACACATTTTGCCAATATCATGCAAGTCCATGAAGAAATGCCGCCCAGCGTTTCTTCCGACCTTTGCAAGGGAAAACCATGTCCGATCCGATTCTTCTCACGCCCGGCCCGCTCACCACGTCCGCCACAACCCGCCACGCAATGCAACACGACTGGGGCTCGTGGGATGCCGCTTTCAATCAACTGACGGCCAGCGTCTGTGCGGACCTCGTCGCGATCGCGCACGGCGGCGCCGAGTACGTGTGCGTCCCGATGCAGGGCAGCGGCACGTTCTCGGTCGAAGCCGCGCTCGGCACGCTGGTGCCGCGCGACGGCGTCGTGCTGGTGCCCGACAACGGCGCGTACTGCGCGCGCATCCTGAAGATCCTCGGCCGGCTCGGGATCGAAGCGATCGCGTTGCCGTTCGGCGAGGACGCCGCCGTCGATCCGGCCGCGATCGAAGCCGCGTTCGCGCGCGAGCCGCGCATCACGCACGTCGCGCAGGTGCACCTGGAGACGAGCGCCGGCATCCTGAACCCGCTCGACGACATCGCCGCCGTGTGCCGGCGCCACGGCAAGCGGCTGATCGTCGACGCGATGAGCTCGTTCGGCGCGCTGCCGATCAGGCTGGCGGGCAGCGGCATCGATGCGTTGATCTCGGCGAGCGGCAAATGCCTCGAAGGCGTGCCGGGGATGGGGTTCGCGATCGTGCGGCGCGACGCGCTCGACACGAGCGAAGGCAATTCGCCGTCGCTCGCGCTCGATCTCCACGATCAGTACGCGTACCTGAGCAAGACGGGCCAGTGGCGCTTCACACCGCCGACGCACGTGATCGCCGCGCTGCGCGCCGCGCTCGACCAGTATCTCGCCGAAGGCGGCCAGCCGGCACGCGGCGCGCGCTATGCGGACAACTGCCGGACGCTGGTCGAATCGATGCACGCGCTCGGCTTCGCGCCATTCCTCGACGCGAGCGTGCAGGCGCCGGTGATCGTCACGTTCCACGCGCCCGACCACCCGGCCTACGATTTCCGCCGCTTCTACGACGCGGTGCGCGACGCGGGCTTCATCCTGTATCCGGGCAAGCTCACCCAGCTCGAGACGTTCCGCGTCGGCTGCATCGGCGCAATCGACTCGAACGATATCCGCCGTGCGGTCGCCGCGATCGCGCGGGCGGTCGAATCGCTCGGCATCGCGGTGCAGCGCGCATAAGCGCTGTACTCCGCCAGCCGGCCCACCCGCCGGCGCGCGCAAGCAAAAAAGCCCGGCGGCCTTGCGGCTGCCGGGCTAACGCACCGGATGTGCGTGGAGTCGGTGCTTACAGTTCGATCCGCTTGATGTCGCCGACGACGAAGATGTAAGACGCCGCACCGATCAGCGCGATCACGCCGATGAACACGAGCGCGCCGACGAACGAACCGGTCGACGCGACGATGAAGCCGACCACGAGCGGCGTGATGATCCCGGCAAGGTTCGCCGCGAAGTTGAAGATGCCGCCGGTGACGCCGAGCAGGCCGTCCGGCGCGATGTCGGACACGAGCGTCCAGCCGAGTGCGGCCATCCCCTGCGCGAAGAACGCGACCGACATGATCGCGATCACGGCCTCGTTGCTCTGCACGTAGTTCGCGAGAATGATCGTCGATGCAAGCAACAGGCCCGCGATGATCGGCAGCTTGCGCGCGAGGTTCGCGGACTTGCCGCGACGCAGCAGCCAGTCGGAGAAGATCCCGCCGAACATCACGCCGACCGATGCGGCGATGAACGGCATCACCGCGAAGAAACCGATCTTCAGCCAGCCCATGTGGCGCTCGGTGGCGAGGTAGGTCGGGAACCAGGTCAGGAAGAACACGAGTGTGGAGTTGCCGGCAAACTGGCCGAGGCAGATGCCCGCGAGCTGGCGCTTCTTCAGCAGCTTTCCGGCCATCGACCAGCTGAATGCCTTGCGCTCGCCCTTGCCGCCTTTGTCGCCGTCCTTGCGCACGCCGTGCACCAGGCCACCGCCCGCCTCGATATAGGTCAGCTCCGCCGAATTCGCGCCCGGATGGTTGCGCGGCTCGTGATAGAACTTCCACCAGACGAGGCCGAACACAATACCGACCGCACCGACGACCCAGAACAGCGAGCGCCAGCCGAACGCCCCCATCAGCGCGAACAGCACCGGGCTGAAGAACGCGAGGCCGATGTACTCGCCGACGGTGTAGGTACCCGTCGCCATCGCGCGCTCGCTCTGCGGGAACCACGTCGCGACGACGCGGCTGTTGGTCGGGAAGCACGGCGCCTCCGTGACGCCGAGGCCGAGACGGCAGGCGAGCAGCGTCGCGACGCCGGGCACGAAACCTTGCAGGAACGTGCACAGCGACCACAACGTCATCGACCAGTAGTAGGTGATCTTGCTGCCGAAGCGGTCGAGGAACAGGCCGCCGGGCACCTGCATCGCGACGTACGTCCACGAGAACGCGGAAAACATGATGCCCATCACGGCCGCGTTGATGCCGAGCTCCTTGGTGAGCTGCGGCGCAGCCACCCCCAGCACGGTACGGTCGAGATAGTTGATCATCGTGCCGATCGCGAGCAGCGCGAGAATCTTGTAGCGCGCCGAGGTGCGCCGGACGGTGCCGGCCGCCTGCGCCGGCGCGGCGCTCGTATGGGTGGTGTGCTGCATGGTCGTCTCCTGGTCTCTCTTTCTTGGGGGGTCAGCGCGCGACGAGCGACTGAAAGTGATCGAACATCCGCTCGGCGTCAGGCGTGCGTCCGGTGAAGATCTCGAACGCGTCGACCGCCTGGTAGACGGCCATCCCGCCGCCCGGCAGCGTGGCGCAGCCGGCCGCGCGCGCGGCGTGGATCAGTTCGGTTTCGAGCGGGAAATACACGATGTCGGCCACCCACATGCCCGCGTGCAGCAGCTCGGCCGGCAGCGGCAGGCCCGGATGCTTGGCCATGCCGGTCGGCGTCGCGTGGATCAGGCCCGTCGCGGCGCGCATCGCGCCCGCGAGATCGCCGCCGGGCGCGACCCGTGCCGCGGGGAAGCGCTGCTGCAGTTCGGCCGCGAGCGCGACGGCGCGCGCGCCGTCGACGTCGAAAATCGTCAGTTCCGCCGCGCCCATCTGCAACGCCGCATGCGCCACGGCCGCGCCCGCGCCGCCCGCGCCGAGCTGGACGACGCGTTCGAGCGACGCGCCGGGCAGCCCGCGGCGAAACGATTTCGCGAAGCCCGACCAGTCGGTGTTGTGACCGATCCGCTTGCCCTCCTTGAACAGCACGGTGTTCACCGCGCCAAGCGCACGCGCATCGTCCGACAGCGCGTCGAGGTGCTCGATCACGCGCTGCTTGCACGGGTGCGTGATGTTCAGGCCGTTGTAGCCCATCCGCTGCGCGGCATCGAGCAATTGCGGCAGTGCGTCGACGGTCACGCCGAGCGCGTCGAGATCGATGCGCCGGTAGACATAGCCGAACCCCTGGCGAAATCCTTCTTCCTCGTGCATCGCGGGCGACAGCGAGCCGCCGATGCCCTGGCCGATCAGGCCGATCAGAAACGACGGGCGGCTCATCGCGCGGCCCCCTGCGCGAACAGCGTCGCAAAACGCTGTAGCGCGAATACGTAGCCTTCGGTGCCGCAGCCGCAGATCACGGCTTCGGCAATCGCCGACACGTAGGAATGGTGCCGGAACGCCTCGCGGCGATGCACGTTCGAGATGTGCACTTCGATCACCGGCCTCGCGATCGCGGAAAGCGCATCGGCCAGCGCCACCGACGTATGCGTATAGGCAGCCGGGTTGATCACGATGCCGTGCGTGTCGTGACGCGCGGCATGCAGCCAGTCGATCAGCTGGTGCTCGGCGTTCGACTGGCGGAAGTCGATTTCCAGCCCGAGCGCCTCTCCCGCCGTGCGGCAGCGCTGCTCGAGGTCGGCGAGCGTTTCCGCGCCGTAGATATGGGGCTCGCGCGTGCCCAGCAGATTCAGGTTCGGGCCGTTCAGCACCAGCACCTTGTGCTTGCTCATGGTGATTCTGCTCCTTAAACAGGGGCAGACCGCGACCGGCACCGCCCCGAAAACTATCGGAAATTGGCGCTAGTGTGCGCCCGCGAATCCGGGCTGTCTTTTCGGGTTTTCGCTAATTTGTACCAACTAGTTAGTTTGTACAATACGCATCACTAGCCCAGTAAATTCGGGATATGGCGTTCGCCGGGAATTCAACGATTGGTTCATTCAGGGCCGGTTCGACCGACGCCACGCCCCGCTCACCCGCAGGATTCGCCCCATGCAGCGCTCGATTGCCACCGTGTCACTGTCCGGCACGCTCGCCGAGAAACTCGCCGCCGTCCAGGCCGCGGGCTTCGACGGCGTCGAAATCTTCGAAAACGACCTCGTCTACTTCGACGGATCGCCGGCCGACGTCCGGCGCATGGCCGCCGATCTCGGCCTCGACATCGTGCTGTTCCAGCCGTTTCGCGACTTCGAGGGCGTGAGCGCGGCCCAGCTCGCCCGCAACCTCGACCGGATCAAGCGCAAGTTCGACGTGATGCATGCGCTCGGCACCGACCGCATCCTGGTCTGCAGCAACGTGTCGGCCGACACGATCGCGGACGACGGGCTGCTCGTCGACCAGCTCGGCGCGCTCGCCGAAGCCGCGCGACAGGCCGGCGTGGTCGCCGCGTACGAAGCGCTCGCGTGGGGCCGCGTGGTGAAACGGTACGGCCATGCGTGGAAACTCGTGAATGCCGTGAACAACCCGCACCTCGGCCTTGCGCTCGACAGCTTCCATACACTGTCGCTCGACGATTCGCCGGACGCGATCGCCGACATCCCCGGCGACCGGATCGCGTTCGTGCAGATCGCCGATGCGCCGAAGCTCGCGATGGACGTGCTCGAATGGAGCCGCCATTACCGCTCGTTCCCGGGCCAGGGCGACTTCGACCTCGCGCGCTTCACCGCGCGCGTGATCGAGTCGGGCTATACGGGGCCGCTGTCGCTCGAGATCTTCAACGACGGCTTCCGCGCGGCGCCGACCGCGATCACGGCCGCCGACGGCCATCGTTCGCTGCTCTATCTGGAAGAGCAGACGCGCGAACGGCTCGCTCGGGACGGCCGCGCGCCGGCTGCCAGCCAGCCGCTGTTCGCGCCGCCGGCGCCGCCCGCGCACGTCGGGTTCCAGTTCATCGAATTCGCGGTCGACGCGCAGGCGGCGGCGACCGTCGGCGAATGGCTCGGCCGGATGCGCTTCCGGCTCGCGGGCCGCCATCGCTCGAAGGACGTGACGCTGTTCCAGCACGGCGCCGCGTCGATCGTGCTGAACGCCGAGCGCGACTCGTTCGCCGATGCGTTCTTCCAGCAGCACGGGTTGTCGCTGTGCGCATCGGCATTCCGCGTCGACGACGCGAAAGTGGCGTTCGAACGCGCGGCCGGCTTCGGCTATGCGCCGTTCTCCGGCCGTGTCGGGCCGAACGAGCGCGTGCTGCCGAGCGTGCAAGCGCCGGACGGCAGCCTCGAGTACTTCGTCGACGAAGCGCCGAACGCGCCGACGCTGTACGAATCGGACTTCGTGCTGACCGACATCGACGGCCCGAGCGAAGTCGGCCCGCTGACCGGTATCGACCACGTGTGCCTCGCGTTGCCGGCCGACGCGCTCGATACGTGGATCCTGTTCTTCAAAACGGCATTCGGCTTCGAGGCCGAACGCAGCTGGCTCGTGCCCGATCCGTACGGGCTGGTGCGCAGCCGCGCGGTGCGCAGCGCCGACGGTTCGGTGCGGATCGCGCTGAACGCGTCGGTCGACCGGCACACGGCGGTTGCCGAATCGCTCGACCGCTACCACGGCACGGGGCTGAACCACGTCGCGTTCCGCACGGACGACATCGTGAAGACGATCGCCGCGTTCGCGGCCGACGGCGTGCCGTTCCTGCGCATTCCGCCGAACTACTACGACGATCTCGCCGCGCGCTACGCGCTGCCGGACGACCTGATCGACACGCTGAGCGCGCACCACCTGCTGTACGACCGCGACGAGCATGGCGGCGAATTCCTGCACGCGTATACGGAACTGGTCGACAACCGCTTCTCGCTCGAGATCGTCGAGCGGCGCGGCGGATACGACGGCTACGGCGCGGCGAACGCGGCCGTGCGGCTCGCCGCCCAGGCACAGCGCAGGAAATAAGGGAAGGAAGCTGACAAGGATTTTGAGGCTGCTTCAAAGGGTCGCATCCCGTGCGCACCATCGTGGCGAATCGAAGGATCGCGCACCCGCCCGCGCGGCTGGCAGTGATCCTGCCGGAAACTGCCTTCCCTGGGGCGTTACATCCGGTAACCCGTACCGCAGCGCAGCATCCCGTCGCCCGCCATCGTTTTAAGAATCGCTTAAGTCTTCGACGGCACCATCCGCAACCAGTACCCGATGGTCATCTCGAAAAGGAGGAAAGCGATGAGCGCCGTAGAAGCACCCGCGGGCCGCCAGGCCGCGCCCCCTGCAAAGAAGACGATGCTGCGCCGCCTGCTCAGCCATCATGAAATCGCGACGCTGCTCGTGCTGCTGCACGCACCGATCGGCGCGAACGCCAAACCCGAACTGCCTGCGCTGCAGGAAGCCGGTCTCGTCGAGATGGTCAAGCTCGACGCCGATACGGCACCCAGCTTCCGGCTGACCGAAGACGGCACCGCCGTCCTGAAAGGGCTCGGCTACCGCTGAGCCGCCGTTCTCCCCCTTTCCCGTTTTCCCGCATCACCCCGATCCCAGCGACTCGCCGGCCCTTTCGGCGTGTCGCGTCACCCTGCCCGCTCCTGCAGCATCAACCGGTATTCCGTCGGCGTCACGCCGACCGTCGCCTTGAACTGGCGCGTGAAGGCGCTGTGATCCGTGTAGCCGCATAGCGCGGCGACGTCGGTCACCTTGTCGTGCGTGACGAGCAGCGCGGTGGCCGCGTCAAGCCGCGCCTTCAGCAGCACCTGACGCGGCGTCAGGTGGAACACCTTGTGGAAGTAGCGCTCGAGCTGCGCGACCGACATCCCGGCCATCTGCGCGAGGTGCTTCAGGTTCAGCGGTTGCACGTAGTGATCCTGGATGTGCTGGACCACGTCGGCGAGCCGGCTGTACGCCGGGTGCGATCCCTCGTGGGCCTTCAGGTCGCGCGAGATGCCCGCGAGGCCGACCACCCTGCCCGCGGCGTCGCGCAGCGGCTCCTTGCAGGTCAGGCACCAGCCCGGCTGGCGCCCCGGATACAGGTGCAGCTCGAGCTGATCCATCAGTTGCTGGCCGGCGTTGATCGTCGCCATGTCCTGCTCGAAATAGCTGCGGCCGAAGCGGCGCGGAAACACTTCGTCGGCCGTCTTGCCGAGCAGGTCGCGCTTGTCCTTGTAGCCGCAGCGCATCGCCAGCGTGCGATTCACGATCGCATAGCGGCCGCTCGCATCCTTCACGAAGAACGCGACGTCCGGCAGCGCATCGAACACCGGTTCGAGCAGGCGAAAGTGCACGAGCATCGCGCCGAAATCGGCGTTGTCGGGCTGGTAGCGCAACGTTTCGGACAGGCTCATGGGCGGTACGGCAAGCAAGGTCGTCATCCCGGCAACCGCGAAGCGAGTGGCAGATGGCGTCGATTATAGGAGCGCCCCTTCGATCGTGTCGCGCCGATCGCAAAGGCGGGCAAGTTGGCGGCAGCCGTCACATCGCGCCGCCGACCGGCCGGCATCGTCACGCGACATGCGATGTTCGTTGCATGCGCAACCACTGTGCCGAGTGTGCGGCGGCCGGCCGAGAATCCGCTTGCGTCAACGTGGCAACCATGCGTGCGCCGGTGCCGACATGCCGCGCGCGTACCGGCGCACGCGCACACCGGCACCGCACGCCCGAACTCGGCAGCATAAAAATGTGGACGTGCAGCGTCTTGGCGCGTTTGCGCATTCGGCATGACGATTTCGGCATATATCAGGGTTATCGACGATATGCCGATATCGTCGCCGGCTGCGCATCGAACGCGCAAGACGCACGCATTTTCGCTATCTAGACTTCGCTTCACGGTCACGAGACGACCTCGCGCCGCAGCAGCAATCGGCATGCATGGCCTGCGGCATCGGCCGTCATGTGCCGATTCCGGCACAGCCCGGGCAGCACGCGGCAAGCACGCACGGCCCTCGCATCGGCCTGCCGACCGAACCGTCTCGCCCGGTTTACCGGCGCCGGCCGCCAGCCGGCGGCGACCCAACCACGCCATCAAGGGGAAGTGAAAGTGAAGCTGAAGGTATCGCACGTCGCGCTGGCCGCTGCCTGCGCACTGTCGGGCGCGCACGCCATTGCCGCCGACGTCGTCAAGATCGGTTTCGCCGCACCGCTGACCGGCCCGCAGTCGAACTACGGCACGGACATGCAGAAGGGCGTGCAGCTCGCGATCGCCGATTTCAACGCGACGCATCCGACGATCGGCGGCAAGCCCGTCACGTTCCAGCTCGATTCGCAGGACGACCAGGCCGACCCGCGCACGGGCACGACCGTCGCGCAGCGGCTGATCGACGACAACGTCCGCGGGATCATCGGCCATTTCAATTCGGGTACGAGCATTCCCGCGTCCGATCTGTACGATCGCGCGGGGCTGCCGCAGATCTCGATGGCCACGTCGCCGCAATACACGGCGCGCGGCTACAAGACGACCTTCCGGCTATTGACGAGCGACGCGCAGGCGGGCCGCATCGTCGGCACGTATGCGGTGAAGACGCTGCACTTCAAGCGCATCGCGATCATCGACGACCGCACGGCCTACGGCCAGGGCATCGCCGACGAATTCGCGAAGGCGGTGCAGGCCTCGGGCGGCACGATCATCAAGCGCGATTTCACGAACGACAAGGCGCTCGATTTCTCCGCAATCCTGACCAACCTCAAGGGGATGAACCCGGACGCGATCTTCTACGGCGGCGGCGACGCACAATCGTCGCCGATGATCCGCAAGATGCGCCAGCTCGGGATGAAGTCGGCGTTCGTGACGGGCGAGATGTCGCGTTCGCCGACGTTCCTGAAGGTCGGCGGCGACGCGGCCGAAGGTGCGATCGTCTACATGGGCGGGCTGCCGAAGGAAAAGATGCCCGGCTTTGCCGGCTACGCGGCACGCTACAAGGCGCGCTTCAACGAAGACGTGATCACCTACTCGCCGTACTCGTATGACGGCACGATCGCGCTGCTCACCGCGATGAAGGACGCGAACTCGACCGATCCGAAGGTGTACACGCCGTATCTCGGCAAGGTGTCGGTCAAGGGCGTGTCGGCCCCCAGCATCGCGTACGACGCGAAGGGCGACCTGAAGGATGCGCCGGTGACGATCTACAAGGTCGAGCACGGTGCGTTCAAGCCGGTCGATACGATCGCCGGCAACTGATACGCGAAACCCTGCCCCGCGCGGCGCGTCAGCGGCTTCACCGGTCGCCCGCGCCGCGCGCGCTTCGGCTTCGGCTTCGGCTTCGGCTTCGGCTTCGCGGTCCGAAGCGTTCCTCGGCGCGCACCCGCGCGCGTGCATTTCGCGCTCCTGTAGAATCCCCCCACCCGCTTTGACGCTTCGTCTGCGCCGCGCCCCATCCCGGTGCGGCGGTGCGTGTTTCGTGCCTCACCCCGGCATGCGGCACGCTTCGACGATGCCAGCCGCGCCTTGTCAGTCCATGCCGATAGCGGGCCCTGGAGACGCTGCACCGACAACAACATTCGAAAACCGATCGTCCTGACCATGCAAGCTTCCGAATTGAGCGGCGTGCCTCGCGCCGCCGAACGCGCGCTCACGCGCAGCGACTACAAGACCCTTGGCCTTGCCGCACTCGGCGGCGCCCTCGAGTTCTACGACTTCATCATCTTCGTGTTCTTCGCGCCGGCGATTGGGCAACTGTTCTTCCCGCACGACATTCCCGACTGGCTGCGCCAGTTGCAGACGTTCGGCATCTTCGCGGCCGGCTATCTCGCGCGCCCGCTCGGCGGCGTGATCATGGCGCACTTCGGCGACCTGTTCGGCCGCAAGCGGATGTTCACGCTGAGCGTGCTGATGATGTCCGTGCCGACCCTGCTGATGGGCCTGCTGCCGACTTACGACACGATCGGCATCCTCGCGCCGGTGTTGCTGCTGCTGTTCCGCGTGCTGCAGGGCGCGGCAGTGGGCGGCGAAGTGCCGGGCGCGTGGGTGTTCGTGTCCGAGCACGTGCCGTCGCGTCACATCGGCTACGCATGCGGCACGCTGACCGCGGGGCTGACCGCCGGCATCCTGCTCGGCTCGCTCGTCGCCGCCGGCATCAACAGCCGTTACTCGACCGCCGAAGTCGGCGCGTTCGCGTGGCGCATCCCGTTCCTGCTCGGCGGCGTGTTCGGCCTGTTCTCCGTGTACCTGCGCCGCTGGCTGCATGAGACGCCGGTGTTCGCCGAGATGAAGGCGAAGAAGGCGCTCGCGGCCGAGATTCCGCTGAAAGCCGTGCTGCGCGATCATGGCCGCGCGGTGATCGTGTCGATGCTGCTCACGTGGATGCTGTCGGCCGCGATCGTCGTCGTGATCCTGATGACGCCCGCGCTGCTGCAGAAGCAGTTCCACCTGACGCCCGCGACGACGCTGTTCGCGAACAGCGTCGCGACGCTGTGCCTGACGGCCGGCTGCATCACCGCGGGTTCGCTCGCGGGCTGGATCGGCGCGAAGCGCGTGCTCGGCATCGGCGGCATCGGGCTGGCCGCGTGCTACTACCTGCTGTTCATGCAGGTCGCGGCCGACGCGTCGACGCTGCCGCTCTACTACGGGATCGCAGGCTTCATGGTCGGTACGATCGGCGCGGTGCCGTTCGTGATGGTCAAGAGCTTCCCGGCCGTCGTGCGCTTCTCGGGCATCTCGTTCTCGTACAACGTCGCGTATGCGATCTTCGGCGGCCTCACGCCGGTGATCGTGTCGCTGATGATGAAGTCGAATCCGCTCGCACCGGTCGTGTATGTCGCGGCGATCTGCGTGCTCGGCGCGATCGCCGTGCAGTTCTCGAAGGATGCGAAGGACGTGAAGGACGCACGCTGAACGTCGGCGCGCACGCGCCGGCCGGATGAACGAAGGGCCGAACCCGCCGCGTGCGGGTTCGGCCCTTTTGCCTGCTTTCAGCGCAACCGCGCGGATCGGCTCAATTCAACGCAGCACGCCGTACGACGAACTCGGCCGGCGCAGCGCGTCGATGCTCGCGCCGCCGGCGCCGGTGACGAACAGCAGCAGGAAACCGCCGGCGATCGCAACGTTTTTCCAGAAATGAATCACCATGTCGTGCTGGACGGCGGCGTTCGTCGCGTCCCAGAAATTGTGCCCGACCATCGCGGTCGCGATCGTGTAGACCGCCATCAGCAACGCGAGCGGCCGTACCTTGTAGCCGACGATCAGCAGCAGGCCGCCCAGCCCTTCGATCGCGACGACGATCGGCGCGACGACCTGTTGATAGGGCACGTTCATCCCGTGCAGATACGCGACGAAGTCGCTGTAGCCGAGCAGCTTCATGATGCCGCCCCACAGGAACAACGCCGCCAGCGCCAGGCGCGCGAAAAAAATGACGCCGGAATCGACGGTACGCGTCATGCCTCTCTCCTCGTATGCAATTCGGCCGGCCGCACGGATCGCGCCCGTGAAGCTCAGGGGCGCGCGGCCCTGCTGGGCCTGCGGCAAATGGGCCAGCATAGAGGGTCTTTCCGCGGTGTCCAAGAAAAAGGTTGTAGCAAATCTTTACACTGCCGCGGCGGCACCGGCAGCCCGGCGCGCTGAAAAACGCGTTTAGCCCGCGTCGCTCAACAACACGCCCTTCTTGAAGATGAAGCAGCCGTAGCCGCGCAGCTCGCCGGTGACGATCACCGCGTAGGCCTGCTGCGCGCGCTCGTAGAACGCGAACCGGTCGACACTCGTAAGCGGCACCGCGCGCCCTTCCGCGCGGTCGATCTCGGCCTGCACCTCGCGCTGCACGGGCGGCACGGCCGCCGCATCGCCGACGACTTCCATCCGCCACGCGGGCGTGTCGACGAACGTGTCGAGCGGCAGCACGGACAGCACCGCGCGCACGACGCGCGCCGAATCGGCGCCGTCGATCCGCAACGCGCGGCCGACCACCGTGTGCTCCGCGACGGATTCCGCCGGGAAATTCGCGTCGCAGATCGCGATTTCGTCACCGTGGCCCATCGCGCGCAGCGTGTGCAGGATGTCGGCGTGCAGCAGCGGGTCGAGATTCTTCAGCATGTCGGCCAGTCTCCGGGATCAGGAACGAATGCGTAACGTTACCCGATCCCGGCGACCGCCGCGCATGCGTCGCTCGCGTCACGACGCCGCGGCCGGCATTTCGTCGATGAAACCGGTGACCGACGCGAGGCGACCCGACGCGTCGACGGTGCCGAAGTCCGAGCCCTTCACGATCGCCGCGCCGTCGGGCGACACGAGCGCCCACGAGAACCGCAGGTGCTGGCCGAACCCGTCGACGTCGGTCGTGCGGCGGAAGCGGAACGCGGGGAAGCGCGCCTGTACGGCCGCGATCATCGCGTCGATGCCGGCGTGGCCGTCACCGGCCATCAGCGGATCGCGATAGGCTGCATCGCTCGCGTAGGTCGCATCGATCAGCGCGCGGCGGCGCGCGACGTCGGGTTCGTTCCAGGCGTCGATGTAGCGGTCGATCAGGTCGGCGTGAACGGACGAAGCGGATTGGGCGGTGTTCATGGCGAAGCTCCTTGTGTCGATGAGAGGACGATGTCGCGAACGTGGCGTGTTCCGTGTTCGCGTGCAGTCATCGTCGCCGGCCTCGCGCAGGCGGTCGATTACGTACGAGGTAAGGAATTCGACACATGAGGCGCGGCGCGTTGCGCTCGATCGCCGTTGCGGCCGCATCGAATTGAAAACTGGCGCCCGAGGGCGCCCGCTCCATCCGGCGGCAACGGCCGCGCGCGTCAGGTCACCGGCGCCGGATTGAACAGCGTCAGCGCATTCGCGAGCTTCCATTGCTCGGCCCACGTGCGGCGCTTGCCGCTCGCGACGTCGAGCATCAGCCGGAACAGTTCCCAGCCGGTCTCCTCGATCGTGGCCGCGCCGGTCGCGATCTGCCCCGCGTCGAGGTCCATCAGGTCGTGCCAGCGGCGCGCGAGGTCGCTGCGCGTCGCGACCTTGATCACCGGCACCTGCGCGAGGCCGTACGGCGTGCCGCGGCCAGTCGTGAAAATGTGCAGGTTCATCCCGGCCGCGAGCTGCAGCGTGCCGCAGATGAAGTCGCTCGCGGGCGTCGCCGCGTACAGCAGCCCCTTCTGCTTCGCGCGATCGCCGGGACGCACGACGCCGGAGATCGGCGCGCTGCCCGACTTCACGATCGAGCCCATCGCCTTCTCGACGATGTTCGACAGGCCGCCCTTCTTGTTGCCGGGCGTCGTGTTCGCGCTGCGGTCGACGCGACCGCGCTGCAGGTAGCGGTCGTACCAGTCCATCTCGCGGATGATCTCGCGCGCAACGTCCTCGTTCGCCGCGCGCGACGTGAGCTGCGCGACGCCGTCGCGCACTTCCGTCACCTCGGAGAACATGATGGTTGCGCCCGCGCGCACCAGCAGGTCGGCCGCGAAGCCGACGGCCGGGTTCGCGGTGAGCCCCGAGAACGCATCGCTGCCGCCGCACTGCACGCCCACGACGAGATCCGACGCAGGGCACGTCTCGCGGCGGCGGCGGTTCAGCCGCTCGAGATGCGATTCGGCCATCTTCATGATCGAGTCGATCATCGAGTTGAAGCCGACGTGCGCGGCGTCCTGCAGGCAAACCACGCCGCCGTTGTCCGCCGCGCCGTCGGCCGCGACCGGAATCGTGCCGGGCGGCAGCAGCCGCTCGGGCTGCAGCTTCTCGCAGCCGAGGCTCACGGTCATCACCTCGCCGCCGAAATTCGGATTCAGGCTGATGTTGCGCAGCGTGCGGATCGGGATGTCGGCGTCGGGCGCGTCGATCGCCACGCCGCAGCCGTACGTGTGCTCGAGCCCGACCACGTCGTCGACGTTCGGGTAGCGCGGCAGCAGCTCGGCCTTGATCCGCTTCACCGCGTGCTCGACCACGCCCGACACGCACTGCACGGTCGTCGTGATCGCGAGGATGTTGCGCGTGCCGACCGAGCCGTCGGCATTGCGAAAGCCCTCGAACGTATAGCCTTCGAGCGGCGGCAGCGGCGGTGCGGCGCGTGTCGCGAGCGGCAGGTCGTCGAGGCCCGGCGGCTCGGGCATGCGCATCGTGCGTTCGTTGACCCAGCTGCCGCGTCGCAGCTCGACCAGCGCGTAGCCGATCACCACGTTGTAGCGGACGATCGGGTCGCCGGCCGCGAGATCGACCAGCGCAACCTTGTGCCCCTGCGGCACGCCCTCGCGCAGCGTCAGCCCGTCGGCGAACGTCGCGCCCTCGGGCAGGCCGCCGTCGTTGACGACGATCGCGACGTTGTCGTCCGGATGCACGCGGATGTAGAGCGGGGAAGCAGTCATCGGAATTCCTGGAGGCTATCGGCCATATTGTTAGTCATCATACGACATTCAACGCTGATCGGCGATGCTGCGTAAACCCTTATCCGGAAAGACCCTACTACTTACCTGCCAGCAAACCGCTTGCGTCACTTCTTTGCGCGTTGTACGATGACATACAACGACATCGCCAATGTGGCCCGTATGCCGTTCCCGACGAACCCAGCACTCGCGCTAGACGGACGACCCAACCATGACCTCACCGCAAGAACTCAAACAGATCATCTCCCACGGCCTGCTGTCGTTTCCGCTGACGGATTTCGACGTCGACGGCAGCTTCCGCCCGTCCACCTATGCCGAGCGCCTGGAATGGCTCGCGCCGTACGGTGCGAGCGCACTGTTCGCGGCCGGCGGCACCGGTGAATTCTTCTCGCTCACGCAGCGCGAGTATTCGGACGTGATCCGCGTCGCGACGGAAACCTGCAAGGGCAAGGTGCCGATCCTCGCCGGCGCGGGCGGCGCGACGCGCGTCGCGATCGAATATGCGCAGGAGGCCGAGCGCCTCGGCGCAAGCGGCGTGCTGCTGATGCCGCATTACCTGACCGAAGCCAGCCAGGAAGGGATCGCCGACCACGTCGAGCAAGTGTGCCGCGCGCTGAAGATCGGCGTCGTGGTGTACAACCGCGCGAATTCGAAGCTGAACGCCGACATGCTCGAGCGCCTCGCCGACCGTTGCCCGAACCTGATCGGCTTCAAGGACGGCGTGGGCGAAATCGAAAGCATGGTGACGATCCGCCGCCGCCTCGGCGACCGCTTCGCGTACCTGGGCGGCCTGCCGACGGCCGAAGTCTATGCCGCCGCATACAAGGCGCTCGGCGTGCCGGTGTATTCGTCGGCCGTGTTCAACTTCATCCCGAAGACGGCGATGGCATTCTACGAAGCGATCGCAAAGGACGACCACGCAACGGTCGGCCGCCTGATCGACGAGTTCTTCCTGCCGTACCTGAAGATCCGCAATCGCCGCGCGGGCTATGCAGTCAGCATCGTGAAGGCGGGCGCGAAGCTCGTCGGCCACGACGCGGGCCCCGTGCGTGCGCCGCTCGTCGACCTCACCGACGAAGAAGTCGCGCAGCTCGACGTGCTGATCAAGAAGATGGGCCCGCAGTAAGCGAGCGTGGCCGGCGCGGCGCCTTCATCGGCGCCGTGGCCGGCTGCTTGTGCGGCGCGCGCCAGGTTGACCCTGTCGCACCGCTTGTATCGGCAACTGCGCACACATCCACTCCGAAGCGTGCCGCCTCCGTCGGGACGCTCCGCCCGACGCCGCCCGCTTCGCGGGCCGGCCCTCCCCGTCACATCTGCGCGATGATCCCGACGATCCGGTAGCGCACGTTCCCCAGCTTGACCCGCGTCGCCTCGATCTGGTCCTGCGCGCCCGTACGCGCACGCGCCTTCGATTCGCCGTCGAGAATCTGCCCGAGCACGTCGCGGTCGACGACCGCATCGAAGAACCGGCCGACCGTGATCGTCGCCGACTGCTTCGCGGTCGCGAGCTGGCTGTTCGCCTGCGTCAGCGCTTCGGCGCGCAGGCCCTGGTCGCGTTCGTCGATGCTGCGCCGGTATTGGAGCGCGAACACCAGCGCTTCCATATCTTGCCGGAAACGTCGGACGGCCTGCCCGAACACGAGCGAATGCGCGTCGGCGCCCGTGACGAGCCGCCCCTGGTTGATCGTCACGTCGAATTCGCTGCCGCCCAGGTCGCGCTGCAATTCGAGCAGCGCGTTGGCCAGCACGCGGCCTTCGCTATATTCCCCGACCTGCGTGCGCACCGATTTCGCGACATCGCCGATCGCTTTCCACAATCCGGCCGCGAACAGGTGGTCGCCACGTTTGCTGATGTTCATGATGCCGTTCCCTCTTGGTCTTGTTCTGGATCTCTCAGGTTTCGCCTGCGAGTCGGTCGACCCGGGCTCCGGTACTGTAGGAGAAATTCGGTCGGCGCGGAAGACGGCGAGATCGCCAGACCGTGTTGGATGCGCTGTGCGACCTGCCCGTCGTTATGTCGGCAGCTGACGACGAAGTCAGCGCATGCAAAAAAGGCGGAAGCGGCTCACCGGCCACTTCCGCCTTTTCGTTTGTCGCGACCGGCAAGCACCCAGGCTCACCGGTCGCAGTGGATCGCCCCTCAGTCGAGGCGCGCCATCACTCCGCCTTCCCGTCCCGCAGCCGCGGAATCGCGAGCGGATTGCGCTCCTGCAACCCTTCCGGCAGCAGATCGTCCGGGAAATCCTGGTAGCACACGGGCCGCAGGAACCGCTCGATCGCCGTCGCGCCCACCGACGTAACGGCCGGGTTCGACGTGGCCGGGAACGGCCCGCCGTGCACCATCGCGTCGCATACCTCGACACCCGTCGGGTAGCCGTTGACCAGCAGGCGGCCCGCCTTGCGTTCGAGGATCGGCAGCAGCCGGCGCGCGAGCGGCTTGTCGTCGGCGTCCATCTGCAGCGTGGCCGTCAGCTGGCCTTCGAGCGCTTCGAGCACGCGCGCGACTTCGTCGAGATCGCGGCAGCGCACGATCAGCGACGCCGGACCGAACACCTCGTGGCTGAACGCCGGCTCTGCCAGGAACGCCGGTGCGCCGACTTCGTACAGCGCGCCGCCGGCCTGGCAGTCGGTCTGCGCCGCCTCGCCCGCGCCGATCTCGCGCACGCCCGGCAGTTCGGCCAGCTTGCCGCGGCCGTTGCGATACGCATCGGCGATGCCGGGCGTGAGCATCACGCCGGCCGGCTTCTTCGCGAGCGCCTGCGCGGCGACCGTTTCGAAGCGGTCGAGATCGGGGCCGTCGATCGCGAGCACGAGGCCCGGGTTGGTACAGAACTGGCCGACGCCGAGCGTCAGCGAATCGACGAAGCCCGTCGCGATCGCGTCGCCGCGCGCGGCGAGCGCCGCCGGGAACAGCACGACGGGGTTGATGCTGCTCATTTCCGCGTAGACGGGAATCGGCTGCGGGCGCGCGTTCGCAAGTTGCACGAGCGCCATGCCGCCCTGCCGCGACCCCGTGAAACCGACCGCCTGGACCGCCGGATGGCTGACGAGCGCCGCGCCGGTCACGCGGCCGGGGCCGACCAGCAGCGAGAACACGCCCGCCGGCATCCCGGTTTTCGCGACGGCTGCGCGAATCGCGCGGCCAACCAGCTCGGACGTGCCGAGGTGCGCCTCGTGCGCCTTCACGATCACCGGGCAGCCGGCCGCGAGCGCCGACGCCGTATCGCCGCCGGCCACCGAGAACGCGAGCGGAAAATTGCTCGCACCGAACACGGCGACGGGCCCGAGCCCGACTTTCTGCAGCCGCAGGTCCGAACGCGGCAGCGGCGTGCGCGCCGGCTGCGCGGGATCGATCGACGCGGCGAGGAAACGCCCGTCGCGCACGACGCGCGCGAACAGCCGGAGCTGGCCGACGGTGCGGCCGCGCTCGCCCTGCAACCGTGCGACGGGCAGGCCAGTTTCGGCGTGCGCGCGCTCGATCAGCGCATCGCCGAGCGCGACGATTTCATCGGCGATCGCCTCGAGAAACGCCGCGCGGGCCGCGAGCGGCTGCGCGCGGTACGTGTCGAACGCATCGCGTGCGAGTTCGCATGCGCGCTCGACGTCGGCCTGCGTCGCGACGCCGAACGTCGGTGCGTCGATCGGCGCGCCCTTCGTCGGGTCGAATGCGTGCAAGGTACCGGCCGAGCCGGCCACCGCGTCGGCGCCGATCAGCATCTCTCCAGTCAGTTGCATGGGGTGTGCTCCGTGGTTCGGGAATAGATGGCTCATTGTAGCTCAACAGATACGATGTCTGCGGACAGCATCGCATCATTCTCGCCGCCTGCGAAGGCGTCAACGATACATTCGACCACCCTTCCCGGCCAGAAAATCACGACACTCCCACACTGTGACGCGATCCGCAAAAGGGAAAACCCGAAGTTTCTCAATCCGCGCATTAACAATAAACTTTCGGCTATGTCATACGACGACGTACGTTTAAAGTGACCAATCAGACCTCCCCTCGCGACCTTCCGCTCGACCTCGCGCGCACCGCTCGCCGGACCGCCGTGCGCTACTGGATCCTGGCGATGCTGTTCGTCGTCACGACGCTCAACTATGCGGACCGCGCGACGCTGTCGATCACCGGCACGCCGATCCGCAAGGCGTTCGGCATCGATCCGGTGACGATGGGCTACATCTTCTCGGCGTTCAGCTGGGCGTACGTGCTCGCGCAACTGCCGAGCGGCTGGCTGCTCGACCGCTTCGGCGCGCGGCGCGTGTATGCGGCCAGCATCTTCCTGTGGTCGGCGTTCACGCTGCTGCAGAGCACGATCGGCCTCGGCGGCAGCGCCGCGTTCGCGGTCGCCGCGCTGTTCGCGATGCGCTTCGCGGTCGGCATCGCCGAAGCGCCCGCGTTTCCGGCGAACGCGAAGGTCGTCGCGAGCTGGTTCCCTACCGCCGAGCGCGGCACGGCGTCGGCGGTGTTCAACTCGGCGCAGTATTTCGCGGCCGTGGTGTTCTCGCCGCTGATGGCGTGGCTCACGCATGCGTACGGCTGGCACCAGGTGTATCTGTGGCTCGGCCTCGCGGGCATCGCGCTCGCGTTCCTGTGGCTGCGGGTCGTGAAGGATCCTGTCGACCACCCGGGCGTGAACCGCGCGGAACTCGAGCACATCGAGCAAGGCGGCGGCCTGGTGCGCACCGCCGCGCGCAGCAGCAGCGGCGCGCGCGCCGAAGGCAGCCGCGTCGCCGGCTGGTACTACGTGCGCCAGCTGCTGTCGAACCGGATGCTGATCGGCGTGTACCTCGGCCAGTACTGCGTGAACGTGCTGACGTACTTCTTCCTCACGTGGTTTCCGATCTACCTCGTGCAGGCGCGCGGGATGTCGCTGCTGAAGGCCGGCTTCATGACGTCGCTGCCCGCGATCTGCGGATTCCTCGGCGGCGTGCTCGGCGGGATGTTGTCGGACGGGCTGATCCGCCGCGGCGTGTCGCTCACGCTCGCGCGCAAGATCCCGATCGTCGGCGGGATGGCGCTGTCGATGGTCATCATCGGCTGCAACTACGTCGACAGCGAAGTGCTGGTGATCGTGCTGATGGCCGTGTCGTTCTTCGGCAAGGGCATCGGCTCGCTCGGCTGGGCCGTCGTCGCGGATACCGCGCCGAAGGAAGCGATCGGCCTGTCGGGCAGCCTGTTCAACATGTTCGGCAACACGGCCGGCATCGTCGCGCCGATCGCGATCGGCTACCTCGTCGGCGCGAGCGGCTCGTTCAACGGCGCGCTCGTGTTCGTCGGGCTGAACGCGCTCGTCACCGTGTTCAGCTATCTCGTGATCGTGAAGGACATCAGGCGCGTCGAACTGCATCATCGCGACGCCTGAAGTTCTGCTTCGATACAAAACAGCGGCGGCCGCGCGAAAACGGCCGCCGTTGTTGCATTCGATCTCAGGTATCCGCTGTCATATCGACGAATGCGCAACGCGCAGCATGTCGTGCACGCCGGATGTCATCAGCGCGAGGAACGCGAGCAGGCCGACGTAGCAGAGCGCATAGGTCACCTTCGTCTCGATCGACGTCGCGTAGTACACGCGGTTCTCCGGCGCGTCGGGATCGTAGCGCCACGCACGCTTCAGCTGCGGCAACGCGAGAATCGCCATCACGATCAGCAACGGGCTCGGACGATAGACGAACAGCGCGATCAGCACGGGCACGCCCGCGAGCCAGATGCGCGGCGACAGCACCGCGGTGATCCGCCCGCCGTCGAACGGCGACAGCGGAATCATGTTGAACAGGTTCAGGAAGAAGCCCGTGTACGACAGCGCGAGCAGCAGGTTGCTGTCGTAGTGGCGCGCGGCCGCGTAGCAGGCCAGCGCACCGAGCGTGCCGACGAGCGGCCCGGCGAGCCCGACATACGCCTCGGTTTCCGCGTCGTGCGGCATCTCCTTCAACTGGATCCACGCGCCGACAAACGGGATGAAGGTCGGCAACCCGACGTCGAGCCCGCGCCGCTGCGCGGCGATGAAGTGGCCCGCCTCGTGCACCAGCAGCAGCGCGACGAAACCGGCCGCGAACCGCCAGCCGTAGAACAGCGCGTAGACCGCGATCGACGCCAGCATGGTGCCCGCCGACACGAGCACCTTGCCGAGCTTGAGGCCGCCGAAGATCAGCAGCAACAGCTTCGTCATTCCTTGCGCTCCGTGCCGGATGCATCGGATGCGTCGGCGACGGCCGGCACCGCGACCGGCTTCGGCTTGCGCCCGAAGAAGCGCTTCACCGCCGCGCCGCCGGCCAGCAGCGCGACCGCGCCGATCTTGAAGAACTTCACCGCGAACGCGCCGATCAGCGCGAGCAGGCCGAGCTTCTTCGCGCCGACGCCGACGATCAGCGCCGCGAGGCCGTACTCGGCGACGTGGTCGGTCGACTTGTTGAAATCGGCGTAGCGCTTGCCGTCGTTGAAGCTGATGTTCGACAGCAGTTCGTTGGCCGACGCCTTGTATTTCGGCAGATCGGCGAGCGTCGACGCCATCGTCAACGACAGGTAGCCGTCACGGCCGAGCACCAGCGTCCGGTAGTTCACGCCGTCGTTCCCGGCGTTCGGGGCCGCGCCTTTGTCGCGGATGATCGCGGACCACACGAGCCGGTGCGTGGCCGCATCGTAGGCGGGCGCCTTCGCCCAGCCGACCACCTCGGTTTCCGGCAGGCCGCGCTCCTTGCGCCCCGGGTTGTCTTCCTCGGTGCCGGCCTGCAGGCTCTTCAGCAGCTCGTCGGGCTTCCAGTCCTTCGCATCGTCGTCGCGGATATAGCCGCTCGGCTCGAACGACACGACCGAGATCCAGTCGGCGTCGGGGTCGTCGGGCAGCACGAGGCCGACCAGCCTGGATTCGTCGATCGAGTTGCCCATCGAGCGCAGGTAGCGGCCGGCTTCGGCGGCCGGCACGAACGATTCGCCGGCTTTCAGCTTCAGCACGGCTTCGTGTTTCACATCGATGTCGGTCGGGCCCTTCACGACCGCGTCGTTGGCGGCCGCGGCGGCGGCCCGCATTTCCACCTGCGCGGCTTCGGTCTGCGCGTGGCTGGCGGTCGCGGCGAATGCAAGCGTCGCCACGCAGGCGAGCCGGACGGCGAGTTTTTTCATTATTGGATTCCCCTGGAATGCCTTGTCGTCAATATGCACGGCGTCGGCCCAGGCGTTTTCAATCGCGGGTCCGGCGTCGTCTCTCAGTTGGCACGGGGGCTATGGTAACGCAGCGCGGCGACACGCCCGGGGAACGGCGCGTTGCTTACGTCCCAGGTAATGCCCAAGGTGCGCGGGATTGCCTATCATCTGCTGCATGAACCCGACCGCCGCCCTCCATTCGCCCTCCCCGTCCGCCGGCCGCGCGCCCGGCATCGGCCCGCTGCTGCGCACCTGGCGGCAGCGCCGGCGCCTGAGCCAGATGGCGCTTGCGCTCGACGCGGAAGTCTCCGCGCGCCACCTGAGTTTCGTCGAATCGGGCCGCGCGCAGCCGAGCCGCGAGATGGTGCTGCATCTCGCGGAGCGTCTCGACGTGCCGCTGCGCGAACGCAATGCGCTGCTCGTCGCGGCCGGCTTCGCGCCGCTGTTTCGCGAACGGCCGTTTTCGGATCCGCAACTGGATGCCGCGCGCCATGCGGTCGAAGCCGTGCTGCGCGGCCACGAACCCTACCCGGCGCTCGCCGTCGACCGCCGCTGGACGCTGCTCGCCGCGAACCGGATGCTCGGCGCGCTGGTCGCGCAGGCCGACCCGGCGCTGCTGCAGCCGCCCGTCAACGTGCTGCGCCTGAGCCTGCATCCGGACGGGCTCGCGTCGCAGATCGTCAACTGGCACGAATGGCGCGCGCACATCCTGCATCGCCTGCAGCGGCAGATCGATGCGAGCGGCGACCGCACGCTGCACACGCTGCGCGACGAACTCGCCGCCTATCCGGCGCCGGCCGGCCAGCCCGACGACACGCATGCGCGCACCGACTTCGCGGATATCGCCGTGCCGCTGCGGCTGCGCACGGCGGCCGGCGAACTGACGTTCTTCAGCACGACGACGGTGTTCGGCACGCCGGTCGACGTGACGCTGTCGGAACTCGCGATCGAGGCGTTCTTTCCGGCGAATCCGGAGACGGTGGACGCGATGCGCGCGCTGGCGGACGCGTTGCCGGCGTAGTGCGCGGCTAACGCGTCGCGTCCAGGAACGCGACGGCCTGCCCCGCCGGCTCCCCGCTCAACCCGCCGTCGCGCACGACGACCTGCCCGCGCACGACCGTGTGCACGGGCCAGCCCGTGACCGCGCACCCGTCGTAAGGCGTCCAGCCGCTCACGCTGGCGATCCATTCGTCGCGGATGATGCGGCGCGCGCGCAAATCGACGATGCTGAAATCGGCGTCGTAGCCCACCGCAATCCGCCCTTTCCCCTCGATGCCGAAAATGCGCGCCGGCCCGGCGCTGGTCAGGTCGACCAGCCGTTCGAGGCTCAGGCGGCCCGCATGCACGTGATCGAGCATCAGCGGCAGCAGCGTCTGCACGCCGGTCATGCCGCTCGGCGACTGCGGATAGGGCCGGCGCTTTTCGTCGCGCGTATGCGGCGCGTGATCGCTGCCGATCACGTCGACCACGCCGTCGCGGACGGCCTGCCACAGTGCATCCTGATGATGCCGCTCGCGCACCGGCGGATTCATCTGCGCGAACGTGCCGAGCCGCTCGTAGCAATCGGGCGCGTGCAAGCTCAGGTGATGCGGCGTGACCTCGACCGTCACGCGATGCCGGTGCCGCGCGAGGAACGCCATTTCCTGTGCGGTGGACACGTGCAGCACATGCAGCCGCCTGCCCGTCTCGGCAGCCAGCCCGACGATGCGCCGCGTCGCGGCCAGCGCGCTCTCCTCGTCGCGCCAGCGAGGATGATCACGCACATCGCCGCTCGCTTCCACGAGCGCCCGGCGCTCGCGCAGCCGCGCTTCGTCCTCCGCATGCACGGCCATGCGCCGCCGCCCGTTGCGCACGATCCGGCGCAGCACGGCTTCGTCGTCGGCCAGCAGATCGCCGAACGAACTGCCCATGAAAACCTTCACGCCCGCGCAGCCCGGCAGGTTCTCGAGCGCCGGCAACCGCTCGGCGTTCGCGGCCGAGCCGCCGATGTAGAACGCGTAATCGCACCATGCACGGCCGCGCGCGAGATCCAGCTTCGCCTGCAGATCCTGCTCGCCCAGCGTCAGCGGATGCGTGTTGGGCATCTCGAAGATTGTCGTGACGCCGCCGAGCACCGCGCCGCGCGTGCCGGCCTCGATGGTTTCCTTGTGCGTGAGGCCCGGCTCGCGGAAATGCACCTGGCTGTCGACGACGCCCGGCAGCACATGCAGGCCGCCCGCATCGAGCAGCAAGTCGGCGCTCCAGGCGCCGTGCAACGCGCCCAGCGCGACGACACGGCCGCCGACGCACGCGACGTCGATCCGCTCGGCGCCGTTGGGCGTCATCACCGTGCCGCCGTGCACGAGCAAGTCGGCGTGGCGACGCTTCGGCCCGTCGCTCCCTTCAGGTCGAGTGTGTTCGCCCATGACTCAGAACTCGTTCTGGATGTGCTTGTAGCCCAGCACCAGCGCATTGTTCGTGCGTGCCACGTCCTCGGAGAAGTCGCTCGCGTCGGCCGTCACCTGCGGCAACGCGGCAAGATCGGTTTCCGGCCCGATGCGCTCGGTCGAACGCACGTAGAAACCCGGCGGCAGGCGGCAGCCGTCGACGACCGCGTTGTAGCGCACCACGCAGCCGTCGTCGATGGTGCAGTTGAACAGCACGCTGTTGAAACCGACGAACACGCCGTTGCCGACCTTGCACGGCCCGTGGACGATCGCACGGTGCGCGATCGACGTGTGCCGGCCGATGGTGACGCTCGCGCCAGACTTCGAATGGATCACCACGCCGTCCTGGATGTTCGAATGCGCGCCGATCACGATCGGCGCGATCCGGCCGTCCGGGTCCGTTTCGTCGGCGCGGATCACCGCGTACGGGCCGATGAACACGTTCTCCTCGACAATCACGAGCCCGCACAGGATGGCGGTCGGATCGACGAACGCGCTCGGGTGGATCTGCGGCAGGTCGCCGCGCGGGTTCTTTCTAATCATGAGGATTCCTGCTGAGAAAGGAGATGGCCGCGCTTGAGCCGCTCGAACAGGCCCGGATCGCGCCATTGCGCGGAGATGGCCGGCGCGAACACGATGTCATCCAGGTCGATACGGCCCATGCGCGGGTTGAACGCATCGTCGCGAAAGCACTGCGCGTAGCCGGTCTCGGTCTCGTGAACGATGACCGAATGCAGCCGCACGTCGGCTTCGCCGTTCACCATGCGGGTGCACGACAGCGCCGCATCGACGAGGCGAAAGAACACGCGCGAGAACTGCTCGGCGCTCGGCGATACGGGCAGCATCACCCAGCGCTCGGAATGCCGGCGCATGCTCTCGAGATAGTCCGGCTCGTCATCCGACCACAGCGTCACCGCATGGTCGAACGCGTCGATCAGGTCGCGCACGTCGCCCTTGAGCAGCCCGAAGTCGTAGATCATCTGCCCGTGATCCAGCGCGTGCGCTTCGAGCAGCAACTCGACGCGATACGAATGGCCGTGGATCGAATGCGAGCAGCGCCGCGTGCTGCAGCCGCGCACGACGTGCGCGTTCTCGAACCGGAACAGCTTGCGGATCAGCATGCGTCGGCGCCTTCGCGAACCGGCGCGGTCCAGGCCACCGCATCGTGCGGATGCAGGCTTTCCAGATGGCGCACGTGCACCCGCGGGTTCCGGTGGTGGCGATCCAGCGCGGCCTGGACCCGGCGCGCGGCATCCTCGACGAACATCAGGTTCTCGCCGTTCAGCACCGCGAACGCCTGCTCGTCCGCGCGCTTGACGGCCGTCTGCACCGGCGTGCCGAGCGCATGCTCGACGCGATCGATCAGGTCGATCAGCCCCAGCGTCGCGCCATCGGCGGGTAACGCCACGCTGACGACAGCTTCGCTGCGCTGACTGTGCGGCGTGGCCGCCGTCGCGTGCCGTTTCAGCCATGCGGCGACTGCCGCCGGTTCCACGCGATCGTCGCGGCCGAACGCCGCCAGGAATGCCTGCTCGACCCAGTGCCGCGACAGCGCGGCCGAGCACGGGCACGTCGACGAATAGACGGCCGTCACCTGCGCGCGCAGTTCGAACCTGAGCCCCGTCAACGTCGCGTCGATCCGGACCGGATAGGCCTTCCACCCGGCCAGCCCGTCGGTCACCAGCGCCGCACGACGCGCCAGCAAGTCGAAGCGCAGCCGCAGCCGCGCACTGCGCGTGTCGCAGTCGCGATGGCTGTCGACCATCGCGTGCAGCACATGCCGAAGGCCGGCCGGCGACAGTGCCGTGCCGTCGCCGAACCCGTCGAGCAGCCGGTACAGCCGCGACATGTGGATGCCCTTCACCTGCGGTGCGGGCAGATCGACCTGCACGTCGGCGCGCGCATGCACGTCGCGCCGGCAGCCGGGCTCGGCCACCGCAACGGGCAGGTCGATGCCCTGCATGCCGACCCATTCGAGCGGGCGGCCGCCCGGCGCGGCATCGGTCAGGGAAATATCGGGAAGGGGTGCATTCATGCTCGGAATCCGGTGGAGCGCCTTCTCCATCCGGATCGATGCAGGAAGCGCGTTCGGGTCAGGGCCAGTCGTGAAACGGGCTGTCCCACGTGGTCCAGTGTTCGGGGCCGGTAGCCATCTCGGCGTCGGTCAGCAGACACGCGTCGAAGCGCGCGCGCAGCGCGGGCTCGTCCATGTCCATGCCGATCAGCACGAGTTCCTGCCGCGCATCGCCGACGTGCTCGTCCCAGCGCGCACGGATCTGCGCGACGGCTTCCGCGTCCTGCGGCCAGCGCTCGGGCGGCACGGCCGCCCACCAGTGACCGGCCGGCCCGTGCCGTGCGACCGCGCCGGCCTGCGACCACGAACCGGCGACGGTCGGATGGGTGGCGAGCCAGAAGAACCCCTTCGAGCGGACGACGCCCGGCCATTCGCTTTCGACGAGATCGAAGAAACGCTGCGGATGGAACGGCCGGCGCGCGCGATAGACGAAACTGCGGATGCCATACTCGTCGGTCTCGGGCGTGTGCGTGCCGCGCATCTCCTGCAGCCAGCCCGGCGCGCGCGACGCGGCTTCGAAATCGAACAGGCCCGTGTCGAGCACGCGCTCGAGCGGCACCTTGCCGAATTCGGCGATCTCGATCCGGGCGCGCGGGTTCAGGCCGCGCAGCAGCGCGACCAGCCGCTCGCGCGCGCTTGCGTCGATCAGGTCGATCTTGTTGATCACGATCACGTCGCAGAACTCGATCTGGTCGATCAGCAGATCGACGACCGTGCGCGCATCCTCGTCGCCCATCGATTCGCCGCGCGACTGCAGGCTGTCGCGCGACGCGTAGTCGCGCAGGAAATTGAACGCATCGACCACCGTCACCATCGTGTCGAGCCGCGCGACTTCGCCGAGGCTGCGGCCGTCCTCGCCTTCGAACGTGAACGTCTCGGCCACCGGCAGCGGCTCCGAGATGCCGGTCGATTCGATCACGAGCTGGTCGAACCGCCCTTCGCGCGCGAGCCGGTCGACCTCGATCAGCAGATCCTCGCGCAGCGTGCAGCAGATGCAGCCGTTGCTCATCTCGACCAGTTTCTCGTCGGTGCGCGACAGCCCCGCGCCGCCGTCGCGCACGAGCGCGGCGTCGATGTTGACCTCGGACATGTCGTTGACGATGACCGCGACGCGCCGGCCCTCGCGATTGTTGAGGATGTGGTTGAGCAGCGTGGTCTTGCCGGCGCCGAGGAAGCCGGACAGGACGGTCACGGGAAGCCGCGTGGACGGATGGAGTGCGGTACTCATCGGGCGATTCCGGAAGAGGACGTTGAGGAGAGAATGATATATTGTATCGCAACGATATAACATATCATTTCGGGCGTCCAGCAGGCCGGTCGCACGGCGGCGATTCGCGCTCCCGCCGGAGCAATCAATCATGTCCGGCGTATCGCGCAACGCGAGCGCGTTCGACGATCGTGATGCAGAGCCGCGACAACGGCACGGCGGACCAGACCGGCAAGACCTACAAGGCGTTCTGGACCGTGCCGGCAGTGGGCCGCTGGGTCAAGTCGGTCGAGGAGTACTACGACGCGAACGGGATGCGCAACGCGCGCTATTCGAACGAACTGCTTTCGTTCAAGCGCGCCGGCGTGGAAAGCGGCGCACCGCTGGCCAGCCAGCCTGCGCTCGCACCCGCCCCCGTGGCCGTGCCGACGGAGGCCCCGCCGCCCGTCGACCAGTAACGGTGCGCGCGCTCACTTACGTATAGAGCGACGCCGGGGGCAATGCCCCGGCCAGTGCGAACCGGCCCACGTCGCGCAGCCGGTAGTCGAGCGGATCGTGCAGCGTATGCGTGCGCGCGTTCCGCCAGAAGCGGTCGAGGCCGAGCGACGCGGCCGTCGCGCGCGCGCCGCATGCGTCGAACAGCGCCTCGCCATTCTCGAGCGCCGCGCGCTGCGCGACGATCTTCGCCTCCGATACCGCGAGCGCCACCTCGGCGCGCTCGTCCGCCGTCAGCGCATCCTGCCGCGCCCACGCGCGCTGCAACGCGGCGGCCGCGCGATCGGCCAGCGCCGCCGCGGCGATCGCACGCACGCGCATGTCGCCGAAGCGCTGCAGCGTGTACGGATCGTCGCTCGCCTGCGCGACATCCGACTGAATCCACGGGCGGCCATGCTTCAGCACGTAGTTGCGCGCTTCCGCCAGCGCACCTTCCGCGAGCCCGACGAACAGGTTCGTCAGCACGAGCTGCGACACGAGCGTGCGCAGCGTCGCGCGCGGTGTCGGCGGTGCCTCGGAACGGTGCAGCACCTCGTCCGCCGCGAGCGTCACGGCGTCGAAGCGCACGCTGCCGCTATCGGTCTGGCGCTGGCCGATCGGATCCCAGTCTTCATTGACCGTGATCCCCGGACGATCGGTCGGCACCACGCCGAACACCGTGCGGCCGGTGTCCGGATCGTGCGCGGACACCGTCAGGCGCTGCGAGCCGCGCGTGCCCGAGCAGAAGCCCTTCACGCCATCGAGCCGGTAGCCGCCGTCGGGCGTCGTCGTGGCCACGAGTCGCGTGTCGAGCGGATTGACCGCATTGCCCCACCACCATCGCTGCTCGACCGTGCCGCGCAGATAGCGCTCGCGCTGCGCGGCGTTGCCCCACACGTCGACGCTCACCACCTGCAGGCACTGGAATCCGACGAGATGCGCGAGCGCGCTGTCGACGCGCGCGATCTGCCGGATCGCGTCGTAGATCCCGGGCCATGCGGCTTCCTGCCCGCCAAACGCACGCGGCACCGCGAGCGTCAGCAGCCCCGCATCGGCGAGCCACTGCTTCTCTTGCGCCGCATGACCGCCCGCGCGGTCGCGCGCGGCGGCAGTGGCGCGCAACGCGTCGATCGCCCGGGCCAACCCGGCGCGGTCGAAGGCGGGTCCATCGGTATCGGGCGCGAAGGTCGCCGGGCCACGGGGATCGTTCATGCGACGGCTTCCTGCGCAACCGCCTCCCCCGACAGCGGCACGAGCGCGTCGAGCTTGCGGCCGGTCAGCCGCGACAGGATCTCGCGCCGCCAGTCGTCGTAGATCGCGCGGTATTCGGCGATATCCGCGCCGAACACGTGCGCGGTGTGCGCGTATTCGTCGTGCAGATAACCGTCGAGCCGCGCCTGCGTTTCCTCGTCGGCCGCGATCACGCGATCGATCAGCGCGTCGCGCTCGGCGGCCGGCAGCGCCTTCAACGTATCGAACCACCACTGCACGATCTGCACGCGATGCCACTCCTCGTCCGGCCGGATCCGGTTCTCGCCATGCTCGCGCATCGCGGAATCGCCGATGCGGCCGGTCTTGCGCTGAATCCACAGCTTCGCGAGGATGTGCAGCTCGTAATGCCATTCGAATGCGAGAAAGCCCGCGACGTCGCGCACCGCGATGTCGCCGATGCGCGCCCAGTGCGCGGCGACGAGCCGGTCGACTTCCGGCAGCGGATCGCGCCCCGTCAGTTCGGTCACGCGCTCGCGGCCGATCACCGCGTGCGCACCGTCATCGCCGAGCTGGCGCGACAGGATCAGCTGGAAATGCGGGTCGTCGCGGAACAGCGTGTCGATCGCCTTCGCGACGACCTGCACGATGAACAGGTCGTGCGACGCCATCTTCGTGTAGTAGTCGGCGACGGCGGCCAGCTCGTCGTCGTTGCGCGGCTCGCGCGGCGGTGTGGCGAGCTTGGCCGGGAAGTCTGGACGATGGCGTCGCGCCACGTCGAGAAACAGCGCCTCCTCGAATTGTCCGTTCCATTCGCGCGGCGCGCCGATGGGCAAGGTCATAGGGTTCTTTCTCTCAGGATCATGAATGAAGCGAGCGGACGCTTGTGGCGCCGCTCAGGTACGCCGGGTCACACGTCGGACCAGGCGGTCGCCGGTGATTTGCACGGCCGAGACGAGCGCGATCAGGATCACGATCACGGTCGCCATGACGGTGGTGTCGAAACGCTGGTAGCCGTAGCGGATCGCGAGATCGCCGAGGCCGCCCGCGCCGACGGCGCCCGCCATCGCGGTCGAGCCGATCAGCGCGACGACGGTGATGGTGAAGCCGCCGAGCATGCCGGGCAGCGCTTCGGGCAGCAGCACGTGCCAGACGATGTGGCGGCGCTTCGCGCCCATCGCGAGCGCGGCCTCGATCAGTCCGCGGTCGACTTCGCGCAGGCTCACCTCGGCGATCCGCGCGAAGAACGGGATCGCGGCGATCGACAGCGGCACGACGGCCGCCCAGACGCCGATCGTCGTGCCGATCAGCACGCGCGTGAACGGCAGCAGCGCGACCAGCAGGATGATGAACGGCGTCGAGCGGAACACGTTGACGAGCGCGCCGAGCACCGCATTCACGCCGCGCCGTTCGTAGATGCCGCCGGGCGCGGTCGTCACGAGGATCACCGCGAGCGGGATGCCGATCAGCGCGGCAATCGCGGCCGACGCGGCGACCATCGACAGCGTGTCGCGGATCGCGTCGAGCAGTTCGGGCCACCAGAGCTCAAACATAGCCGAGCACCTCCGCGTGGTTCGCGTGGCGGCGCGCGCGTTCGAGCAGCGCGGCAACCGCTCCGCCGCGGGCCGGCGATTGGCCGGCGTCATCCGCGCGCGGCGCTGCCGCGATCACGAGCCGCCCCTGTGCATGCCCCTGGATGCGCTCGATCCCGCCGTGCAGGAAACGCACCGAGCCGCCGAGCGCCGCCGCGAGCGCACCGACATCCGGCTCGCCGCCACTCTCGCCCGTATAGCGGACGTCGAGCACGACCTGCGCACCGTCGGGCAGCGCGGCCTGCTCGGGCAGCGGCTGCACGCGCGCGGCCAGTTCGGCCGGCAGGTCGTGCACGAGCGTGCTGAGCAGCGCGCGCGTCGCGCCGTGGCGCGGGTCGCCGAACACGCGCCACACGGGGCCCGTTTCGACGACTTCGCCCTGTTCGATCACCGCAACCGTGTCGCACACCGCGCGGATCACTTCCATCTCGTGCGTGATCAGCACGATCGTCAGCCCGAGGCGGCGGTTGATGTCGGCGAGCAGCGCGAGGATCGACTGCGTCGTCTCCGGATCGAGCGCCGACGTCGCCTCGTCGCACAGCAGCACCTCCGGATCGTGCACGAGCGCGCGGGCAATGCCGACGCGCTGCTTCTGGCCGCCCGACAAGCTGGCCGGATACGCGTCGCGCTTCGCGGCGAGGCCGACGAGCTCAAGCAACGCCTCGACCCTGCGCACGCGCTCGGCTTTCGGCACGCCGGCGATCTTCAGCGGCAGCGCGACGTTCTCGAACACCGTCTTCGCGGACAGCAGGTTGAAATGCTGGAACACCATGCCGGTACGGCGCCGCAGCGCGACGAGCCCGTCCTCGTCGAGCGCGCCGACGTCGACGCCCTGCACGCGCACGCGGCCCGAACTCGGCCGCTCGAGCCCGTTCACGAGCCGCAGCAGCGTCGACTTCCCGGCGCCGCTGCGGCCGATGATCCCGAATACCTCGCCGCGCCGCACGTCGAGCGTCACGTCGCGCAACGCGGCGGCCTGGCCGCGCGGCGTCGCGAACACCTTGCCGACCTGCTCCAGCGACACGGCCGCTGCGCCGGCCAAGTCGGCCAAGTCGGCCAAGTCGGCCAAGTCGGCCAACGCGGCCGCTTCATCATGCGTCGCGGCAGCGGCGCCGGCGCGCGCGGCCGACGTGTCGATGAAACCCAGCGTATCGAACAATTGCGTCATCACTTCGCCCCGTCAGGTTCAGGCATGCGCGGGATGCGCACCGGGATGGGCGGCGTCGCGCGCGCGGGCCGGCCGGTGCTGCGCGCCGGTGTGCCACGCGGGCAGGCGCGGGCCGGCGCCGAACAGCTTCTCGCGCAGCGTCGGCGCGGGATCGTAGTCCTCCTTGTAGACACCGCGGTTCTGCAACTCGGGCACGACCCAGTCGACGAAATCCTCGAACGACTCGGGCATCACGGTGCGCGTCAGGTTGAAGCCGTCGATGCCGGTCTCGTCGATCCACGACTGCAGCTCGTCCGCGACCTGCGACGGCGAGCCGACGATCGGCGCATAGCGGCCGCCGAGCGACATCTGCTCGAGCATCCGTCGCACGGTCCACGTGCCGGTCGTGCTCTTGCGCGAGATCGCGTCGACGGCCGACTGGATCGAATCGGTCTTCACGTAAGAAATCGGCTCGTCGAGGCCGTACTTCGCGAAGTCGATGCCGGTCGAGCTCGCGAAATGCGCGAGCCCGGCTTCGGGGCTCGCGTAGCGCCGGTATTCGTCGAACTTCTCGCGCGCGAGCCGCTCGGTTTCGGCCGTCACGACGCTCACGCCCGCGAAGATCCGGATCGACGCCGGGTCACGCCCCTGCCGTGCAGCGGCCGCGCGAATGTCGAGCGCCGCCGCGCGCGCGGCGGCCTTGCTTTGCCCGTTCACGAACACGCATTCCGCGTGACGGCCGGCGAACTCGACGCCGCGCGCGGACGAACCGGCCTGGTACAGCACCGGCGTGCGCTGCAGCGACGGCTCGCTCAGGTGAATCGCGTCGAGCGAATAGAACGGCCCGTCGTGCTTCACGCGCCGCACCTTGCCCGGCTGCGCGAACACGCGCGCCTGCGCGTCGCGGATCACCGCGTCGTCGTCCCAGCTCTGTTCCCACAGCTTGTAGACAACATCCATGTAGTCGTCCGCGCGCTCGTAACGGTCGTCGTGGCCGATCTGCTGCGCGAGGCCCATCCCGCGCGCGGCGCTGTCGAGATAGCCGGTGACGATGTTCCAGCCCACCCGCCCTTTCGTCAGGTGATCGAGCGTCGACATGCGGCGCGCGAACAGGTACGGCGGCTCGTAGGTCAGGTTCGCGGTCACGCCGAAGCCGAGATGGCGCGTGACCTGCGCCATCGCGGGCACCAGCAGCAGCGGATCGTTGACGGGCACCTGCACCGATTCGCGCAGCGCGGCATCGGGCCCGCCGCCAAACACGTCGTACACGCCGACGATGTCCGCGAGGAAGATCCCGTCGAACTTGCCGCGTTCGAGCGTCTTCGCGAGGTCGGCCCAGTAGTCGAGATCGGTGTAGTGCGCGGAGCGGTCGCGCGGATGCGTCCACAGCCCGTGGTTGATGTGCCCGACGCAGTTCATGTTGAACGCGTTGAGCAGGATCTTCTTGCGGTTCGCCGTCGTCATGCCCGCCTCCGTCACCACGCGATCGCGTACAGCGAGCCGAACGCGTTGTCGAGCGCACGGCGCACGGCCGGCGACTGCTGGTAGATCGCGATGAACTTGCGGATGCGCGGATCGTTCACGCTGTCCGGCCGCACGACCCACTGGATCGCGAAGATCTTGTTCTCGGTGCCGTCGAACAGCAGCGCGCTGTTCGGGTCGGTCGTGCCGGCGAGCTTGATGAAGCTCGGGTAGCCCTGCGCGAGATCGACGTCGTCGAGCGAGCGCGCGAGCTGCGACGCTTCGAGCGGAATGATCTTCAGGTGCTTCGGGTTCGCGACGATGTCGTGCGTCGTCGCGCGGTAGTCGGCGCCCGGCTTCAGCGTGATGAGCCCGGCGCGCTGCAGCAGCAACAGCCCGCGCCCGCCGTTCACCGGATCGTTCGCGATCGCGACCTTCGCGCCGTCCTTCAACTCGCTGAAGCTTTTCACCTTCTTCGAATAGAGGCCGATCTTCATGATCGTGCCGGGCGCGATCGACACGAAGTTGTAGCCGCCCTGCCGGTTCGCGTTCTCGAGGAACGGGATGTGCTGGAAGTAGTTGACGTCGATGTCCTTGTTCGCGAGCGCCGCGTTCGGCGTATTCCAGTCGGTGAATTCGACGATCTTCACGTCGAGCCCCTGCGCCTTCGCCTCCTTCGCGGCGACCTTCAGCGCTTCGATCTGCGGGCTGGTCGAGATGCCGACCTTCAGTGGCGCGGTGTCGGCGTGCGCGCCATCGAGCAGCGCGACGCCCAGCAGGGCGGCGGCCAGCAGACGCGCGACGCGGCCGGCGGAAAAGCGGGCGGAAAAAACGGCATGCAGCATGGAAACCACTCTCCTGTCCAAAGACGGTATCGACGGATGAGCGACGCCGCGGCGAACGCATGGGCGTTCTCCGGACCGGGGTCAAACGCGTCGGAAAAGGATCAGCCGATGATAGAGAGCGGCGCGGGGACGGTCTACGAAGCGATTGTGCGAAGAAAATCGCGCGCGGCGATATGGCGGGCGGCCGCACCGGATCGGGCGCCAGGCCGAAATCTCGGCCTGGGCGCCGGGCGAATTCCGAAATCTCGGCCAGCCGGTCGAGCACCTCATTCCGCAGATGAAATAAACCCCTTGCAAATCAATGCATTAAAAATATTCCGGCCGGCCGGATTTCTGGCACGGAGGTTGCGTAATAGACGGCACACAATGCCGCGAAGCGATGCAGGCATTCCAACATCAGGAGACACGTCTTGCAGACCTCTATCCATACCCCGCCCCATCCGGAGCCGGTTTCCGGCGCCGTCGCCCCCCCGCGCGAGCGCTTCTGGCCGGAAGGCTGGTGGAAACTGATGGAAATCCGCATCGGCATCATTCCGCTGCCCGTCTACTTCATCCTGCTCGCGCTGATCGTCGGCTTCTCGGTGACCGGCAAGGTGCCCGGCGAGATCTCGATGGCGATCGCGGTGCTTGCGTTCTTCGGCTTCACCTGCGCGGAACTGGGCAAGCGCCTGCCGCTGTTGCGCAACATCGGCGCGGCCGCGATCTTCGCGACCTTCGTGCCGTCGGCGCTCACGTACTACCACGTGCTGCCGAAGCCGGTGCTGAACCTCACCGTCGAATTCACGAAGTCGACCAACTTCCTGTACCTGTTCATCGCGTCGATCATCGTCGGCAGCATCCTGAGCATGGATCGCCGCGTGCTGATCCAGGGTTTCCTGAAGATCTTCATCCCGCTCGCGGCCGGCTCGGTCGCGGCGGCGATCGTCGGCACGGCGGTCGGCACCGCGCTCGGCCTCGGCGCGCGCCACACGCTGCTGTACATCGTCGTGCCGATCATGGCGGGCGGCGTCGGCGAAGGCGCGATTCCGCTGTCGATCGGCTATTCGGAACTGATGCACCTGCCGCAAGGCGAGATGTTCGCGATGGTGCTGCCGCCGGTGATGCTCGGCAGCCTGACCGCGATCATCCTGTCGGGCGCGCTCGACATGCTCGGCAAGCGCTTGCCGCACCTGACCGGCAACGGCCGCCTGCAGGTTGGCGAAAGCGGCGACATGACGCCGGAAAACGAAGAGATTCGCGGCCACGTCGACGTGACGCACATCGCGGGCGCCGGCATCACGGCCATCACGCTGTACCTGGTCGGCCTGATGGCGCACAAGCTGTTCGGCCTGCCCGCACCGGTCGCGATGCTGTTCCTCGCGGTGCTCGTGAAGCTCGCGCGCGCGGTGTCGCCGCCGCTGCAGGAAGGCGCGTTCGTCGTCTACAAGTTCTTCTCGACCGCCGTCACGTATCCGCTGCTGTTCGCGATCGGCGTCGCGATGACGCCGTGGGACAAGCTGACCGCCGCGTTCACGATCGTCAACGTCGTCACGATCGTGTCGACCGTCGCGACGCTGATGGGCACCGGTTTCGTGGTCGGCCGCCTGTTGAAGATGTACCCTATCGACACCGCAATCGTGAACGCCTGCCACAGCGGGCAAGGCGGCACCGGCGACGTCGCGATCCTGACCGCCGCGAACCGGATGCAGCTGATGCCGTTCGCGCAGATCGCGACGCGTATCGGCGGCGCGATCGTCGTCACGGTCACGCTGATCCTGGTCGCACACTTCGGATGACGCGCCGCCGCGCGCACCGTCGCGCAGGCCGCTTCGCACGCGCCGCCGCCGGCCCAGCCGGCGCGCGGCGCGCGTCGTTCAGGGCGTCGTGTCGGGCGTCCCGCCGTGCGGACGGTTGCGGGCTTCGATGAGGGCGAACGTGCAGAAGAGCTTCAAGGGAATCCCGTGGTGGGGCTGGGCATCGGCCGGCGTGCTGTACATGTGCGTCGCAGCCGCGGCCGTCGATTTCGCGTGGGAACGCGCGATCGACGCGCTCGAGGAAGCCGGCGCGCACCGGCTTGACCTGTATGCGTCGAGCCTGAAAAGCGAACTCGGCCGCTTCGAGATCCTGCCCGGCCTGGTCGCGCGTCAGGACGGCGTGCGCACGATGCTGAAAACCGCGCCGAACGACGCCCCCGAGCTCGTGCACACGGTCGACACCTACCTCGAAGCCGTGAACCGCGACGCGGGCAGCGGCGCGGTCGACGTGATCGACCTGCAGGGCGACGTGATCGCCGCCAGCAACTGGAACGAGACGCTCAGCTTCGTCGGCACCAACGTGTCGTACCGGCCGTATTTCAAGGACGCGCTCGCGCGCGGCAGCGGCCGCTTCTTCGGCATCGGCACCAACACCGGCGTGCCGGGTGTCTACTTCGCCAGCGCGGTGCGCGACGACGGCGTGCCGATCGGCGTGGCCGCCGTCAAGATCAGCGTCGATCCGCTCGAATCGGCGTGGCGTGCGCCGGGCGTCGCCGCGATGGTCGTCGACAGCAACGGCGTGGTCGTGATCTCGACCGAACCCGCGTGGAAATTCACCGCGCTGCGCCCGATCACCGCGCAGCAGCAGCATGACATCCAGGCGTCACGGCAATACGCGGGCCGCACGGTCGACGCGCTGCCGTACCGCCGCATCGGCGACCGCAGCGCGGCCGCGTGGTTCGGCACCTTTCCCGATACGCGTCACAGCGGCCGCACCACGCGCTATCTCGTGATGTCGCGCCCGGCGCCGCAGGCCGGCGATTCGCTGATGGTGCTGCTCGACATCGCGGGCGCGCGGCGCCAGCAGCAGACGGCCTTCGTGTTCGTCACCGGCGCGTTCCTGATCGCCGCGCTGCTCGCCGGCTACGCGATCCAGCGCCGCCGGGCGATCGTCGCGCGGCTGAACGCGCAGGACGCGCTGCGGCGCGCGAACGACCAGCTCGAGCTGACCGTCGCGCAGCGCACGGCCGCACTGACGGCCGCGAACGAACGGATGCAGCGCGAGATCGTCGAGCGCGAGCGCACCGAGCAGCGGCTGCGCGCGTCGCAGCAGGAAGTCGTGCACGCGGGCAAGCTCGCGGTGCTCGGGCAGATGGCCGCCGGCCTCACGCACGAACTGAACCAGCCGCTCGTCGCGATCCGCACGCTGTGCGACAACGCGCGCACGTTCTTCGAGCGCGGCCAGCCGGCGCCGGCGCTCGCCAATCTCGAGCGAATCGGCAAGCTCGTCGACAGCATGGCCGTGCTCACCGGCGAGCTGAAGACCTTCGCGCGCAAGCCCGACGTCGAACGCGTCGCGGTCTCGCTGAACGAGGCCGTCGCGCATGCACGGCTCATCTACGACGCGCGGATCCGCGACGAAGGCGTGCAGCTCGACGTGAACATCGCGCCCGGTACCGCCGTGTCGGCCGAATCGAGCCAGCTGCAGCAGGTGATCGTCAACCTGCTCGGCAACGCGCTCGACGCGGTACACGACGCGCCCGTGCGCCGCATCGTCATCGAGGCCGCCGGGCCGGACGAAGCCGGCCGCGTGCGCTTCACCGTCGCCGACAGCGGCGCGGGCATCGCGCCCGAGGTGCTGCCGCACCTGTTCGAACCGTTCGTCACGACCAAGCCGCGCGGCCAGGGCCTCGGGCTCGGCCTCGCGATCACGTCGCGCATCGTCGAGGCGTTCGGCGCGAAGATCGCCGCGACGAACCGCGACGAAGGCGGCGCGCAGTTCAGTATCGAATTCGCGGCGGCAACGCTGCAAAGGACAGAGCATGGAAGATGAGATTCGGGTGCTGGTCGTCGAGGACGATGAAAACGTCCGGATCGGCGTCGAGCAGGCGGTCGCGCTTGCCGGCTTCGCGGTCGATGCGTTCGCGTCGGCCGCCGACGCGCTGCATCACGTCGCGCCCGGTGCGCCGGTCGTGATCGTGTCGGACGTGCGGATGCCGGGCATCGACGGGCTGCAGCTGCTCGATCGCGTGATGGCCATCGACGCGCAGATCCCGGTCGTGCTGATCAGCGGCCATGCCGATATCTCGACGGCCGTCGGCGCGATGCAGGTCGGCGCGTACGACTTCATCGAGAAGCCGTTTTCGTCGGACGTGATCGCGGGGCGCGTCGCGCGCGCGGTCGAGAAGCGCCGCCTGACGCTCGAGGTGCAGGGCCTGCGCGCGGCGCTGAACAACTGGCAGGGCATCGAGGCGTTCGTGCTCGGCAAGTCGCCCGCGATGGCCGACGTGCGCAAGAAGATCCTGCGCCTCGCCGATACGTCGGTGTCGGTGCTGATCACCGGCGAAACGGGCACCGGCAAGGAACTGATCGCGCGCAGCCTGCACGACTTCGGCAGCCGGCGCGACGCGCATTTCGTCGCGCTGAACTGCGGCGGCCTGCCCGAGCAGGTGTTCGAGAGCGAACTGTTTGGTCACGAAGCCGGCGCGTTCACCGGCGCGATCAAGAAGCGCATCGGCAAGATCGAATGGGCGGACGGCGGCACGCTGTTCCTCGACGAGATCGAGACGATGCCGATTCCGCTGCAGATCAAGATGCTGCGCGTGCTGCAGGAGCGCGTGGTCGAGCGGCTCGGCGCGAACGAGCTGATTCCGGTCGACTGCCGCGTGGTCACCGCATCGAAGGCCGATCTCGCCGAACTCGCGGCCGACGGCCGCTTTCGCGCGGACTTGCTGTATCGCCTCAACGTCGCGCAGATCGAGCTGCCGCCGCTGCGCGAGCGGCGCGAGGACGTGCCGCTGCTGTTCGAGCATTTCGTGCTCGCGGCCGCGCGGCGCTTCGGGCAGCCGGCGCCGGTCGTCACGGCTGCGCAGGTATCCGAACTGATGACGCACGCGTGGCCCGGCAACGTGCGCGAGCTGCAGAACGTGGCCGACCGCTTCGTGCTCGGGCTGACCGGCGACAGCCTGCTGTCGTCCGGCGGCACGCCGGCCGCGGGCGGCACGCTCGCGGAACAGCTCGCGTATTTCGAGCGGATGCTGATCGAGGACATGCTGCAGCGTCATAACGGCAACGTTGCGGACGCAAGCGTCGCGCTCGGGATGCCGAGGAAAACGCTCTATCACAAGCTGCGCAACCTGCGGATTCCCGCGCGCGGCGACGCGGCAGCCGATGGCGGCGAGTGACGCGAACGAGGACACGCACAGCATGGATCGCATCGAAGTCACCGAACAAGGCCGCATCACCGGCCACCTGATCCGCGGCGTCACGCGCGCGCAGAAAACCTTCCGCCCGAGCGACTGGCCCGAGCGCCTCGCGGGTGTCATCACGCTGTTCGTCGGCGAACGGCGGCCCGGCTATCCGTGCGCGCTGTCGCGGCTCGCGATGCCCGTCGTCGACGGCGGCGTCAAATGCCTGTTCGTGTCGGACGAATTGCGCACCGTGTGCGCGGACGCATTCGACTTCGCGATGCAGTTCGCGGCCGACAACGACCTCCCCGTCGAGCTTCAGAGCGCGCCCGCATTGACAGTGCGCTGACGCGCGGGCCGCTTTCGCGGCTCGCGTGCTTCCCGTTTTCCAAAGGTGCGATGCGCAGGTGCGCAGGCCGCCGCACGCCTTTTTTCGGCCATTCCGGCGCTGCGACCCACCGTTAGACGATTGAAAGCATCGATACCCGTCCCCTTCCGACAAGGGTTTCCGGCCGAGCCATCAATAAAATTGATCGTCACGATGAAAATTATGCGTTTTCCTTGCAGGTCGCCGTGATGCATAGTTGCGTCGTGTTGACGCACCTTTGAGTCTTTCAGTCATGAACATGCGAATCGAGCCGTCCGTGCTCGCGAACCCCGACCTGCAATTTGCGACGCTTTCGTCAGGCATCAGCCTGCCGTATGTCGAGCGGGGCAACGGAGCGCCGATGGTGTTCGTGCACGGCTCGCTGTGCGATTACCGCTACTGGGATCCGCAGCTCGCATCGCTGTCGGCCCACTACCGCTGCATCGCGCCGAGCCTCAGCCATTACTGGCCGGCCGTCGAAGCAGGCATCCAGGACGAGTTCAGCTGGCAGAACCACGTCGACGAGCTCGCCGAATTCATCGATGCGCTCGATCTCGGCCCCGTGCACCTGGTCGGCCACTCGCGCGGCGGCAGCGTCGCGTTCAACGTGGCGCGCCAGCATCCGCACCTCGTCGAGTCGCTGACGCTCGCCGATCCGGGCGGCCCGCTGCAACAGCCGGGCGTGCGCGAAGCCGCGCTGCCGGCCGCCGCGATCGCGCTGCGCACGAAGGCCGTGAACCTGATCGGGCAAGGCGACGTCGAATCGGGCCTCGAGATGTTCGTCGATTCCGTGAGCCTGCCGGGCGCATGGAAGAAGAGCACGTCGCGTTTCCGCACGATGGCGATCGACAACGCGAGCACGCTGCCGAAGCAGTTGCGCGACCCGCTGCCCGCGTATTCGCAGCACACGGCCGGCGACATCGCGTGCCGCACGCTGCTGATCGACGGCCAGCGCAGCCCGAAGATGTTCCGCAACAACGTCGACACGCTGTCGCAGTGGATCGGCAACGCGCAACGGCAGACCGTCGCCGGTGCGTCGCACGGGATGAACGCCGCGAGCCCGGCCGTGTTCAACCGCTTCGTGCACGAGTTCGTCGCCGCGTAAGTTCTCCCGGGCGGCTTCTGCGCCGCCCGTTCTCCTCGCCGTTCAGCGACGATGCGGATACGCGCCGCATCGCCGCTTCATCGACCGCCGTGCGTCACCGGCGCGTCCGTCCCATCGATCTGCCTGCGCCCGCGCCACACTGTCGCTGATCAGACCGCCGGCTCCGCCTTGCGCGTGACCGCATCGGGCAACCCGAACACGCTGTCGAACGCCCAGTTGTACGTGAACGTGAAGATCGGGAAAAACACGATCAACACGGCGTCGTACAGGAACGCCTGCAGCAGCGACACGTCGAGCCACCACGCGATCAGCGGGATCAGGAACGTCACGAGCGCGACCTGGAAGCCGATCGCATGCAGCACGCGGCGACCGACCGTGCGCGTCGTCGCCGCACGCTTGCGCTCCCACGCCTCGAACGCGAGGTTGTACAGGAAATTGACGGTGACGCCCGTCGTCGAGATCATCACCCCCATCACGCCGCTCGTCGCCACGCTCGCGCCGCTCAGCATGCCGAGCACCTCGAACATCACGACGTAGACTATGCGTCTCTTCCACCCTTGCATGACCATCCACCTTCCATCGAACAAGGTGGCGAGACTATCAGCGGGTAGCACGTCCGCAAAAGTCAGGTCCTTTCAATTTTTCTGACAGGAAGCCCTCGCATGCTGACCAGCGACCACATCGACATGCTGCTGACCGTCATCGACAAAGGCTCGTTTTCCGCTGCGGCACGTGCGCTCGGCCGCACGCCGTCGGCAGTCAGCATGGCGATCGCGAACCTCGAGGCCGAACTCGGGCTCGTGCTGTTCGATCGCGGCACGCGCGAACCGACGCCGACCGCCGCGATGGCCGCGCTGCTGCCCGACGCGCGGTCGATCGCCGAGCAGTTGCAGGTGCTGCGCGCGCACGCGCAGCACCTGTCGGAAGGCGTCGAAGACACGCTGCGGCTCGGCATCGCGGCCGAAATCGACCCGGCGCCCGTCGCCCGCGCGCTGACGGCGGTCGCCGCGAAGTATCCGGCGCTCGCGATCAGCGTCGTCACGGCGCCGCAGGACGCGATCGTCGACGCGCTGCATCGCACCGCCATCGATCTGTGCGTGGCGTACTGCGGGCTCGACCTTCATCCGCAGGAGCAGATTCATGCGCTGTGGACCGAGACGCTCATTGCAGTCGCCGCGCCGAGCCATCCGCTGATCGCCGAAGCCGCGCATCCCGAAGCGATCGAGCGGCTGTCGGGCTTTCGGCAGATCGTGATCGCCGATCCGGAGCGGCCGCTGACCGACATTCGGCCGGTGATCGGCAACCGCACATGGAAGGTGACCGACATGGCGACCGCGATCGCGCTGGTGAAGGCCGGTCATGGCTGGGCGAACCTGCCGGCCTCCGTGATCGGCCGATATGTCACCGACGGCGAACTCGCGCCGCTCGTGTTCGCGAACATCCGCAACGGGCTGCCGCTGCCGGTTTACCTGCGCCGGCCGAAACACACGGGGCTCGGCAAGGCGGCCAGCGAACTGGTCCGCGCGCTGCGCGCTGCAGGCGAAGAAAAATGACCGGCGTGGCGGCGAACGCCGCCACGCCGTCGGTCAACGCATGACGGCTTGACCGTTAGTTGCGAGTTGCGATTAATGCGCTGTCACCGCCGCACTCTGGATCGAATCGACGAGCGCCGCGTTGTCGTAGCGTCGTCCGGCAATGCCCCATCCACCGTCGACCGCATGGACGACGTTCACCCAGACTTGCGCAGGCGTCAGCCGCCCGCCCGCACGGCGCAGCACGATCGCGGTCGCCCGTTCGACGAATTGCCGTTGCCGGTCGGGCGCCGCCAGCGCCACCGCGGGCAGCTTCAGTTCGACGAACGCGGCAGGCTCCGCGCGCCCGTGCACGAAGGTCCGGTGCCGCGGCAGCACGTTGAGCGTGCCCACCACGTTCGGCTCCAGGAACGCATTCCCGGTCAACCCCTCGACTTCCAGCAGCGCATCGGTCAACTCGGCAAACACCGGCCCTTCGTCGTCCGGCGTGAAAACCCCTTCGGATACTGTCAGCGTAATCGGCATCGCACTTTCTCCTGGTCAGGTCATCGGTTGGGTGACGTGATATAAATATCAGTCACTCTCTATACAATAGACACTGATCACTCTCTTTGCAAGATAAAGAGCGATCGCTCTGAAGCGAGCCAGTCATGCGTTATACCGTCGAGCACAAGCACGAAACCCGCACGCGCATCCTCGATGCCGCGAGCCGCCTGTTCCGCCAGGAGGGGTATGGCGGTTCCGGCATCGGTCCGCTGACGAAGGCGGCGGGTGTCACCAACGGCGCGTTCTACGGCCATTTCAAAACGAAGGGCGAAGCGTTCCGGCAGGTCGTCCTCGATGGCCTCGACCAGCTCCGGCAGGGCGTCGCGACGCTCAAGGCCGAGCACGGCGCGCGCTGGCGGCGCACGTTCGTATCGTTCTACCTCGGCCCGCGGCGCACGTGCGAACTCGGCGAAAGCTGCGCGCTGCCCAGCCTGTCCCCGGAAGTGATGCGCGCCGACGACGAAACGCGCGACGCATACGCGCACGCATTGCGACAGATCGTCGACGAAGTGTCGTCCGGGATGGACAACCCACCCGACGACGACCGCGCGATCGCGCTCCTTGCGCTGCTGTCGGGCGGGGTCACGCTCGCGCGCGCGGTGCGCGACCCCGAGCTGGCGCAGCGCATCGCCGATGCGGTCGGGCGGTACGCGGTGGTGATCGCCGAACGCACTGACGTGCAGCCGGAGCAACAGGTGTAACCGGCCGCCAACAAAAAACCCCGATCCGCGTCGTCACGGATCGGGGTGCTTCGATCGACCACTTGTTGCAACGGCCCGCCTTGGGCCGGCGCGTCAACGCGCGGCCACCTCCGCCTTGACGGACGCCGCATCGCCGACCGCCGTCGGCGCCGCCCCCCACCCGCCGCCCAACGCGCGGATCAGGTTCACGGTCGACACGGCCTGCGCACCGGTCAACTGGTTCGCCTGCAGTTGCGACTGGAGCACCGAGCGCTCGCTGTCGATCACGTCGAGATAGGCAACCTCGCCTTCCTGATACTGCGTGCGCGACAACGTCGCCGCGCGGCGCGACGCATTGACCGCCGCATCCTGCGCGCGGATCTGGTCGTCGAGCAGGCGCAGGTCGGCGAGATTGTCCTCGACCTCGCGGAACGCAACGAGCACCTGCTGCCGGTAGTTCGCGACCTGCTCGTCGTACTGCGCGCGCGCCTGCTGCACGCCGGCCGCACGGCGTCCGCCGTCGAACAGCGGCAGCGTCAGCGCGGTGCCGGCGAACGGCCCGAGCAGGAACGTGCGGCTCGACCACAGGAACAGGTTGCCGAGCGTCGACGCTTCATACCCGAACGCGCCCGTGATATCGAACTTCGGGAAATACGCGGACTTCGCGAGGCCGATCCGCGCGTTCGCGGCCGCCATCGCACGCTCGGCCGCCGACACGTCCGGGCGGCGTTCGAGCAGCGCGGACGGCAGGCCCGGCGGAATCTTCACCGCGACCGGCACGATCGGCGTCTCCTTGAACCCGAAATCCGCCGGCGCCTTGCCGAGCAGGATCGCGAGCGCATGCTCGGACGCCGCGCGCCGGCGCGCGACGCCGACTGCATCGGCCTGTGCGCTGGCCAGCTCGTTCTTCGCGCGCGACACGTCGAGTTCGCTGATATCGCCTTCGTTGAAGCGGCGCTGCACGAGCTTCAGCGCCTGCTCGCGCAGATCCACGGTGCGGCGGTACAGGTCCTGGTCCGAATCGAGCTGACGCAGTTCGAAGTAGTTCTGCGCGACGTCCGCCTGCAGCGCGAGCTGCACCGAGCGGAACAGCGCTTCGCTCTGCGCCTGGTCGGCTCGCGACGCCTCGACGTTGCGGCCGACTCGGCCGAACAGGTCGGCCTCGTACGACACCGTGCCCTGTGCGCGCCACAGCGTCGCATTGGTCGGGCCCGTGCCCTGCGGCTGGAACTGCGACGCCGACGACAGCCCTTCGCGCGTCGGCCCGAAGCCGGCGCCGACTTGCGGGAACCACTGCGAGCGCGCCGAACGCGTCGCCGCGCGCGCTTCCTCGACACGCGCGGCCGCGGCCTTCAGGTTCTGGTTCGCGGCAAGCGCCTGCGTCTCGAGCGCATCGAGCACCGGGTCGCCGAACACCTTCCACCATTCGCCGCGATGTTCGGCGTCCGACGGCTCGGCCGTCTTCCACGTGCCGGCCTGTTCGCCCGCGGCGAGCGTCGGCGCTTCCTTGAACGCGGCGGGCGTCGGCGCATCCGGGCGCTTGTAGTCGGGGCCCACCGCGCACGCGGCAAGCAGCGTCGCGAGCAGGGTGCTCGCGGCCGCCACCTTCGCGAAGCGCATCAGGCCATTCGTGTTGTGCATGTTGTCCATCGTCTTATCCTCAAGCATCCGAAGCCGGCACGCCCGGGGCCGTCACGCCGTAACCGGCCGAGTCCTTGCCCGCGACGTGAATCTTGCCGCCCGCGAGCGTGCGCAGCACGACGTAGAACACCGGCGTCAGCATCAGCCCGAACAGCGTCACGCCGAGCATCCCGAAGAACACCGCGACACCCATCGCATGGCGCATTTCCGAGCCGGCACCCGTCGACGTGACGAGCGGCACCACGCCCATGATGAAGGCGATCGACGTCATCAGGATCGGGCGCAGCCGCAGCCGGCTGGCCTCGATCGCAGCCTCGAGCGGCGTCCTGCCGTCGTGTTCGAGCTCACGCGCGAATTCGACGATCAGGATCGCGTTCTTCGCCGACAGCCCCACCAGTACCATCAGGCCGATCTGCGTGAAGATGTTGTTGTCGCCCTGCGTGAGCCACACGCCCGTCAGCGCCGACAGAATGCTCATCGGCACGATCAGGATCACCGCGAGCGGCAGCGTCAGGCTTTCATACAACGCGGCGAGCACGAGGAACACGAGCAGCACGCTGATCGGGAACACGTACATCGCCGAATCGCCGGCAAGAATCTGCTGGTACGTGAGGTCGGTCCATTCGAACCGCACGCCGCGCGGCAGCGTCTCGTGCGCGATGCGCTCGATCGCGGCCTGCGCCTGGCCCGACGAGAAGCCCGGTGCCGGGCCGCCGTTGATGTCGGCCGCCGTGTAGCCGTTGTAGCGCACGACCATTTCCGGGCCGAACGTCGGCGTCACCGTGACGAGCGACGACAGCGGCACCATCTCGCCCTTGTCGTTGCGCGTCTTCAGCTGCAGGATGTCGTCCGCGCGCTGGCGGAACGGCGCATCGGCCTGCACGCGCACCTGGTACACGCGCCCGAAGCGGTTGAAGTCGTTCACGTACAGCGAGCCGAGATACACCTGCATCGTGTTGAACACGTCGGTCACGGGCACGCCGAGCTGCTTCGCCTTCACGCGATCGAGATCGACGTTGAGCTGCGGCACGTTGATCTGGTAGCTCGTGAACAGGGGCCCGAGCTCAGGCGCCTGCTGCGCGCGCTTGATGAAGTCGTTGGATGCATCCGCAAGCCGCGCATAACCGACCGCGCCGCGATCCTCGATCTGCATCTTGAAACCGCCGAGCGTACCGAGGCCGAGCACCGGCGGCGGCGGGAACACCGCGACGAACGAGTCCTTGATCGCGCCGTACTGCTGGTTCAGCGCGCCGGCGATCGCACTGGCCGACAGCGCCTTGCCGTGCCGTTCGGAGAACGGCTTCAGCGTGACGAACACGATGCCCGCGCTCGAGCTGTTCGTGAAGCCGTTCACCGACAGCCCCGGGAACGCCACCGCGCTCTCGACACCCGGCTGCTTCAGCGCGATCGAACCCATGTCGCGGATCACCTTCTCGGTGCGGTCGAGCGATGCGCCGTTCGGCAGCTGCGCGAACGCGATCAGGTACTCCTTGTCCTGCGCGGGCACGAAGCCGCCCGGCACGACCTTCGACACCAGCACGGTCGCGCCTACCAGCACGAGGTACACGCCGAGCATCAGCGTCTTGCGCGACAGCACGCCACGCACACCGCGGCCATAGTTCTCCGCACCGCGATGGAACACCTTGTTGAAGCCGCGGAAGAAGCCGCCGAGCACGCGGTTCATCACGCGCGTGAGCCAGTCTTCCTTGTCGCCGTGGCCCTTCAGCAGGATCGCGGACAACGCCGGCGACAGCGTCAGCGAGTTGAACGCCGAGATCACCGTCGAGATCGCGATGGTCATCGCGAACTGCTTGTAGAACTGGCCGGTCAGGCCCGACATGAACGCGAGCGGCACGAACACGGCGACGAGCGTCAGCGCGATCGCGATGATCGGCCCGCTCACTTCCTGCATCGCCTTGTAGGTCGCCTGCCGCGCGTTCATCCCGCTCTCGATGTTGCGCTCGACGTTCTCGACCACCACGATCGCATCGTCGACCACGATCCCGATCGCGAGCACCATCCCGAACAACGACAACGCATTGATCGAATACCCGAACGCGAGCAGCAGCGAGAACGTGCCGATGATCGACACCGGCACCGCGATCAGCGGAATCAGCGACGCGCGCCAGGTCTGCAGGAACACGATCACGACGATCACGACCAGCGCGATCGCTTCCAGCAGCGTGTGCACGACGGCCTTGATCGACGAACGCACGAACTGCGTCGGGTCATAGACGATCTTGTAGTCGATGCCCGCCGGCATGTCCTGCTTCAGCTCGGCCATCGTCTTGCGCACTTCGTCCGAGATCTGCAGCGAGTTCGCGCCCGGCGACTGGTTGATCGCCATCGCGACGGCCGGCTTGTTGTCGAGCAGCGAGCGCAGCCCGTATTCGGACGCGTCGAGCTGGATCCGCGCGATGTCGCGCAGGTGCGTGACGCCGCCGTCCGGCGTCGTCTTCACGACGATGTCGCCGAACTCGTCTTCCGTCTGCAACCGGCCGCGCGCGTTCACCGACAACTGCAGCGGCGTGCCCGGCAGCGACGGCGATGCGCCGATCACGCCGGCCGCGACCTGCACGTTCTGCTCGCGGATCGCCTGCACGACGTCCTCGGCCGAGAGCCCGCGCTGCGCGACCTTCTGCGGATCGAGCCACACGCGCATCGCATAGTCGCCCGAACCCCACAGCTGCACCTGGCCGACGCCCTGGATCCGCGACAGGCGATCCTTCACGTTGATCAGCGCGTAGTTGCGCAGGTAGGTCATGTCGTAGCGGTTGTCCGGCGAGATCAGGTGGACCACCATCGTCAGCGTCGGCGAGCTCTTCACCGTCGTGATGCCGAGCCGCTGCACGTCTTCCGGCAGGCGCGGCAGCGCCTGGTTCACGCGGTTCTGCACGAGCTGCGTGGCCTTGTCCGGATCGGTGCCGAGCTTGAACGTGACGGTGATCGTCATGTTGCCGTCGCTGTTCGCCTGCGACTGCATGTAGAGCATGTCCTCGACGCCGTTGATCTGCTCTTCAAGCGGCGACGCGACCGTCTCGGCGATCACTTTCGGGTTCGCGCCCGGGTACTGCGCCTTCACGATCACCGAAGGCGGCACGACTTCCGGATACTCCGAAATCGGCAGCAGGAACATCGCGATCACCCCGCCGAGCAGGATGATCACCGATAGGACTCCTGCGAAAATCGGTCGGTCGATAAAGAATTTTGAAATGTTCATGTGTGGCTCTGTCTGGTTGAACGCGGATACGAAGCGGCGGGCCGCTTACGAATCCGCCTTCGCCGGTGCGGCCGGCTTCGCGGTGCTCGCGAGCGGCGCGGACGGTGCGTCACCGCCCGTCATCGGGACCATGTGCGGCTTCACCTGTTCACCGGGGCGCACGCGCTGCGTACCGTTCACGACCACGCGATCGCCGGCGGAGAGCCCGCTCACGATCACGCGCTGGTTGCCGTGCTGCATCCCCTGCTGCACTTCGCGGTACGACACGCGGCCCTGCTGGTCGACGACGAACACGAACTTCTTGTCCTGGTCGGTGTTGATCGCCGCGTCGTCGACGAGCAGTGCCTCGTGCGGCGCGCTGCCGCCCACCTTCACACGCGCGTAGAGGCCCGGGACGAGCGCGCCGTCGGCGTTGTCGAAGCGCGCGCGCACGCGGATCGTGCCGGACGACGTATCGAGCCGGTTGTCGACCGAGTCGATCTCGCCGCTGCGCGAGTAGCCCGTTTCGTTCGCGAGACCGAGCTCGACCGGCACCTTGCGGCCACTGCGCGCACCGCTGATGTATTGCAGATAGGTCTGCTCGTCCGCGTCGAACGATGCGTAGATCGGCGACACCGATACCAGCGTCGTCAGCGGCGCGGCCGATGCACCGGCCGACACGACGTTGCCGAGCGTGATTTCCGCACGCGACACGCGGCCCGACACCGGCGCGGTGATCCGCGTATAGCCGAGGTTGATGCGCGCCGTTTCCAGCGCCGCTTCGGCGGCCTTCAGGTTCGCCGCCGCCTCGCGCGCCGCATTCTGCTTCTCGTCGTAGTCGCGTTTCGCGATCGCGTTGTCGCCGATCAGCCGCTGCGCGCGCTGCCAGTCGGTCTGCGCATAGCCGTTGCGCGCCTGCGCGGCCGCGAGCTGCGCAGCCGCACGATCGGTTTCGGCCTGGTACGGGCGCGGGTCGATCACGAACAGCACGTCGCCCTTCTTCACGAGCGCGCCGTCCTTGAAGTTCACCGCGACGATCGTGCCCGACACTTGCGGGCGCACGTCGACTTTCTCGACCGCTTCGAGGCGGCCCGAATAACTCTGCCAGTCGGTCACGGTCTGCGGCACGACGGTCGCGACGTCGACTTCGGGCAGCGGTGCTGCCGCTTTCTCCGGTGCGTTTGCGTTCACGCGCATCGCGCCGAACGTTCCGAGGCCGACGACGGCGAGCGTCACGATCGCCGCTGTCGCGATTCGGGAACGGGAGGTGCGTAGGATGGCCATGTGGATCTCCAGTAAACGTGGATTGGTTTTTTGGTTATTCGGAACGGTTCGGCTGGCGCGCCTGGAAGCGGCACAGGAAGAAGCGCACGGCTTCCTCGAATGCGGCTTCGTGCGTCGCGAGCGCGGCGTGCGTGATGTCCGGATAGCGGATCACCTGCGTGAGCACGCCCGACGAGATCAGGCAGCCCGCATATTTCTCCGCTTCGACGTGCAGCACGTCGTTCTGCGCGGTGACGACGAGCGTCGGCGGCAGCCCCGCGAGGCGCACCGATTCGAGCGGCGCCGCGTACGGGTGCATGCGTTGCGCGGCCTGCGGCAGGTACGCGCGATAACATGCCGCGCATTCACGCGCGGTGATGTCGGATGCGAGGCGCTCGGCGTCGCCGATGCGCGTCATGCTCGGGTCGAGCATCGGCCCGAACAGCGCCTGCGCGGCGATCGACACTTCGCCGCGGTCGCGTGCGATGAATGCGAGGCAGTTCGCGAGCTGGCCGCCCGCGTCGTGACCCGCGACACCGATCTTCTTCGGGTTGCCGCCGAACGCGCGGGCGCGCGTCGCGGCCCACACGGCGGCGCGATACGCATCCTCCGGCGCGGCCGGAAACGGAAAGGCCGGCGCGAGCGAATAATCGACCGACACGACGAGCGCTGGTAAGCGTTCTGCTAAAAAACGCGCGGCGAAATCGGCGTCTTCGAGCGAACCGCGGACGAAGCCGCCGCCGTGGAAATAAAGCACTACCGGCAACCCGGTCTTGTCCGGGCGGCGGTAGAGGCGCAGCACGATGTCCTGCGCGTAGCCGGGAATTTCCACTTCGGCGACCGTCAGCGCCGCGCCCGCCGTGGCTTGCGCGGGCAAAGCGGCTTTCAGGAATTTGCTGAATTCAGAAGCGTCCATGACGATGCAGCATCCATTTCGAGATGGAACGAATTCTGGGTCCGGCAGACATTGGGATAAATGCCTATAATCCGGCAACACAATTCAACGCCCCCGAACAATCCGAGGCTGCGTTTACCCACGAGGTAGCGCAGCCTTGTCGTTCCGGAGGCTCATTAGATTGCGGAGGTTGTGATGGACCGGCTTCAGGCCATGCAGGTGTTTACTCGCGTCGTCGATACAAGCAGCTTCACCAAGGCAGCAGAAACGCTCAGCTTGCCGCGAGCGTCCGTCACGACGATCATCCAGAATCTCGAAGCATTCCTCGGTGTGCGGCTGATGCACCGGACCACCCGCCGGCTGTCGCTCACGCCGGACGGCGCCGCGTACTACGAACGATGCGTGCGGATCCTCGCGGACGTCGAGGAAACCGAGGCGAGCTTCCAGGCGAACAACCGGAAGCCGCACGGAAAGTTGCGTATCGACATGCCGGGTTCGATCGGACGGCTGCTCGTGATTCCGTCGCTGTGCGAATTTCATACGCGCTATCCGGACATCGACCTGCAGCTCGGCCTGTCCGACCGGCCGGTCGACCTGCTGCAGGAAGGGGTCGATTGCGTGATCCGCGTCGGCGCACTGCAGGACTCGTCGCTGGTCGCGCGCCGGGTCGGCCTGTTCGAATGCGTGACGGTCGCGTCGCCCGACTATCTCGAGCGCCACGGCGAGCCGCAAACGATCGACGACCTGAACCAGCACAAGGCCGTCAACTACTTCTCGAGCCGCACCGGCCGCACGATCGACTGGACGTTCCTGATCGAAGGCAAGGAAGTCGAGATGAAGATGGAGGGCATCGTATCGGTGAACGACGCGGATGCATACGTGACCTGCGGGCTCGAAGGCTTCGGGCTGATCCAGCCGCCGCTCTTCATGGTGCTGCCGCATCTGCGCGAAGGCCGGCTCAAGGAAGTGCTGCCCGGCGTCAAGCCGCTGCCGATGCCGATCTCGGTCGTGTATCCGCACAGCCGCCATCTGTCACCGAAAGTGCGCGTGTTTGTCGACTGGGTCGCCGAAGTGTTCGACCGCTGCCCGCTGCTGAGCGGCAAGGGCAGCCTCGACGCAACGTGCAGCAAGCGCACGTTCGAGGAAGCCGAGCGCGCACCGGCGCTCGAAACGCCGGTCATCAACGAGTGGGTCGCGTAACGCCTGAACCGCGCGACTGAATCGCGCATCCGAACTGCACGCGCGGGCGGCGAGGCCCGCGCGTTGCCCCGCCACCGCGCCCCGCCTCCGTGCCCCGTTTCCCGCCCGGCGCACCCGATCCTTCCCGAATCCGCAGCAAACCTTTGTGCCGCGCGACGCAATCGTCCGCGTGCGTCGTCGCGCACCGTCGTCGCTCCCGTGCGAGGCCCGCTGCAAGCGGGTTCGAGCGGTTTCCGCATAACCCTGCAAAGTGTACGGATGTCGATTGTTCCGCTGACGCGACAATTCAATTCGCATCCGCCGCATTTATCGCGACGGAACGGATACCTAGAGTAAACCCTGTCGCGCACCTCGTTGCGCATCGAACGGATCCCGCTTGATGGGACCGGAGTCAGCGTTCTGGCGCCAGCTCCGAAATGCCTTGCATGGGATCCGAGTCAGCGCTGAAGCGCTCACTCACATCGACACAGGAGTTTCGCCATGAACCGCCGCCATCTTCTCTCCGCCCTCGCCCTCACGCTCGCCGTGTCCGCACCGGCATTCGCCGATTCGGGTACGCCGCATGCCGGCGACTACGGCAATACGTCGTGGTACTCGCAGCACTACGGCCCGCGCACGCGCGCCGAAGTCAGCGCGGAAGTCGAGCAAGCACGCAAGGACGGCACGCTCGCGTATCTGCGCAAGGCCAATTCGTATCCGCAAGGGCTCGAACTGGCGCAAGGCCCGTATCGCTCGATGCCGGAAAGCAACCAGCTCGCCGGCGGAGGCCGGTAAACGCGCAACGCCGCGCAACGGGTTGCCCCGTGCGCGGCGTCGCGATTCCCTTGTCGACGACTCGCCGAGTCAGTCAGTTGGATAGTGAGTTGCAGGAGCACATGATGAACGATCAACTTCCTTCGCCGCTCGATCACTGGGACGACACCACGCCGGTGTGGACACCGTTCCGTTCGGCCCCGCGCGCGCACTGATCGCCGGCTGGGTTGTCACCCGGCCTTTACCGGCGCGGCACCCCGTCGCGCCATTCGCCCCAGTGCGTCACGATGTCCTGAACGAGCGGATTGCCCGCGCGATACAGGTTTTCGGTCGCCGGGGCGAAGCCGCCTCCGAGCAGTGCCTGGGGCCCGCGAACGCTTGAGACACACAGCCGCAGCCGCGATCGCTGCGACACAATTTGTGACGTTAAACAAGCGAATTCCAGCGACCTGACCTTGGCCATGCGAGGCGCCTCGATTGACACAGGAAAAGTCGCCTGTTTGATCGCGTTTTACGTATTCGTCGGAGCCCGATCAACCGTTCCGGGCAATACAAAGCCGTTTCGCTCTCGACTTCCGCCAGACTGCATGTTTCGCAAGTAAACGCCTATTGGCTAGAGAAAGCGTGTGTCTTGTCGCGCCTTTATTCACACTTCTCAAGCTTCATCTCTCTCCCCGATTCTTTTCGGCAAGTCCATTGTTCGCCCCGGGTACTTAGCATGAGCACTCCCAATGATGTTCCTATGGAGAGCTTGTATGACTGCGTCATCCCAAAGCGGCGAACGGAACGTCCGAACATACCGGCCGGCCGTTCGAGACGGTGATCGGACGACGACTCGTGGCCGCGTCGTTGCCCACTCTTCCACGATATTCGACCACGGCAAGCATGTCGCGCTCAACGGAGATCGCGCGACATGCGGCAACTGCGAGGGAAACTTCAGCATTTTCGGGACTGGCAAAGGATTGTTCGGGAACGGACGGGATGCCGTCGTCGACGGCGACCTGGTGATGTGCCCATGCGGAAGCAACCGTGTCATGGCCGGGCAGGATTCAAGCATTTTTCTTGCACACGGCCTCGGCTCCAGTCATCTGTCCACTGCCTCCCAGGCAGTTTCCTCCACCGGCGAGGTCTACGACGAACAGTTTCAATTGATCGACCAGATCACCGGGCGCCCGTTAGCAAACGTCCGCTATCGCATTACTTCGGACACCAACCCTCACTCAACCATCCAGGGCACGACCGACGACGCCGGGCTGACGCGACGCGTCATCACCTTTGGCTACGGAAAGCTGCATCTGGACATCCAGACAGGTTGAATCTCTTGCGCCCGGGCATGCCCCGCAACACGCCACACCACCCCGCCTACATCAGGAAAACCGATGCCGCCTAGAAATTCCGATCCCGCGAACGACGAGGAATGGATCCGAGTCGCAACCGTACCGACCAATACGAAAACCGATTCCCGCGCCCCCATCTCGCTATCACTCGACGGACCGCCAATTTGTCCGAACATGACGGATTCAGCGTTCCGGAAGCGGATGCTTGAATTGCGAGACGATGCGGTTGTGATCACCCGGCAGCGCCATTTGGAAATGACGCGATGGTGGCCGTCCACGGAAGCACGCGTGATCGAATGGTTCGGCTCATCACATGTCGATGTTCGACGCAGGCTGGCGTCGGGACTCGACGCGCTTGCCAGCGTGATGGCCGGCCTCGGCCCGGAAAACTTCGTTCGCACCGGCTCCGATGCCGACCGCGCGACAGGATGCCTTCCGAACATGAAGCATCTTGACGCCGAGGTTGCGCATGTTTGCCGTCCGGACACCGCAACTCATACCATTGCCATCAATCTCCCGTTCTGCTCGCTACCCGAGCGATCGGCCGGCAATCTCTCCTCGCAGCAACTGACCATCGTTCACGAATGCGCCCATTTTGCAGACACGTTCGGCGCGGGCGACCATCCAGGGGCATACGGCCGCACTGCCTGTGCCCAGTTCGCGAGACATTATCCGGACAGGGCGATCAGCAACGCAGACAACATCGCCTGGTTCATTCTGGCGCGTTAGATCGGAGCGACTCATGCGACATGCCATTGCCACACTGACTGCCGTCCTGTCACTCCCGATACAAGCCGATGCATGCAAGATCATGTTGACCGACAGCATGCAGTTACCGGTGAATTCGGTGGAAATCGGCAACAGCGACAGACTCTCCGTCGTCAGACACTACCTGACCGCCAAGGAGTGGACGCGCGAGGGCACCTCAGTATCGATTGAGGCGACAGCCTACGATTGGGAAAAACAACCGGTTCACCTCGCACGACAACGCGGCGCACAGATGAAATCATTCCTCGTGCAACTCGGCATGGTGCCCGACGACATCCATGTCGGCGAGCGAATCGTGTCGCGCCGGAACGGCAAGCTCGATCCCGACGACGCAAAGCAGCTTTGGGTCCAGTTCGTTCCCAAGTGCCCGCCCGCAGGGTGCCAGAGCCTCTGCAATTCGCCTGGCACACAGGGCGTCGCCAGTTATGCAGTGACACCCGAGACACCCGGCCCCCCGCCCGGCTCGAACCGCTTTACATGCGATGACGACAGGGAACCCGCGCAGGCACGTTTCGTGACGTCCGAGCGCTGGACCGCTCGAACACGGAACCAAACGTTGTTTTTACTGGATGGCGACAAGAAGCCGCTGGCACGCATCTGCTATCGGATCAGCACCAGTGCAACGCAATACATCGGAATGACGGATGAGCGCGGTCAAACTGCAACCATGCAGCTATTGGGGCCTGAATATACGCGAATCGAACTCAAGCTCGCCCGGCCCACACGGTGATTTCCTGCGTCCGGTCGCTCCGGGCGACACAGCGTCACCCGGAGTTCTGCCACGCACGGACGATCGAGTTGTTTCCACGCGTCGCTCGGTCAACTTACCGGCGCGGCACCCCGTCGCGCCATTCGCCCCAGTGCGTCACGATGTCCTGAACGAGCGGATTGCCCGCGCGATACAGGTTTTCGGTCGCCGGGGCGAAGCCGCCCTGGTCCGCGTAGTTGAGCAGGTTGTCGGCACTCGTCTGCCCCGCATACGGCCGGTCGAAATCCGACCCGGTACGCAGCACCGCGACGCGCGACAGGTCGACCCGCTTCACGCTCGCCGCGCGCTTGAGCGCTTCATACGTCGCGTTGTCTTCCTGCGCGGTCATGCAGTAGGTCCCCTTGCCGTCGGTCAGGATCTTCGTCCACTGGCGCGCACGTTCGCCGATCAGTGTGCCCGAGAACCACGTGTTGCCCGATGACGTGTCGCACTGAATCACCGTCGGCGGCCGGTTCGCCGGCGCGTAGTTGAACTTCGCGCGTGCGGCCTGCGCCTGAGCGCTGTCGGCGAGCACGACGTTGCGCGACAGCGCGACCGCGGCGTCGGTCAGCTGCGGATTCAACTGGAACACTTCGGTGCGATAGTCGAGCGGCGGCTTGTCGTTCGGGCTCTTCGTGTTGATGCCCAGGAAGCCGGTATTCCAGCCGGCCGGAATCTCGCGTGCATCGAGTTCCCACTGCAGGCTGAAATCGACGAGGTACTTCGACCACGCGGCCGAACCGACCGTGCCTTGCGCGGGGTCGACGCCCGCGATGCCTGAGATCAGGAAGTACGTGCGGCGCAGATCGAAGCGCTGCGAGAACGTGAGCGCCATGATCGTCGCCGACGCGTTCGCATAGCCCATGCCGGTCGTGACCACGCACACGTCCTGCTTGTTGCAATGCACGTTCGGGTAGTCGGGCGACAGACCGGGCACGGCAATGTCGCGCCACGGGCCGAGCCGGTCGAGCCAGGCCTGGCCCTCCGGACCGAACATCGTGATGATCATGACCTTGACCGGGCGGCCCTGTGCACCGGTCTCGGACAATGCGTTGTTGCCTGCGTTGTTGCCCTGGTTGTCCTGCGCGACCGACGGCGCGGTTGCGCAGGCTGCGAGCGAGAATGCCGCGGCGGAAAGAATGGAGCGAGTCAGCATCGGCGTTCCTTGTTTCGAGGATGTTGGGTGAGAACGGCTCTCGTAGACTGCGCGACGGAGTATAGAACGCGCGTGCCCGATGCGGAACCCGACTACGAAACGGCGCCGGTGCGTCGGTGCGGGCGTGCTGTGCTCGGACATGCTCTCCGCACCGCGACATACCGTCAGGAATACTATCCGGTTGATCGACACCGGCACGCCAATCGCACCTGCATGCGCATCGCCCGGCGGACCGCTACAACCGCGCCAGCCCCGCCACCCCGTAGCCCAGCACGACCAGCGCCGCGACCACATGGCTCGCCGCGAGGAGCCCCGGCGACTTCACGATCCGGCCGATCACGCTGCCGCCGAATGCGAACACGAGTTGCCCCGCGAGACTGCCCGCAAACACGCACGCGGCACCGAGCAGCCAGTGCCGATGCGCACCGGCGGCAGCCGTTGCATAGCCATAGAACAACAGGATCGTGAGCGGGTTCGCCAGCGTGACGAAGAACATCGATGCGAACGGGCGGCTGCCCGGCGGTCGCGCGTCACCATCGAGCGTGCGGCGACGATCCCGCAGCGCCTGCCACAGCATCCGCGCCCCCATCGCGAGCAGCACGAGCGCACCGGCCAGACGACACAGCGACAGATGCGCGGCGAGCGTGCTCGCGAGCATCGCGCCGAGCGTGAACGCGACGACCGCATAGCAGCCGTCGGCCGTCGCGACACCCACCGCCGCGCGCACGCCGCTCGCGGTGCCGGCGCGCATCCCGTAGTTCGCGATCATCAGCGCAACGGGCCCGACCGACAGCGCGATCATCAGCCCGAACAGGAAGTCGTTCATCGGTCGTCGATGTTTTCTATGAAAGGCATCGATTCCAGCGACCGAAAAATGATCCCGTGCGGCGCTTCGGCGTTACGCGACATCGACGCGCGCAGGCCCGTCCACCATCTCGCCGATCACGCCCGCGCGCTCGAAGCCGTCGGCACGGAAGCACGCGAGCACGTCGTCGACGGCCTCGGGCGCGCACGCGACCAGCAAGCCGCCCGACGTCTGCGGATCGGTCAGCAGCGCCTGCGCGACGGGCGGCAGCGTGGCGGCCAGCTGTACGTCCGCGCCGTACGCGGCCCAGTTGCGACCCGACGCGCCGGTAAACACGCCGTCCGCGACGAACGCCTCGACGCCCGCGAGCCACGGCAGCGACGCATAGTGCACGCGCGCGGTGAGATGCGCGCCGCGCGCCAGTTCGAGCGTATGGCCGAGCAGCCCGAAGCCCGTGACGTCGGTCAGCGCATGCACGCCCGGCAGCGCGGCGAGCTCGGCACCCGGCCGGTTCAGCTTGGTGGTCGTCGCGACCATCTGCGCATAACCCGCGGCATCGAGCTGGTTCTTTTTCAGCGCGGCCGACAGCACGCCGACGCCGAGCGGCTTGCCGAGTACCAGCACGTCGCCCGCGCGCGCCGCCGCATTGCGCTTCACGCGCGACGGATGCACGACGCCGATCGCCGCGAGCCCGTAGATCGGCTCGACCGAATCGATCGAATGGCCGCCGGCGACCGGAATGCCGGCGTCCGCGCACACCGATTCGCCGCCGCGCAGCACGGCCGCGATCGTCTCGTGCGGCAGCACGTTGATCGGCATGCCGACCAATGCGAGCGCGAGGATCGGCTTGCCGCCCATCGCATAGACGTCGGACAGCGCGTTGGTCGCGGCGATGCGGCCGAAGTCGAACGGATCGTCGACGATCGGCATGAAGAAGTCGGTGGTCGCGACGATCGCCTGCTCGTCGTTGAGGCGGTAGACGGCCGCGTCGTCGGACGTCTCGGTGCCGACCAGCAGATCCGGGAACAGCGCGGGCGGCGTCGTGCGCTTCAGCAGCTCGGACAGCACGCCCGGTGCAATCTTGCAGCCGCAGCCGCCGCCATGCGACAGGCTCGTGAGGCGCGGAACGGCAGGCTGGGCTTGAGTGGCTTCGGTCATTATCGGCATCCGGTGAATAACAGCACTCCATTATCGACAATTCCATGCGAGCGCGCCCGATACCCACATAATGACGGCGCGCGTCCGCTCCCGCCCCTGTCCGCACCTTCGTTCATGGACCACCTCTTCATCGGCCTCGTGCTGTGCTCCGCGTTGCTGCACGCCATCTGGAACGCCTTCCTCCACGTCAGCGAAGACCGGCTCGTCCAGCTCGGCACGATGTCCCTGCCGTATTTCGTGTTCGGCGTCGCCGGCGCGGCCCTGCTGCCCGCACCGGCGCCCGCCGCATGGCCGTATATCGCCGGGTCGGCCGCGCTCGAGGTCGCGTACTGCTTCACGCTGGCGCGCGCCTACCGCAGCGGCGAGTTCGGGCAGATCTACCCGATTGCGCGCGGAATCTCGCCGCTGCTCGTGTCGATGCTCGCGCTCGTATTCCTCCACGAACAGCCAACGCCGTTCGGCTTCGCAGGTATCGCGCTCGTGTCGTTCGGCATCATGTCGCTCGCGCTGCGGCGCGGCTTGCGGTTCTCCGGCGAAGGCGTGCCGTTTGCGCTGCTCACGGGCGTGTTCATCGCCGCGTATTCGATCTGCGACGGCATCGGCTCGCGCGTATCCGGCAGCGCGCTCGGCTACATCGCGTGGGTGTACGTGCTGTGGAGCGTGCCGCAGTTCGTGCTGGTCTGCGCCGTGCGAGGCGGCCCGCGCGCGGTGCTCGGCTCGCGCACGGCGCTCTGGCAAGGCGCGGTCGCCGGCACGATCTCGCTCGCGGCGTACGGGATCGTGATCGTCGCGTACCGGTACTTGCCGGTCGGGACGGTGTCGGCGCTGCGCGAAACGAGTTCGATCTTTGCCGTCGCGATCGGCTGGCTCGTGATGCGCGAGCGTCCCGGCGCGCAGCGGCTCGCCGCGTGCGCGCTGGTGGTCGCCGGCGCGGCGCTGATCCGGTTGTAAGCGGAAAGCGCCCCGCCCGCGGCCTGCCGCCGCGTCAGAACTTGTGGCGGATCCCCGTCACCGCGACGATCTGCGTGCGCGTGCTCGACTGATTCGAGATCCCTTCGATCGCGGCCACCGTGTTCGACGACGCACGCTGGTAGAACGCGTTCACGTAGATATCGGTGCGCTTCGACAGGAAATATTGCACACCGGCGCTCGTCTGCAGGTAGTGCGAGCTCGGCTTCGGCCCCTGAGACGCAAGCACCTGCGTATAGGTTTCGCCGAGCGCGAACTGCAGCGCGGGCGTCATCAGGTAGCGCACGCTGCCCTCGTAGTTGTTGAAGCGCATCGCGCCGCCCGTCTGCAGGTTGAACAGCGAGCTCGTGTACAGCAGCCCGAACGTCGCGGCTCCCCATGCGTACGCGCCACCCGCGCCCCAGATCTGCTGGCGCGTCACGCCCTTGACGAACGTGTAGTAGTTGTCGGATGCCGCCGCGCCGGTGGTGTCGAGCGCCGGATGATCGACGCGCACGTAGGCCGCGCCGAGCTGCAGCGGCCCGTTCTCGTAGCTCGTGCCGATACTCCACACGCGGTTTTGCGCGAACGACGTCGAATTCGAGAAGCCGTACAGGCCGACCGCGCGCAGCCCGTACCAGGTGGGCGTCTGGTACTGCACCGAGTTGTTGGTGCGGAACGTGTTGTTCAGGTCGTCGGTGTCGAACGGATGCAGCGCGTACTGCGTGAGCGCAGTGGTCGCGCCGATCTGCAGCGGCTCCAGCACTTCCTGCGCCGCGTTGTACTGGCGGCCCATCGTCAGCGTGCCCCAGCGGTCGTTCTCCAGCCCGACGTATGCCCGGCGACCGAACAGCCGGCCGCCCTGGCTCGCGGCGCCGCTCTCGATGTTGAAGCCGTTCTCGAGCCGGAACACCGCGCGCGTGCCGCCGCCGAGGTCCTCCTTGCCGAGCAGCCCGAAGCGCGTGCCCTGCTCGTTGCCGCCGGTCGCCTGCCACGCGGCATGGCCGTTCTGGTTGTTCGTGTACGTGATCCCCGAATCGACCACGCCGTACAGCGTCACGCTCGACTGTGCGTGCGCGTGCATCGCCCCGGCCGCCGTTGCGATACCCGCCAGCGCAACCACCATCCCTTTTCGCTTCATCTCCGACCCCTTTTATCGGTTGAATATGGAGAGCGATTTATTTCGCTCGAAACGTGTTTTATTGAATAAAACATCGTCTTATTTATTGTTGGATTTTGCGATTTGAAGCGTCAAGTGACGTCAAAAATCGTACGCGGGGGTCGAATTCACCTGAATCGCAAGGCGTTTCAAAGAATGAAACAAGCCCAATAATCACGGGCGTGACAGGCCGATCAAGGCGCGCAATCCCGGTATCGCAAAAAGCCCTTGACCGCGATTTTCAGTCGTTGTGAAATATTGATACGCTGTTTTAATGATTAAAACATTCGAACGAGACGCCTCGATAAACTAGGTAAAGAACCTGATCCCCATGCTGACGTTTAATTGCAACAACGCGACTACCGGCGCATCGCCTGCCTATTTCGTCGCGACGCCGACGGTGCCGGCGCTGCCGATCGTCGTCGACTCGCCGCACAGCGGCATCGCGTATCCGCCGGACTTCGCCACCGTCGCACCCGACGACGCGATCCGCACGACGTGGGACGCGTACATCGACGAACTGTGGGCCGGCGCCCCTGCGCGCGGCGGCACGCTGCTCGGCGCGACGTTTCCGCGCGCGTACATCGATCCGAACCGTGCGGAAACCGATATCGACGCGACGCTGCTCGCCGAGCCGTGGCCCGAGCCGCTGTCGCCGCAGCCGTACACGCAGCGCGGGATGGGGCTGATCCGGCGCGACGCGCTGCCCGGCGTGCCGCTGTACGACCGCAAGCTGTCGCTCGCGGAGGTACGCCATCGGATCGACGCGTACTACCTGCCGTACCGCCGCGCGCTCGCCGGCATCGCCGAGCCGCTGCATGCGGCGCACGGCGCGCTGTGGCACATCGACTGCCATTCGATGAAGTCGCGCGGCAACGCGATGAACGTCGACGCGGGTGCGTTGCGACCGGACGTCGTCGTCAGCGACCGGCGCGGCACGACCGCCGATCCGGCGTTCACCGAGTGGACCGCGCAGTGGTTCGCCGGCGCCGGCTATCGCGTGCAGGTCAACGACCCGTATCAGGGCGGCGACCTGCTGACCGCACTCGCCGATCCCGCACGGCAGCGCCACGGCATCCAGATCGAATTCAACCGCGCGCTGTACATGGACGAGGCCGCATTCGCGAAACATGCAGGCTTCGCCACGCTGAAGCGCTCGGTCGACGCGTACCTCGACGCACTCGCCGATTACGTCCGCGCGCGCATCGCACCGCAGGGAGGCCCCGCATGACGACCTACATCGTCGACGCCGTCGACAGCGCGCTGAAGCTGCTGACCTACGTGGCCGAGCATCCGAACCTCGGCGTGACCGAGCTGGCGTCGCAACTCGGCATCAACAAGTCGCGCACGTACCGGATGCTGTGCACGCTTGAACTGCATCGCTTCGTCGTGCAGGACCCGCGCACGTCCACCTATGCGCTCGGCCCGCAGGCGTTCGTGATCGGCGTGGCCGCGTCGCAGCAGAACGCGCTCGTGCGCGCCGCGCACCGGCACATGCTCGCGCTCAACCAGGCGATCAACGAGACCATCGTGCTGCGCGTGCGCGAAGGGCTCGAATCGGTGTGCGTCGCGCGCTGCGAAACGACGCACGCGGTGCGCACCGTCGGCGCGGTCGGCAATCGCCGGCCGATCCATTTCGGCGCATCGGGCAAGGTGCTGCTCGCATTCGCGCCCGACGCGGTGCGCGACGAATATCTCGCGCAACTGCGCCGGAACGGGCAGGCCGACGACCCGGCGACGCTCGCCGGCGAACTCGACGCGGTCGCGCGCAAGGGCTACGCGGTGAGCAGCGGCGAAGTGACGCCCGGCGCGGTCGGGATCGCCGTGCCGGTGCGCGACCTGACAGGCGCGACGGTCGCCTCCGTCAGCGTGACGGGGCCCGAGGTGCGCGTGAGCCACGCCGACATTCCCGACTATCTCGAACGCCTGCAGGCGTGCAGCCTCGCCATTTCCGCCGAACTCGGCTACGTCCCGGCGCGCGCCGCGCTGCAACCGGCCTGACGGCCCGCTTCTTCTTCGACGAGGATCCGATGTCCGCCCCTTCTCCGAACCCGGCCGGCGCGCACGGCGCCGACACCCCCGCACTCGCGGCTGACGATCCGGCGGCCGGCGCTCCGGCCGCGCCCGCCGGTCACACGCCGCATCCGCACGGCAAGATGCTGCATCCCGTCGTGATGATGCTGTGGGTGCTCGCCGCGGCGATTGCGCTCACGTGGGTCGTCGACTCGGGCCAGTTCGCGCGCGACGGCCGGCTCGTCGTGCCGGGCACCTATCACGTGGTGCCGAAGGCCACCGCCCCCGCGACGCTCGTCGCCCCGGCCGTCAGTCACAGCACCTCCGCTCAAGCGCTGCCGGCAAGCCTCGTCTCGGCGTTCGTCGCGGTGCCGCAAGGGCTGCTGAAGAACGCGCCGCTGATCGTGATGGTGATGTTCGTCGGCGGGATGTTCGGGGTGATGCGCCGCACCGGCGTGGTCGACGCGGGCATCGACCGGCTGCTGCAGCTCACCGGCAACAACGCGTACCTGCTGACACCGATGCTGATGATCCTGATCGGGCTCGGCAGTACGCTGCTCGGCTTCATCTCCGAGTACCTCGTGATCATTCCGATGGTGGTCGTGATCGCGCGGCGCCTGGGTCTCCCGGACCTGTTCGCGGTCGCACTCGTCGCGCTCGCCGCGAAGATCGGCTATATCGCGTCGGTCACGAACCCGCTCGCGCTGGCCGTCGCGCAGCCGCTCGTCGGCGTGCCGCTGTTCAGCGGCGTCGCGCTGCGCGCCGCCGTATTCGTCGTATTCCTGACGATCGGCATCCTGTACCTGCTGCGCTACGTGCGCAACACCGGCTACCGGGCCGGGCAGACCGCCGCGGGCCATGCCGCGCACGCGGCCGCGAAGCTGTCGCTGCGCCACAAGGCGACGCTGGTCGTGTTCGCCGCCGCCGTCGCGATGCTGATCTACGGCACGCGCGAGCTGAAGTGGGGCAACGTCGAGCTGGCGGCGTTCTACACGGCCGTGAGCATCGCGACGGCCATCATCGGCGGGCTCGATTCGCGCAGCGCGGCCGACGCGTTCGTCGACGGAATGAAGAACATGATGCTCGCCGCGCTGCTGATGGGGCTCGCCGCTTCCGTCGAACTGCTGCTGCAGAACAGCCTCGTGCTCGACACGCTGATCAACTTCTTCACGCGGCTCGCGGACGGGCAGTCGCCGGTGTGGGTCGCGAACGGGCTGATGGGCGTGCAGATGGTGCTCGACGTGTTCATTCCGTCGGTGTCGGGCAAGGCCGCGGTCAGCATGCCGATCATCGGGCCGATCGCGCAGCTCTCGGGCGTGAGCGGCCAGACGTCGGTGCTCGCGTTCGTGCTCGGCGGCGGACTGACGAACCTCGTCACGCCGACGTCGGGGATGCTGCTCGCGTATCTGGCCACGGCGCGCGTCGATTTCGGCGCGTGGATCCGCTTCGTGCTGCCGCTGTTCCTGACGCTGCTCGCGCTGTCGTGCGTCGTGCTGACGTTCGCGGTGTGGATCGGGTATTGAGATTCGCGGCAGGTAGTGCAGGACGCGCATGCTCTCCCAGCCGTCGAGCGAGCATGACGCCGCCCGGCCTCGATGGCGGCGGCGAACATCGCAACGCGATGCCGCAACCGCAGGCGCCGTTCAGGCCACCTCGACCGCCTTGCCAAACGCCCGCTCGTCGATCGCCTCGGCGAGCGTCGCGAACGCAGTCGCGATCTCGTCCTCCGGCACGCACGCATAGCCGAGCAGCAACCCCGGTGCCGCGCGATCCCGATCCGCGTAATACCCCGACAACGGCCGCACGACGATATTGCGTTCGAGCGCGGCTTGCGCGACCGCGCGATCGTCGACGCCTTCCGGCAACTGCGTGACCAGATGCAGCCCCGCATCGCTGCCGAGCGCGTGCAGCGTGTCGCCGTAGCGTTGCGCGACCGCGTCGAGCAGCACCTCGCGGCGCTGCCCGTACAGCGTGCGCATCTTGCGGATATGCGACACGAAGTGCCCTTCCGCGATGAATTCGGCCAGCACCGCCTGCTGCAGCAGCTGCCCTTCGCGATACAGTTCGGCGCTCGCGGTCGCGAAACTTTCCGCGAGCGGCTCGGGCGCGACCAGGTAACCGACCCGCAGCCCCGGGAACAGCGTCTTGCCGAAACTGCCCACATAGATCACCTGCCCGGCGGTATCGAGCCCCTGCAGCGACGCGAGCGGCCGGCTGCCGTAGCGGAATTCGCTGTCGTAGTCGTCCTCGATGATCCAGCAGCCGTGCTGGCGCGCGTATTCGAGCAGCATCCGCCGCCGCGCGAGACTCATCACCATCCCGAGCGGATACTGGTGCGACGGCGTGACGAGCATCAGCTTCGGCGGTTCGGCGAGATCGGCGGCGCTCGGCGCGATCCCTTCGTCGTCGACCGGAATCGGCCGCGTCGTCAGCCCCGACACGTTCAGTACGCTGCGCACGCCCCAGTAGCACGGATCCTCGGTCCAGATCGCGTCGCCCGGATCGGTCAGCAGCCGCACCGCCAGGTCGATCGACTGGTGGATGCCGGTCGTGATCACGATCTGCTCGGGCGTGCAGCGCACCGAGCGCGACGTGCGCAGGTAGTCGGCCAGCGCCTCGCGCAGCAGTGCGAGGCCGCCGCCCGGCGCGTAGGTCAGCAGGTCGGGGCGCAGCCGCCGCCAGTATTTGTTGTGCAGCCGCGTCCACACACGCGCCGGAAATCGCGACACATCGGGCACGCCCGGCATGAACGCGCCGCCCTGCCGTTTCGACACGCCGGCCCCTTCGACGAGCCGCGTGCCGCGCGCGGACAGCCGCCGCACGGACGGCTGCACGAACGCCGGGCGCGCGGCGGCCGCGTCGGGCGGCGCGCCGACGATCTCGTCCGGCGCGCTGTCGGCGACGAACGTGCCGCGGCCGGTCGCCGAGTTCACATAGCCTTCGAGCGCAAGCTGTTCGTAAACCTGCGTGACCGTGTTGCGCGCGATCCCGAGCTCGGCGGCCAGCAGCCGCGACGACGGCACGCGCGTGCCGGCCGGCAGTTCGCGCGACAGGATCGCCTGTTGCAGCAGCCGGTGAAGCTGTCGGTAGATCGGCTGCTCGCCGCCGCGCACGAGGCGCTGCGCGAGCCAGTCCGACAACACGCTCGCACGCATGATTGGCTCCTGAATATTTATTGAAATGGCTCTGATTGCCAGAGCCAAATGTGATTATAGTCGCCTCCATGGGCTGTCGAAGCGCCCGATTTTCTACTCACCGGAAAGAACATCAAGGAGATGACCGTGAAGAATGCCGACCTGCAGGCCCGCAAGAACGCCGCCACCCCGCGCGGCGTCGGCGTGATGTGCGATTTCTACGCAGCCCGCGCCGAGAACGCGGAGCTGTGGGACGTCGAAGGCCGCCGCTTCATCGATTTCGCCGCCGGCATCGCGGTGCTGAACACCGGCCACCGCCACCCGAAGATCGTCAAGGCGATCGCGGATCAGCTGAACCACTTCACGCACACCGCTTACCAGATCGTCCCGTACGCGTCGTACGTCGAACTCGCCGAAAAGATCAACGACCGCGCGCCGGGCGATTTCCCGAAGAAGACCGCGTTCTTCACGACCGGCGCCGAAGCCGTCGAGAACGCGATCAAGATCGCGCGCGCCGCCACCGGCCGCCCGGGCGTCATCGCCTTCTCGGGCGGCTTCCACGGCCGCACGATGATGGGCATGGCGCTGACCGGCAAGGTCGCCCCGTACAAGCTGAACTTCGGCCCGTTCCCGGGCGACGTGTTCCACGCGCCGTACCCGAACGCCGTGCACGGCGTGACGACCGCCGATTCGATCAAGGCGATCGAGATGCTGTTCAAGGCCGACATCGATCCGAAGCGCGTCGCCGCGATCATCTTCGAACCGGTCCAGGGCGAAGGCGGCTTCAACCCGGCGCCGGCCGAATTCGTGCGCGCGCTGCGCAAGATCTGTAACGAACACGGCATCCTGCTGATCGCCGACGAAGTGCAGACGGGCTTCGCGCGTACCGGCAAGCTGTTCGCGATGCAGCACTACGACGTGCTGGCCGACCTGATCACGATGGCGAAGAGCCTCGCGGGCGGCATGCCGCTGTCGGGCGTCGTCGGCCGTGCGGACGTGATGGACGCGGCAGCGCCCGGCGGCCTCGGCGGCACGTACGCGGGCAACCCGCTGGCCGTCGCGTCGGCACACGCGGTGCTCGAGATCATCGACGAAGAGAAGCTGTGCGAGCGCGCGACGCAACTCGGCGACGTGCTGAAGGCGAAGCTGAACGCGCTGCAGGCCGACGTGCCGCAGATCGCCGACGTGCGCGGCCCGGGCGCGATGATCGCGGTCGAGTTCCTGAAGCCGGGCTCGGGCGAGCCGGATGCGGAATTCACGAAGCGCGTGCAGGCGCGCGCGCTCGAGCGCGGCCTGCTGCTGCTCGTGTGCGGCGTGTACTCGAACGTCGTGCGCTTCCTGTTCCCGCTGACGATCCCGCAAGCCGTGTTCGACGAAGCGCTCGTGATCCTCGAGGAAGTGCTGAAGGAAACGGTCGGCGTGCCGGCCTGAGTTTCCGTCGACTTCAATTGAATGCGCCGCCGCCGTCTTTACGACGGCGGCGGCCGTTTCATCCGTCCTTTTCGAAGCAGGTGATTCACATGAGCACGGTTCAGGAAACCCTGGCACTTAAAGACCCGTCGCTGTTCCGCCAGCAGGCGTACGTCAACGGCGAATGGCAACGCGCGACGAACGGCGAGACGTTCGAAGTCCGCAACCCGGCGACGGGCGGCCTGCTCGGCACCGTGCCGGCGATGGGCGCGGCCGAGACGCGTCACGCGATCGAAGCCGCGAACGCCGCATGGCCGGCGTGGCGCAAGAAGACCGCGAAGGAACGCGCTGCGATCCTGCGCAAGTGGCACGACCTGATGATGGAAAACGCCGACGACCTCGCGCTGATCCTCACCACCGAGCAGGGCAAGTCGCTGGCCGAGGCGAAAGGCGAGATCGGCTATGCCGCATCGTTCCTCGAGTGGTTCGCGGAAGAAGGCAAGCGCGTGTACGGCGACACGATCCCGACGCCGGCGAGCGACAAGCGCATCGTCGTGACGAAGGAGGCGATCGGCGTGTGCGCGGCGATCACGCCGTGGAACTTCCCGGCGGCGATGATCACGCGCAAGGTCGGCCCGGCGCTCGCCGCAGGCTGCCCGATCGTCGCGAAGCCGGCCGAGGCGACGCCGTTCTCCGCGCTCGCGATGGCTGTGCTGGCCGAGCGCGCGGGCGTGCCGGCCGGCGTGTTCAGCGTCGTCACGGGCGACCCGAAGGCGATCGGCGGCGAACTGACGTCGAACCCGATCGTGCGCAAGCTGTCGTTCACCGGCTCGACGCCGGTTGGCCGCCTGCTGATGTCGCAATGCGCGGCGACGGTCAAGAAGGTGTCGCTGGAGCTCGGCGGCAATGCCCCGTTCATCGTGTTCGACGATGCCGACCTCGACGCGGCCGTGCAGGGTGCGATCGCATCGAAGTACCGCAACAGCGGCCAGACCTGCGTGTGCACGAACCGCTTCTACGTGCATGAAGCCGTGTACGACCAGTTCGCGCAGAAGCTCGCGGCGGCCGTCGGCCAGCTGAAGGTGGGCCGCGGTACGGAGCCGGGCGTCACGCAAGGTCCGCTGATCAACGAAGCGGCCGTGCTGAAGGTCGAGGCGCACATCGAGGACGCGCTCGCGAAGGGTGCGACCGTCGTGACGGGCGGCAAGCGCCACGCGCTCGGCCACGGCTTCTTCGAGCCGACCGTGCTGACGGGTGTCACGCCGGCGATGAAGGTCGCGAAGGAGGAGACGTTCGGGCCGCTCGCGCCGCTGTTCAAGTTCGGCAGCGACGATGAAGTGATCCGCCTCGCGAACGACACCGAGTTCGGCCTCGCCGCATACTTCTACAGCCGCGACGTCGGCCGCGTGTGGAAGGTTGCGGAAGCGCTCGAATACGGGATGGTCGGCGTGAACACCGGCCTGATCTCGAACGAAGTCGCGCCGTTCGGCGGCGTGAAGCAATCGGGCCTCGGCCGCGAAGGCTCGCACTACGGCATCGACGACTACGTCGTGATCAAGTACCTCTGCCTCGCCGTCTGACGTAACGGTTCAGGGCCTGCCGCTTCGGCGACGGGCCCTGACCGCCCGGCCGGAACCGGGCGGTCCGACGCGGGCCGGCGTCCCTCTCCGTCGTGCCCGCGTCATCTCCCCCTCCTCACCTCCCCCTCCTCACCGCTTTCACGGGACTGCGATCACAGCATCGGCTTCGGTCGAACGGCTGACCGTCGTCACCAGGCCACACCAGGCCCGCAAAGCCCATCCTCTCGAACAAAACCGAAAAACAAAAGCCCTCGCGATATCGGTACATGCGGGCACCCAACAATCTTTCAAATTTGATACGATTCAATTTCATTTTGAAAGGTTTCGGGATGCCGGACCGAGGGTGCCGGCGCCCGGCGCGAACCCAGTTCGAACAACTGGGCACCAGGCGTAGGCGGTCGTCGTGGATCTTCGAGCCACGCTAAACGAGGATGCTGTACATGGAAAGCCACGTAGGACCAACGTGCCTGCGCGCCCAACTCAAGCGGGGGCTGCTCGAGATCAAAGTCGACGCTGCCGCCCTGCCCCCTGCGAACCTGTTCGGTTTCGCAGAGCGCCGGAATCCCAAGCGAGCATTCCTCTTCGTTTCCAAGGTCCTTGGCCGTCACATCCCGGCGCGTCCGTCGATCATGGCGGCCAGCTTCGAGCGTCTGGCTGCCGGAATTCCGGCGGGCCTGCCCGGACCGGTGCTGGTGATCGGCATGGCCGAAACCGCAGTGGGTCTCGGTGCCGGCGTGCACCGCGCCTATCGTGCCGGCCGCCCTGACAGCGTGTACCTCACCAGTACTCGTCATCCGCTCGGTACCGACGTCTTCGCTCGATTCGAGGAAGAACACAGCCATGCGAGCGCTCATCTGATCCACTTGCCGGTCGATCCCGAGGTTCGTGACCTGATGCTGAAGGCTCGATCGCTGGTCCTGGTGGATGACGAAGCCTCCACCGGCAAGACCTTCCTGAACCTGCACCGCGCGCTGGTCGAAGCAGGTCTGAGCAACGTCCAGCGAGTGGTCACTTGCGTCCTGACGGACTGGACTGCCGGTACCGTTCGTCAATCCATCGGGGAACCGGTCACCGCAGTATCGCTGCTGACCGGCTCCTACCAGTTCCACGAGGATCGGTCCGCGCCCCTCCCCGAGATGCCGAACGTCGGCGCCGTTTCCATGGGCGAATGGCCTCTCTCTCCCTGCAATGATTGGGGACGTCTGGGCGTTCGGGATGTGAGCGACACGCTCGCGCCGGAAATTCAGGTCCAGCCCGGCGAGAAAGTCATTGTCGTCGGTACCGGCGAGTTCGTCTGGCGTCCTTTTCTGCTGGCGGAACGCCTGGAGCGATCTGGCGCGGATGTCCACTTCAGTTCGACCACCCGGTCCCCCATCGCCTTGGGCCACGCCATCGAGCACGCGCTGTCGTTCCCCGACAACTACGGCCTCTGTATTCCGAACTTCCTCTACAACGTGAAGCCCGGCCAGTTCGACCGGGTCCTGATCTGCACGGAAACCCCCTCTCAGGCACTCCCTGCAGAACTCGTCGAGGCACTGAAAGCCGAGGTGATTGTCGATGAGCGGTAATCGCCCCCTGGCATTCGTCGACCTCGACGACACCCTGTTCCAGACCGCCCGCAAGATGGCGGAAGGCGTCCCGCGAACGACGGCCACGCTGGATGTGCACGGTCAGCCAAACGGCTTCATGGACCCGGTCCAGCACGCGTTCATCACGTGGCTGCTGGCCACCGCCGACGTCGTTCCGGTCACCGCGCGCAGCGTGGAGGCATACGGCCGCGTCATGCTGCCCTTCGCGGAAGGCGCAATCTGCTCGAATGGGGGCGTCATGCTCCGTCCCGACGGATCACCCGATCGAAGCTGGCACGGGCAAATGGTCGAGGTCCTCCGGAGCGTTCAGGACCGACTGCCGGCACTGTGCGAGGCCACTCTGGGGATCGGCAGGGAACTCGGCCACGCTCTCCGCGGCTGGGTGGTGGAAGAAGACGGCTTGCGCCACTACGTGGTGGTCAAGCACAACGAGTCCGACGACTCGGTGCTCGCCGAGGTGCTGGCCGAAGTTCGGTCCCGGCGCATGTTGGACGGCATGCACGTTCACGCGAACGGCAACAACCTCGCCTTCCTGCCAACAGGGCTGGCCAAGCGCCTGGCCGTTCAGGCGTGGTTGCACCGCGATCGTGAGATCCACGGTGAGCGACCGGTTCTGGGCTTCGGCGACAGCATCACCGATCTGGGGTACATGGACCTCTGCCACATGTGGGCGACACCGGCGCGCAGCCAGCTTGCGAATTGGGTGACGGGGACGATCAATGGGTAATCGCCTCGCGAGCCTGAACACCATCGGCAGCGGCAGCTATGCCCCCGAAGACGTGCACTTCGTTCTGCGACACGTGCGGATGAACGTCACCGACGTCGAGGAGAAGGAGCGTCTGATTCAGACGAATCAAAAACACTACTCGGAAATGATCGGCCTCGAGCAGGCTCCCACCGACGTGCACAAGAGTCTTTACGCCCGCGCGCTGGTGCAGAACGGCGCCCGCATGGCTTCGGATGTGCAGTCCCTGGCGATGGCACTGAGCACCGCTTACACCAGGCCGGACATCGCTCTGGTCTCATTTGTTCGCGCCGGCCTGCCGCTTGGCGTGCTGCTGCGCCGGGCACTCGTGGAGATGGGGCGCGATGCCCGCCACTACGGGATCAGCATCATTCGCGATCGCGGGATCGACACGGTTGCTCTGGAAGCCATCGTCCGGTTGCATGGCGCCGAAAACATCGTCTTCGTAGATGGCTGGACCGGCAAAGGTGCTATTTCCGGCGAACTCGCACGGACCCTGGCGGACGACTCGCGCTTCCCTGAAGGTCCGCGCCTCGTGGTGCTGGCAGATCCGTGCGGCCGCGCATGGCTGGCTGCCTCCGCGAAGGACTGGACAATTCCGTCCGGCATTCTCGGCGCAACCGTTTCCGGGCTGGTGTCCCGCACCATCTGGCCGGCTCAAGGCGGCCTGCATGGTTGCGTGGTCTACGAACACCTGCGCGAACACGATGTAACGCGCGAGTTCATCGACAGGATCGACTCCGAACGTCGGGCGCTGGCAGACACTCGTCCTGCCGTTCCGTGGACCAACGACCAGCGATTGACACTCCAGGCGTCCGCGGAAGACGTGGTGTCCGCGTTGGCAACCCGCTTCGACATCGGCAACCTGAATCGCGTGAAACCGGGTATCGCCGAGGCAACCCGAGCGGTCTTGCGCCGTGTGCCGGACCGCGTACTGGTACGTGAGCGCAATGACAGCGACGTTCAGTTGCTGTTGCACCTCACCGAACGCGCGGGTGTGACAGTAGAGGAAGCGGGCGCCGATCTGGGTCCTTACCGCGCGGCAACAATCATTCGGAATGCGAATTGATTAAAACCATTTCTCCGTTCGCCCTCGGGGCGACTCTGTACATGCCGGCCACCCGCAGCGACATTCTGGATGTGGTTTCCGGCACCAGGATCCCGGAGCTGCGCTCGCTGGTGGTCTGCCTGGAAGACGCAGTGGCGGCAATCGACGTCGAAAGCGCGCTGGAGAACCTGCAGGCGCTCCTCATGAATATCGATGCCCGGGGAGGGCGCGTCGAATCCGGCCCCTTGTTGTTCGTTCGGCCTCGTGATGCCTCGATGGCGGCGGTGCTGAACGACTGGCCGCTGATGAAGCACGTCGATGGGTTCGTCGTACCCAAGTTGACCCTGCAATCCCTTTCGTCGTGGGAGAACGCGGTCAGTCATCCTGACCTGTACCTCATGCCTACACTGGAGACGGCCGACGTCTATGACCCGGGCGCAATGGTAGAGCTTGGCTCGGCCCTGAAGGCCAACCTGAACCGACGCATCATCGCGCTGCGAATCGGCGGCAACGACCTGATGGGGTGTCTTGGTCTGCGGCGCAATCCGGCCACCACGATCTACAGCACGCCCATCAGCTACGTCATCCCCATGCTTGCCGGAATCATGGGTGCTCAGGGCTTTGCCCTGACCGCACCCGTATTCGAGCAACTCGCCACGCCCCATCTCCTGAACGAGGAGTTGGAACTGGACATCGCTCATGGCCTGGTAGGGAAGACGGCCATTCACCCGAGCCAGATCCGCATTATTCAGGAGGCGCTGCGCGTGAGCCTCGAGGACTTCAACTGCGCCAGGCTGATCGTCAACGACGCGGCCCCTGCCGTTTTCAAGCACAACGACGCGATGTGTGAGCCGGCAACCCACTACAAGTGGGCGGTCAACATCCTCGAACGCGCCAAGTGGCACGGAGTGAGGCCCACCGCCCCGAGTAGTAGCGAGCACGGCGTCCGACTGGCGGAGGCCGGCTGATGAGCGTGGAAATGCATGAGGCTGCCCCCAAAGGAGCACGGCCTACTGCTCGCCGACTCGATGTCGGCCGAGCGGCAGCGGCGACTTGCGTCCGGACCAAGAGTCGGCAGCTGCCGCGCAAGACGAATCATGGCGACTCTTTTCCCGTGTGGCGGCAATCCCGCTCGCGGTTTAGCAAGGCTGGGGAATGTGACTCCGTCCGATCCCTCACACGAACACTGAACACTGAACACTGAAGATCAACAAGGAGCGTAAAGATGGCACTCACCCTGAGCAAGAATCAGAGCATCTCGCTGGAAAAAACCGCCGGTCGTGGCTTGACCTCGATTAGTCTGGGCCTGGGTTGGGACCCGGTGAAATCCGGTGGCTTCTTCTCCAAGATGCTGGGTGGCGGCAGCAACGATATCGACCTCGATGCTTCCTGCATCCTGCTGGACAGCGACATGAAATCCGTCGATCTGGTCTGGTTCCGACAACTGGAATCCAAGGACGGCGCCATCGAGCACTCCGGCGACAACCTGACGGGCGAAGGTGATGGCGACGATGAAACCATCCACGTCGACCTGCAGCGCCTGCCGGGCACCATCCAGTACCTGGTGTTCACCGTGAACAGCTTCCGTGGTCAGACTTTCGACCAAGTCGAAAACGCCTACTGCCGCATCCTCGACGACTCGAAAAACCAGGAGCTGGCGCGCTTCAACCTGGCGGAGAAAGGTCGCCACACCGGTGTCGTAATGGCTAGCCTCAGCCGTGGCAGCGGCGGCTGGGAATTCAAGGCAATCGGCCAGTCCACCCACGGCCGCACCGCGGACGATCTCGTCAATCTGGCGATTCAGGCGGTGCGAGCATGACGACACTGGTACCTGGCGGAAATGCGCCGGTTGCCACCGGTCAATTGCGTGTGGACATCAGCTACGCTCCGATTCCTGGCGCGGAGATCGATATCTCTGCATTCGCGCTCACCTCGGCCGCGAAAGTCCGAGGCGATGGCGACATGTGCTTCTACGGCCAAACCAGTGTCCTGGGTGGCGCGGTACGGTTGACCAACACGGCGGCCGGCCGGGCAGAGTTCACCGTGGATCTCGGTCGGATAGACCCTGCCGTCGAGAAAGTCGCGCTCACCGCGACCATCCATGAGAACAAGGCGACCTTCGACCGCGTTTCGATGCTGGCAGTGGCCGTTACGGGAGGAATTGAGGCGCGGATCCCGACTGCCGGGATGAACGAGACTGCGCTGATCCTCGGGGAGTTTTACCGCCGTCAGGACGCGTGGAAGTTCCGCTGTGTCGCACAAGGCTTTGCCGGCGGCCTGGAGCCGCTGGCAAAGCACTTCGGCATCGACATTGCCACGCCTTCTGGTAGCCCGGCGCAGAGCCCTCCCGTGCCAACCCCGGCACCCGTACCGGCGCCGGCGCCGACGCTCGCACCGGTACCGCCTGGCGCGCCGACGCCCACGATCCGACTCGGCAAAATCACGCTCGACAAATCGCGCCCCAGCATCAGTCTGGAGAAGACCGCTGCCGGCTTCGGTGAAATCAAGGTGAACCTGAACTGGAACCAGGGAACGAGTGGCCTGCTCGGCGGCTTCTTGGGAAAGCGCGGCGCCATCGACCTGGACCTGGGTTGCCTGTTTGAAATGCAGGACGGACTCAAAGGGGCCGTGCAGGCGCTCGGCAAGCGCTTCGGCAATCTGCGGGAGGAACCCTACATCCAGCTTATGGGGGATGACCGTACGGGCTCGGTTGCCGATGGCGAGTGGCTTCGCATCAACGGGCAACAGTGGAACAAGATCGAACGCATCCTGATTTTCGCGTTCATCTACGACGGCGCTCCGAACTGGAAGGCAACTGACGGCGTTGTAACCATTTTCGTGCCTGGCCAGTCCGAAATCGAAGTTCGCATGAACGAGGAGGGAGGCCGCCACGGCATGTGCGCGATCGCCCTTCTTGAAAACGTGAACGGGGCCGTCAAGGTCTCTCGTCGAGTCGACTTCCACCCCGGACACGAGGAAATGGATCGTGCATACGGCTGGGGGATGCGCTGGAAAGCAGGCTCCAAGTAACCATTGAACCGGCGGGGCCGTCCGGCCCCGCTCACTGAGAGGAAACCCATGCTCGATTGGCTGAAAACCAACGCGGCCAAAGCCCGCGAAACCTTGACCATCGAAGTCGCCAAATTCAAGAACCGAACGTTCATGGAGGCAACCGCCAACGCTTGCGCGCTGATCTCCGCCGCAGATGGCGAGATCAAATCCGAAGAGAAGCTGAAGATGGTCGGTTTCATCAACAACTCTCCTGAATTGAAAGTCTTCAACCTGAACGACGTGATCAAGGTGTTCAGCGACGCCTGCGGCAAGTTCGAATTCGATTTCCAGATCGGCCAGGCCGAGGCGCTCAAGGCCATCGGCAAGATCAAGGGCAAGGACGGCGAAGCACGCTTGCTGGTGCGCGTGGCCTGTGCCATTGGTGCATCCGACGGCCATTTCGACGACAAGGAAAAAGCAGCTTGCCGCCTGATTTGCCTGGAGCTCGGCTTGAACCCGGTTGACTTCGAACTGTAGGAAACCGAAACGTGGAAACGACACACATTGGCTTCCCGCCGTTGACCATGGCGGTATTCATCGGTCTGGCGCTGGCCGCCCTGCTGCTGGACATGGTTACCCACCGCGACGACAAGCCGATCACCCTCGCCCGAGCGTCCATCTGGTCGGTATTCTGGGTGGCCATCTCCCTTGCATTCGCCGGCTTCCTGTATGTGCAGCATGGCGCAGAAGTGGCCAGCCTGTTCCTTACCGGTTATGCACTCGAGAAGGTCCTCTCTGTCGACAACCTGTTCGTGTTCATGGCGATCTTCGCCTGGTTCAAGGTCCCGGACGGCTTGCGTCACCGCATCCTGCACTGGGGGATCATCGGGGCCATCGTGTTCCGTGGGGTCTTTGTCGTCATCGGTACCGGCCTGCTTGCATTCGGACCCTGGGTCGAGATCGTCTTCGCGCTGATCGTCGCGTGGACCGCCGTCATGATGCTCAAGGGTGGTGACGACGATGACGAGGCGAAGGATTACTCGCAGCATCTTGCTTGCCGCTTCGCGAAAAAGCTCTTCCCGGTATGGCCCAGGCTGCACGGCCACAACTTTTTCGTGAGCCGCAAGAAGCTCGAGGCGGAAGTACGGACGGCCGGGAACGACAAGAGCTTGGCGGCGAAAGGCAACCTCTTCGCCACCCCGCTATTCCTCTGCCTGGTGGTGATCGAAGTGTCCGACGTCCTGTTCGCATTCGACTCGGTCCCGGCAGTCATTGCGGTCAGCCGCGAACCCTTGATCGTCTACTCGGCGATGTTGTTCGCAATCCTTGGCCTTCGCACCCTGTATTTCGTCCTGGAAGCGCTGAAGCGCTACGTGGTGCATCTGGAAAAGGCAGTAGTCGTATTGCTGTTCTTCATCGCAGCGAAGCTGGGCTTGAACGCGACCGACCATCTGTTCCACCACGGCATCAGCATCTCCCCGAACACCAGCCTGCTCATCGTACTGATAGTCCTGGCTATCGGAATCCTGGCCAGCGTGATCTTCCCGAAAAAGGAAGACGCGCATGCCGAAAATCAGTAACCCGTCACAACCCAAAGGAGCTGTTTTCATGGCACTGACTCTTCAAAAAGGCGGCAACCTCTCGCTATCCAAAACCGATCCGAGCCTGACCAGGATCCTGGTTGGCCTGGGCTGGGACCCGCGTGCGACCGACGGCACCGAGTTCGATCTGGACGCCAGCGCGTTCTTGCTGGGGGCCAACGGCAAAGTCCGCGGTGAAGCCGACTTCATCTTCTACAACCAATTGCGCAGCCAGGACGGTTCTGTCGAACATACCGGCGACAACCGTACCGGCGCTGGCGACGGCGATGACGAAGTCCTCAAGGTCGACCTGAGTCGCGTTCCGGCCGATATCGACAAGATCGCCTTCACGGTCACCATCCACGACGCCGAAGCGCGCAAGCAGAACTTCGGCCAGGTCAGCAATTCGTTCATCCGCGTCGTGAACGAGACCTCCGGTGCCGAGGTGGTCCGCTACGACCTGGCGGAAGACGCCTCCACCGAAACCGCAATGATCTTCGCGGAGTTGTACCGCAGCAGCGGCGAGTGGAAATTCCGCGCCGTTGGCCAAGGCTACGCCGGCGGCCTGCGTGCCCTGGCCAATGGCTACGGCATGAACTTCTGAACGGTCTCCTCACCTGAACAAGGAATCACACCATGGCTGTAAGTCTGTCCAAAGGCGGTAACGTCTCCCTGTCGAAAGAGGCTCCGGGCCTGAGCGAAATCGTCGTCGGCCTGGGCTGGGACCCGCGAGTCACCGACGGCACCGAGTTCGACCTCGACGCCTCGATCTTCGTCACCGGTGAAAGCGGCAAAGTCCTGAGCGACGCCAGCTTCATCTTCTACAACAACAAGAAGTCCGCCGACGGTTCCGTCGAGCACCTGGGCGACAACCGTTCCGGCCAGGGCGATGGCGACGACGAGCAGGTCAACGTGAAGCTCACTGGCCTGGCGGCAGACGTGAAGAAGCTGGTCTTCGCCGTCACGATTCACGATGCCGAGGCCCGCAAGCAGTCATTCGGTCAAGTCAGCAACGCCTATATCCGCGTCGTCAACAAGGCCGACAGCAAGGAAATCGCCCGCTACGACTTATCCGAAGACGCTTCCAACGAAACCGCCATGATCTTCGGCGAGCTGTATCGCCACAACGACGAATTCAAGTTCAAGGCGATCGGACAAGGTTTCGCCGGCGGCCTGAAGCCTCTGGCGGAAGCCCACGGTGTGAGCATCGGTTAATCCGACCGGCCGGAAAATCTCCAGCCTGGCCGGTCGCGCCGTTCGGTTTGCGACTGAACGGCGCACTCCACGCATGAGGGCGGTCGAAATGCGTGAAGGCCAACGGGGCAAGCCGCGCTCACCGAAACACGTTCACCGCCTCCACCAGCCGCGTCGCCTGCTGCTTCAGGCTCTCCGACGCCGCCGTGCTCTGCTCGACCAGCGCCGCGTTCTGCTGCGTGATGTTGTCCAGATGCACCACCGCCTGGTCGACCTGCGCAACCCCCGTGCTCTGTTCAGCCGTCGACGAACTGATCTCCGCGATCAGGTCCGACACGCGCTTCACCTGCGTGACGATGTCCTCCATCGTCTTGCCCGCGCCGTCGACGATCCGCGCGCCCGATTCGACGCGCTCGACGCTCGCACCGATCAGCGTCTTGATCTCCTTTGCCGCATTCGCGCTGCGCTGCGCGAGCGCCCGCACCTCACCGGCAACCACCGCGAAGCCGCGCCCCTGATCGCCGGCCCGCGCGGCTTCGACCGCCGCGTTCAGCGCAAGGATGTTGGTCTGGAACGCGATGCCGTCGATCACGCCGATGATGTCCGAGATCTTCCGCGAACTGGCGGTGATCTCGTTCATCGTCGCGACCACCTCGCTCACCGCCTCCCCGCCGCGCCCCGCCGCTTCGCTCGCGGACACCGACAACTGGTTCGCCTGCAGCGCCGTCTCCGCATTGCTCGACACGGTCGCCGTCATCTCGGCCATCGACGCCGCCGTCTGCTGCACGCTCGTCGATGCCTGCTCGGTGCGCGCACTCAGGTCGTTGTTGCCCTGCGCGATCTCGTTGCTCGCGCGTTGCACGTTCAGCACCTGTTCACTGACGTCGTCGACGAGCCAGCGGAACATCAGCCCGAGCTGGTTGATCGTGCGCAGCGTCATGCCGATCTCGTCGACCCGATTCATCCGCACGCCGCTACGGCTCTCGCCGGTCGCCACGCGCAACGCCTCGTCGCGCAACTGCATGAGCGGGCGCGCAATCTGCGCATCGAGCCACAGCCCCGCAGCAGCCGCAGCGCCGGCCGTCACCGCCGCGAACGCCCCGAGCCCGCCGCCGGCCAGCCCGCACGCCCACCCGCCGGCCACCACGACCGGCGCGAGCACGCACAGCGACAGATGAAGCCGCGCGCGCACCGACATCGTCTGGAACAGCGACGTGAAACCGGCCACGCCCTTGCGGACGATCAGCCCCTTGTGAAAATGCCGGTTGCCGGCGCGCCCTTCGCGGAATTCCTTGTAGAGCGCCTCCGCAGCCGCGATCTCGTCGCGCGTCGCCTTCGTGCGCACCGACATGTAGCCCTTCGGCTCGCCGTTGCGCATCACCGGAATCGCATTCGCGCGCACCCAGTAGTGATCGCCGTTCTTGCGGCGGTTCTTCACGAGCGCGGTCCACGGCTCGCCGCCCTTGAGCGTCGCCCACATGTCGGCGAACGCCTCCTTCGGCATGTCCGGGTGGCGCACCAAGTTGTGCGGCTGACCTTCGATCTCTTCGGGGGAAAATCCGCTGACCTGGATGAATGCCGCGTTCGCGTAGGTAATGTAGCTGTTCGCGTCGGTGGTCGACATCAGCGTCGCGTCATCGGGAAAATCGAATTCGCGTTGCGTGACGGGCTGGTTGTTGCGCATGGTGTGGAGCTCCGGGTAACGGATCTTGCGTCCGCTTGTCGATTGATTCGCGACCCCGCGCATTTCGGTCTATCCGCATGCGCGTTGGTCTGACACCTGCGCTTTCGGCACATTCCACGAAAACATGATGGTGTATTCGGGAAAATATGCATTAAAAATGCATAATCTTTCTTTTACCAAACAATTCGTTTATGGATGAAACTAAACACCAGGCCAGGAAACGGTTCGACGGCCATTCGTCTGATCATTCAGCGCAATTTACCCAATATCAGGTCGATGCATAAACGCAAAATATTCAATACGAATATTTTGCGTTTAGTGCATTTTTTATTGAATGGTAAAACCTGAACGCATATTGCGCGCGTCAATCACGATGCATGGATCGGGCGCGCACATTGCATGCGCGCCCTGACGATCACCGGAACACGTTCACCGCATCCACGAGACGCGTCGCCTGCTGCTTCAGGCTCTCCGACGCCGCCGTGCTCTGCTCGACCAGTGCCGCGTTCTGCTGCGTGATGTTGTCCAGATGCACCACCGCCTGGTCGACCTGCGACACGCCGGTGCTCTGCTCGGCCGTCGACGAGCTGATCTCCGCGATCAGATCCGACACACGCTTCACTTGCGCGACGATGTCCTCCATCGTCTTGCCCGCCTCGTCCACCCGCCGCGCGCCCGATTCGACGCGCTCGACGCTCGCGCCGATCAGCGTCTTGATCTCCTTCGCCGCATTCGCGCTGCGCTGCGCGAGCGCCCGCACCTCGCCGGCAACCACCGCGAAGCCGCGCCCCTGTTCGCCCGCGCGTGCCGCTTCCACGGCCGCGTTCAGCGCAAGGATGTTGGTCTGGAACGCGATGCCGTCGATCACGCCGATGATGTCGGCGATCTTGCGCGAACTGGCGGTGATGTCGCTCATCGTCGCGACCACCTCGCCCACCGCCTGCCCGCCGCGCCCGGCCGCCTCGCTGGCCGACATCGCGAGCCGGTTCGCCTGCAGCGCGGTCTCCGCGTTGCTGTCGACCGTCGCCGTCATCTCGGCCATCGACGCGGCCGTCTCCTGCACGCTCGACGCCGCCTGCTCGGTGCGCGCACTCAGGTCGTTGTTGCCCTGCGCGATCTCGTTGCTCGCGCGCTGCACGTTCAGCACCTGCTCGCTGACGTCGTCGACGAGCCAGCGGAACATCAGCCCGAGCTGGTTGATCGTGCGCAGCGTCATGCCGATCTCGTCGACGCGGTTCATCCGCACGCCGCGCCGGCTTTCACCGGTCGCGACGTTCAGCGCCTGCTCGTGCAGCCGCTTCAGCGGACGCACGATCTGCGCATCGAGCCACAGGCCGGCCGCCGCCGCCACGCCGACCGTCACGCCGGCAAACGCCGCGAGGCCGCCACCGGCCAGCCCGCACGCCCAGCCCGCGCCGACGACCGCCGGCGCGAGCACGCACAGCGCCGAATGCACGCGCGCGCGCACCGACATCGTCTGCGACAGCGACGCGATACGCAGCAGCCCCGTGCGGATCACCAGCCCCTTGTGGAACCGGCGCTGGCCGGCCTTGCCTTCGCGGAACGCGCGATACAGCGCGTCAGCGGCCTCGGACTCATCGTGCGGCGCCTTCGTGCGTACCGACATGTAGCCCTGCGGCTCGCCGTTGCGCATCACCGGAATCGCGTTAGCTCGAACCCAGTAGTGATCGCCGTTTTTGCGGCGGTTCTTCACGAGCGCGGTCCACGGCTCGCCGCGCCTGAGTGTCGCCCACATGTCGGCAAACGCTTCGCGCGGCATGTCCGGGTGGCGCACCACGTTGTGCGGCTGGCCGACGAGTTCCTCGTTCGTGAAGCCGCTCACCTGCGCGAACGTCGTGTTGGCGTAGGTGATGATGCTGTCTGCGTCGGTCGTCGACATCAACGTGACGTCGTCGGAAAAATCGAATTCCTGTTGGGTAACGGGCTGGTTATTGCGCATGCAAGGCTCCGAAAAGCGGATCTGACGTCCGCGCCGCGCTGACTTCACGCTCAGTAGCCGAAAAACGGTTTATCGCTTTACGACAGTCTTCATCGTACTGTCGGCATATTGGGGAAAAACCTTACCCTTTCTTCGCATAAAATATTCAATTCTGCCGCCGCCATGATTTCGATCAAATAATCCGGCAATAATCGCAGAACGTGCACGTCCGCATGTCACGCCACGCTGCCCGGCCAAACCGCACGACATGCCATTGCCGTCAGCCGTTGCACACGGCGAAACGATTCCGTTTATCCTGCTCCATTCAATCGGCATTCGAATTCGATGAAAAAGGCATTGCACGAACTGAATCGGCTGTCCTGGAATACGGCGACAGTCGCACATAACAGTCACAAGGGCGATCAGGCCGCGTTCTTCCGCGACGGCGGCTCGACGCTCTTTCCGGAGGAACGCGAACTGCTCGGCGACATCGGGGGGCTGCGGCTCCTGCACCTGCAGTGCAACGCGGGGCAGGACACGCTGAGCCTCGTGCGCGAAGGGGCGGATGCGACGGGTGTCGACATCTCCGACGAAGCCATCGCGTTCGCACGGCAACTGTCGGCCGACGCGGGCCTGCCCGCGCGTTTCGAGCGCGCCGACCTGCTCGACTGGATGCCCGAGGCCGCCGCACGCGGCGAGCGCTTCGATCGCGTGTTCACGTCGTACGGCGCGCTCTGCTGGCTGTCCGACCTGAACGCGTGGGCACGCGGGATCGCCGCGCCGCTCGCGCCGGACGGCCGTTTCGCGATGGTCGAGTTCCATCCGTTTGCGCTGGTTTTCGACGAACACTGGAAGCCGCACTACGACTATTTCAACGGCGACGCGACCGAAGAGCCGACAGGTGTCGGCGATTACGTCGCCGCATCCGGCACGGGGCTCGGCGCGCTGCACGACCATCCGGGCGTCGTCGATTTCGCGAACCCGCATCCGAGCTACGAGTTCATGTGGGGTATCGGCGAAGTCGTGAACGCGCTCGTATCGGCCGGGCTCGCGATCGACCGCCTGACCGAATATCCGTATGCGAACGGCTGGAAGGGCTTCGACGGCATGCGCGAGCTGGACGGCCGCCGGATGGCGCCGCCCGACGGCATGCCGCGCCTGCCGCTGATGTATGCGATCGCCGCGCATCGGGAGGCCGCATGACGCGCCGCACCGCCGCCGAACGCGACGCGCTTTCCGCCCGCCTGCTCACGCGCGACGAGGTGCCGCTCGTGTGGACCATCGACCGGCGCGAGATCATCGAACACCTATATGTGCTGCGCGACGGCGCGCTCCATCTCGTTCCCGACTTTTACGACGTCGCGGGCTGGCCCGACGGCGAAGCCGACCACTACACGCCGATCCTGCTCGACTGCCACGATCGCGGCGGCTGGTGCCTCGGCATGTTCGACGGCGCACGGCTCGTCGCGGCGGTCGTCGTCGACAGCGAGCCGCTCGGCCCGCACCGCGACATGCTGCAGTTGAAGTTCCTGCACGTGAGCCGCGACTGGCGCGGCTGCGGGCTCGGCGAGCAGCTCTACCGCGCGGCCCGCGAGCAGGCGCGCGCGATGGGCGCTGCACGCCTGTATGTGTCCGCCACGCCGTCGCAGAACACGATCGACTTCTACCTGCGGCTCGGCTTCACGGTCAGCGCATCGCCCGACCCGGCGCTGTACGCGCTCGAGCCGGAAGACATTCATCTGGAAGGGCCGACCGCCTGACGCACCGGCACGCGGGTGAAGAAGCGTTCGCGGACACCGGGATCGACGCGCGCGATGCGCGCCTCAAGCTGTTGTCGCAGGCCGGTTAACGACGATGCGCGGCACGAGGATTCTCGTGCCGCGCATCGATTCGGAAACTGTGACGCAGCAAAGCAGCGAAGCAGCCCGTATCCGGCCGCTTCGCCACGAGACGCCGGTCAGACGCGTTCGATCGCGATCGCGATGCCCTGGCCGACGCCGATGCACATCGTGCACAGCGCAAAGCGGCCGTTCGTGCGATGCAGCTGATACATCGCGGTCGTCACGAGACGCGCGCCCGACGCGCCGAGCGGATGACCCAGTGCGATCGCGCCGCCGTTCGGGTTCACGCGCGGATCGTCATCGGCCACGCCGAGCATGCGCAGCACCGCGAGACCTTGCGATGCGAACGCCTCGTTCAGTTCGATCACGTCGAACTGGTCGATCGTCATCCCGAGCCGGGCGAGCAGCTTCTGCGTGGCCGGCGCGGGGCCGATGCCCATCACGCGCGGCGCGACGCCGGCCGTCGCGATCCCGAGCACGCGTGCGCGCGGCGTCAGGCCGAAGCGCTTCGCGGTGGCTTCGTTCGCGAGCAGCAACGCGGCGGCGCCGTCGTTGACGCCCGATGCGTTGCCGGCCGTCACCGAGCCGTCCGGGCGCACGACGCCCTTCAGCTTCGCCAGCGTTTCGAGCGACGTCTCGCGCGGATGCTCGTCGCGCGACACCACCACCGGATCGCCCTTCTTCTGCGGAATCGTGACCGCAACGATTTCCTCGGCGAGCGTGCCGTCCTGCTGCGCACGCGCGGCCTTCTGCTGGCTGCGCAGCGCGAACAGATCCTGATCGGCGCGGCTGATGTTGTAGTCGACCGCGACGTTCTCGGCCGTCTCCGGCATCGAATCGACGCCATGCAGCTGTTTCATCAGCGGATTGACGAAGCGCCAGCCGATCGTCGTATCGTAGATGTCGGCCTGGCGCGCGAATGCACTCGCGGCCTTGCCCATCACGAACGGCGCACGCGTCATGCTCTCGACGCCGCCCGCGACCATCAGCGCGGCCTCGCCGGACTTGATCGCACGCGCGGCCACGCCGACCGCATCCATCCCGGAACCGCACAAGCGGTTGATCGTGGAACCCGGCACGCCTTGCGGCAGCCCCGCGAGCAGCGCCGACATGCGCGCGACGTTGCGGTTGTCCTCGCCGGCCTGGTTCGCGCAGCCGTAGATCACGTCGTCGATCGCCGTCCAGTCGACGTCGCGGTTGCGCTCGACGAGCGCCTTGAGCGGCACCGCGCCCAGGTCGTCGGCGCGCACGCCGGACAGTGCACCGCCGTAACGCCCGATCGGCGTACGGATCGCATCACACAGAAAAGCTTCGGTCATCAGTGTCTCCGGTCCCAGGGCAGGCTGGGGAATGAACAGGGCGCGCCCCTTGCATTGCCCGACGGGATGCGCTTAAATGTTCTATATACGAACATAAGATCGTGTATCGAACGTCAACGCATCATAGGGAGTGCGGGGACGACCTGTCAAGCGCCCGCTCCGCCGTGCGGTTGGCGTGTCGGGCCCCATGCGCTATCTTCTCGGCTGCACGATATTCCACCCGCTCATGACAACCGAAGACACCCAGACGAAACCCGGCGATTCCTATGTGCAGTCGTTCGCGCGCGGCCTCGCGGTGATCCGCGCGTTCGACGCGGCACGCCCGGAGCAGACGCTCACCGAGGTCGCATCGGCCACCGGCCTGACGCGTGCGGGCGCGCGCCGGATCCTGCTCACGCTGCAGACGCTCGGCTACGTCGAGGCCGACGGCCGGCTGTTCCGGCTCACGCCGAAGATCCTCGAGCTCGGCTTCGCGTACCTCACGTCGATGCCGTTCTGGAATCTCGCCGATCCCGTGATGGAGCAGTTGTCCGCGCAGATCCACGAGAGTTGCTCGGCGGCCGTGCTCGACCGCACCGAGATCGTCTACGTGCTGCGGGTGCCGACCCGTAAGATCATGACGATCAACCTGTCGATCGGCAGCCGGCTGCCCGCGTACTGCACGTCGATGGGCCGCGTGCTGCTGTCCGCGCTCGACGACGCCACGCTCGACGAAACGCTCGCACAAAGCGGCATCCGCGCGCATACGCCGCGCACGATCACCGACCTCGGCGAACTGAAGGCGGCGATCGCACAGGTGCGCCAGCAGGGCTGGGCCGTGGTCGACCAGGAACTCGAAGTGGGCCTGATGTCGCTGTCCGCGCCGATCCGCAACCGGCGCGGGCAGATCATCGCCGCGATGAACATCAGCGGCAATGCGCAGCGGCATACCGCGAAGCAGATGGTGAAGGAGTTTCTCGGGCCGCTGCAGCAGGCCGCGCAGACGGTATCGGAGCTGGTCGCGCGGCGCGGGTGAGCGAAGGGGCGCGCGCCACGCGAGGTTGGCCGCGCCTGCACGGCGCTTCCCCCGCGAACCCGGCCAACATCCGGCTCGATTGCCGGATCGGCGACACCGCGATTCCCGAAAAAAAGACGGGCGGCACCCGGCCGCCCGCTCAATACTCTGACTCTGTTGCAACGTTCTTCTCACGGAACACGGAGCAAACTCCGCGCGACACAATTTAGTGATGCGCGCAAACCCGGTCAATTTGACAAGAACGAAATTACGTCGCACACCGGTAGGACACCGCGCCCCTCATGCACCGAGCAACATCCCCTTGCGCACCGGCACCGTGCCCGTCACGCGGCCAAGCGGCGCACCCGCCGTCACGAAACGGATCGCGCGGCGCATGTAGAACACGCCGTCGGTGCCGCTCGAGATCGTCGTGATCGCATCCGTCAGCGGATCGACGATGTCGAACAGCGGATCGCCGGCGCGGATCGTCGCGCCGATCGCGGCGCGGTGCACGAGTATCCCGCTCATCGGCGCGTAGAACTGCTCGCTGCCCGCGAGCGGCGTGGCCGGCGCGGCGAGCGGCGGCAGCGGCGCGCGCTCGCCATGCACCGCGCCGCGCCACACGAGATAGTCGACGAGCGCATCGGCATCGCGTTCCGCATGTTCGTACGTCACGTCGCGCTGGCCGCGGCACTCGACCGTCACGGCCACGGCGCCCGCCGCCATCGGCGTGCCTGCCGGCAAGTGCTGCCGCAATTGCGACCACAGCAGGTGATGCGCATCGTCGAACGCGTGCCCGCCCGAATCTTCGGCGAGCAGCGACACCTCCGCGCCGAGATAACGCGCGAGCGGCTCGACTTCCGGCCATGCGGTGCCGCTCGTGTACACGTGCATCACCGCTTCCAGCGAACAATGCAGGTCGATCACCACATCGGCGTCGAGCGACAGTTTCAGCAGCGCCAGCTGCAGCGCATCGAATTCGGTGCGCGGCGCGATCTCGTCGAGCGCCGCGCCCACGCATTCGCGCACGATCGCGCGATTGCGTTCACCGTCGTCGCCGAGGCGGTCGCGCGCACGCGCGGCGATCTCCGCGAGCGGCAGGAAGCCGCGATTGAAGTTGCGGCCGCTCGCGAGATCGAAACGGCCGATGAACTGCCCGAGCAGATGATGATTGAGACCGACCGGGTTCGCGACCGGCACGAGCACGATCTCGGCCGCGAGCCGGCCTTCGGCATCGAGCTGCGCGAGCCGCTGCTTCAGCACGAACGCCGCGAGCATCGCGGGCGTCTCGTCCGCGTGCAGCGCGGCCTGCAGGTAGATCTTGCGGCCGGTGCCGGCCGGCCCGAAATGAAAGCTCGTCAGCGTGCGCTGCGTGCCGAGCGACGGCGACAGGAGCGGCGTGGTGCGAATCTGCATCGATGGTCTCGAACGGATGAAAACGGGGAAGCGGGTGAAGACGGCAGCAGGCTGCGGCGCTCAGTCGCCGTACGGGTTGAAGTCGAAATACTTCTTCGCGATCCGCTCGTACGTGCCGTCCTTCAGCATCGACGCAATCGCGCCGTCGATCGACGCCTTGAGCGCCGTATCCGACTGCCGCATGCCGATGCCGACACCGCGATCGCCCATGTCGAGCGGCGCGCCGACGAACGCGAAGCCCTTGCCCTTCGGCGTGCGCAGGAAACCGTAGTCGGCTTCCACGGTGCCGAGCAACGCCGCGTCGAGGCGGCCGTTGGCGAGATCGGCGAACACGTCGTCCTGGCTCTTGTACGGCACCACGTTGACGCCGGCCGGCGCCCAGTGCGCGAGCGCCCACGATTCGAACTGCGTGCCCGACTGCACGCCGACGTGCTTGCCCGCGAGCGACGCGGTGGTGCTGTCGACGCCGCTGCCGGGCCGTGCGACGAGCCGCGACTTGAAGCGGAACAGCTTCGACGAGAACAGGATCTGCTTCTCGCGCTTCTCGGTGATCGCCATCGACGACAGGATCGCGTCGATCTTGCGCGCCTGCAGCGCGGGAATCATCCCGGAGAATTCGAGCTCGACCCACTGGCAGCGCAACTGCGCGCGGCGGCAGATCTCGTTGCCCAGATCGACGTCGAAGCCCTTCAGGCTGCCGTCGGGCGCCTTCGAATCCATCGGCGGATAGGTCGGATCGATGCCGAGGCGCACCGGGCGCGCATCGAGCGCGTGCGCGGCGCTGGCCGCAAGCGCAAGGCACAGGGAAACGAGCGGAATGAGGGTGCGTTTCATGGTCGACGAAGGGCGGGACGAGGGACAAACGGCGCGAGCCGGACTGTCTGTGATCGTAGTGCGCCCGCGCCCCCGCCGGAATCGCCCGCTGCCTTATCATGATCACATTTCCCGATCACCGGCCTCGCGCTTGCCCATGGCGTTCACGCTCTCCCAGCTCCGCATCTTCCAGGCCGTCGTCGAGCACGGCAGCCTGCGCGCCGCCGCGCGCGCGCTCGATCTCGCGCAAAGCGGCGTCACGCAGCAGCTGCAGAGCCTCGAGGCGACGCTCGGCGCGACGCTGTTCACGCGCACCAATCGCGGGATCGTGCCGACGGCCGTCGGCCAGCGGCTGCTCGCGCGCTCCGGTTCGATCCTCGGCGAATGCGAGCAGGTCGAGCGGGAGATCCGGCAACTGAGCGGCGCGTACGAAGGCACCGTCACGCTCGGCCTCGTGGCCGAGCCGCTGATCGACGCGTTCGCGCCCGTGCTGAGCGCGTTCCGCGCGCGCTTCGACAAGGTCGACGTGCACCTGCGCACCGGCACGTCGCGGATGATGATCGGCTGGCTGCGGGAAAGCGCGGTCGATTTCGCGATCGCGCTCGTCGCGAAGCAGACCGACACGACCGATCTCGCGGTCACGCCGCTGCGGACATCGGCGCCGGTGGTCGTGTGCCGCAACGGGCATCCGGCGATGCATGCGCAGTCCCTCGCCGAACTGGCCGACTACGCGTGGGTGTCGACGCGCTCGCCGAACCTGAGCGCCGACCCCGTCGTCAACCGCCTGCTCGCGTACTTCGACCTGCACGGCCTGCCGCCGCCTAGGATCCTCGCCACCGTCGAAGGGATGTTCGAGACGCTGCAGCTCGTCACGCAGACCGATTGCCTGTCGCTCGAAACCGAAGCCGTGACGCGGCACGGGCCGTTTGCCGGCGCGCTCGCGAAGGTGCCGGTGCGCGAACAGGCCGAATCGCAGGACATCTGTCTGCTGCAGCGCGCGGCCGTGCCGCTCACGCCGGCCGCGCAGGAACTCGCGACGATGCTCGCGTCGTACCTGAGGGTGGTGCGCGGGCGGTAAGCGCGTATCGCCGCTTGCCGCCCGTCGTGCTGCGCGATGCTTTGCGTCAGTCGAGCGAATCCCGCGCCGTCTCGCGCAGCATCGCCACCGCGATCAGCGACAGCACCACGCACGCGGCCACGTAGCCGGCCGGCGCGAGCTTGCTGCCGGTCGTCTTGACGAGCCACGTCGCGATCAGTTGCGCGCTGCCGCCGAAGAGCGTCACCGCGAGCGCATACGCGATCGAGATGCCGGTCGCGCGCACGTGGCGCGGCAGCGACTCGCACATCAGCGCCATTTCCGATGCCGAGCCGAGCGAATAGAACAGCAGCATCAGCGCGGTCAGCGGCAGGATCACCGACAACGTCGGATGATGGTTCATCAGCCAGAACGCCGGGAACAGCAGCGCGACCAGCACGCCGCGGCCGACGAAGATCGGCAGGCGCCGGCTGCCCAGCCGGTCCGACAGCCAGCCGAACAGCGGGCACGTGACCAGCATCACGCAGCCCGACGCGACACCGACGAACATCGACAGCTTCATCGGCAGGCCGAGCGTGTGGATCGCGTAGGTCGGCATGTAGAACGTCAGGATGTAGGTCGACACCGTGCCGCCCATCACCGTGAGCATCAGCAGCAGCACCGTGCGCGTGTGCTTCGAGAACAGCTCGTGCAGCACGCCGCGTTCGATGCCGTGATGGCTGTCGCCGGGCGCATCGTCGGCGAGCCGTCGACGCAGGACCATCCCGACCGGCGCGATCAGCACGCCGACGAGAAACGGCAGCCGCCAGCCCCAGCTTTCGAGCGCATCCTTCGTCATCGTGTTCGACAGCAGCGCCGCGAAGCCCGAGCCCATCAGCGCGGCGCCGCCCTGCGTCGCGAGTTGCCAGCTCGCGCGGAATGCGCGGCGCGACGTGCCGCCCTGTTCGAGCAGCGTCGACGTCGCCGCGCCGAATTCGCCGCCCTGCGAGAAGCCCTGCATCAGCCGCGCGAACACCACCAGCAGCGGCGCGGCCACGCCGACCTGCGCATACGTCGGCGCGATCGCGATCAGGCCCGTGCCGAGCGCCATCAGCATGATCGTCAGGTTCAGCGCGGCCTTGCGCCCCTTGCGGTCCGCGTAGACGCCCAGCACGACGCTACCGAGCGGCCGCGTGAAGAAGCCGGCCGCGAACGTCGCGACCGACAGCAGCAGCGACGTGGTCGGGTCGCTCGACGGGAAGAACAGCTTGCCGATCAGCACCGCGAAGAAGCCGTACACGGTGAAATCGAAAAATTCCAGCCAGTTGCCGATCACGGCCGCGGCGATCGCGCCGCGCCGCGTGACGGCCGGCGCGCCCGGCGTGCTGGTTTCGGCAACCCCCGTCGAAGCGGGGTGCAGCGCGAGATAGTCTTTCTGCATCGTTATCGTCTCCTCTCAATGCGGCCGGCCGCGCCGGCCGCTCGCCTCGCCGCCGGCCTCACCGCCCCAGGTAACGCTCCACGAGACGCGTCCAGAACGCCGCGCCGATCGGCAGGTTGCGGTCGTTGAAGTCGTATTTCGGGTTGTGCACCATGCACCCGTCCTCGCCTTCGCCGTTGCCGAGCCGCACGAACGAACCCGGCCGCTGCTGCAGCATGAACGCGAAATCCTCGCTGCCCATCAGCAGATCGGTCTGCTCGACCACGTGCGCGTCGCCCACCAGCTCGCGCGCCACCTGCGCGGCGAAATCCGTTTCGGCATCCGTATTGACGACGACCGGATAGCCCTCGATGTATTCGACGTTCGCGCTCGCGCCATAGCTCGCGGCCTGCGTTTCGGCCAGCTCGACGATGCGGCGCTTGAGCAGCGCGCGCACGTCGGGGCTGAACGAGCGCACGCTGAGTTCGAGGCGCGCGCCGTTCGGGATCACGTTGTTCGCGGTGCCCGCATGCATCGAGCCGACCGTGACGACCGCCGGCTGCGCGGGGTCGACGTTGCGCGCGACGATCGTCTGCAGCGCCATCACGATGCTCGCCGCGACGACCACCGGATCGACCGTCAGGTGCGGCCGCGCCGCGTGGCCGCCGACGCCTTCGATCGTGATGATCGCCTTGTCGCCGGCCGACATGAACGGGCCGCGCCGCGTGAGGAACACGCCGGGCGCCGCGCCCGGATGGTTGTGCATGCCGAACACGGCGTCGCACGGGAAGCGTTCGAACAGGCCGTCGTCGATCATCTTCTTCGCGCCGCTGTCGACGCCGTGTTCTTCCGCCGGCTGGAAGTACAGGTGCACGGTGCCAGAGAAGTTGCGGGTCTTCGCGAGATGCTGCGCGGCGCCGAGCAGCATCGTCGTGTGGCCGTCGTGGCCGCAGGCGTGCATCTTGCCGTGCGTGCCGCTCGCATAGGGCAGCCCCGTCGCCTCGACGATCGGCAACGCGTCCATGTCGGCGCGGATGCCGATGCTGCGCGTGCCGTCGCCCACGCGCAGCGTGCCGACCACGCCCGTCCTGCCGACCCCGCGCGTCACCTGCCAGCCCCACTGTTCGAGCTTCTCGGCGACGAGCGCGGCCGTGTCGTGCTCTTCGTACGCGAGTTCGGGATGGTGATGGATGTGGTGACGGATCTCGCGCAACCCGCCGGCGGCGGGCATCAGATCCTCGACTTCGGTGAATCGGGTATCGGTGGTCATCAAGGGGCTCCTGCTGTGTGTCTGCGTGTCGGCCGCACGCGGACGGTGCGTGCGGGAAAGCGAGCCACTATAGCGAGCCGATATCGCTTCAATAAGATGCTGAATTTTTCACCGCGATAAGATCTTTTAATCAGGGTTAATACGAGTACGACTTACCGGATCGACGATGCCCGGCACGCTCAATACACGACCCGTTGATTTTTGAGACGAACGGTCTATTATTCGCGAATGGACGTTCAAACCGATCCGCCTCGCCGTCGCGGCAGGCCACCGAAACAGCACGAGGACCTCGTCGCCACGCGGGACATGCTGCTGCGCACCGGGCTGGAAGTGCTCACCGAGAAGGGCTTTTCGGCCAGCGGGCTCGACGAGATCCTCGGTCGCGCCGGCGTGCCCAAGGGCTCCTTCTATCACTACTTCGACAGCAAGGAAGCGTTCGGTCTCGAACTGATCGACCGCTATGCCGACTTCTTCGCGCGCAAGCTGGACCGTCATTTCAGCGACCCGGCACGTTCGCCGCTGCAGCGCGTGCACGCGTTCGTCGACGATGCCCGGGACGCCATGGCCCACTACGCCTACAGCCGCGGCTGCCTGATCGGCAACCTCGGGCAGGAAATGTGCGCGCTGCCCGAAAGTTTCCGCGCACGCCTGCGCACTACGTTCGAGGACTGGCAACGCCGCCTCGCCGAATGCCTGGCCGCCGCGCAGCAAGCCGGCGAACTGGCCGGTTCGGCCGATCCCGCCGAGTTGGCCGCATTCTTCTGGATCGGCTGGGAAGGCGCCGTGCTGCGCGCGAAGCTGGAGCGCAGCGACGGGCCGCTGACGCTGTTCGCGCAGTTTTTCTTCGATGGACTGCCCCGCCGCTGAATTTTTTTGCCATTAACTAGACGATCGGTCTAGAAAGGAGGACACATGTTTCAAGGCATCGTGATCGACAGGCATGAAACCGGCCAGCAAGCCCGGCTCCAGACACTGGACGACGCGCAGTTGCCCGCGGGCAACGTCACGGTACGCGTGGGCTATTCGACGCTGAACTACAAGGACGGGCTGGCGATCACCGGCAAGAGCCCGGTGGTCCGCACGTTCCCGATGGTGCCCGGCATCGATCTCGTTGGCGAAGTCGAAGCGAGCACGCACCCGGACTATCGCCCCGGCGACCGGGTCGTGCTCAACGGCTGGGGCGTCGGCGAAACGCACTGGGGCGGCCTCGCGCAGAAAGCCCGCGTCGATGGCGACTGGCTGGTGCCGCTGCCGTCCGCCTTTTCGCCGCAACAGGCGATGGCCATCGGCACGGCAGGCTACACCGCGATGCTGTGCGTGATGGCGCTGGAGCGGCATGGCGTGCGCCCGGGCGACGGCGAGATCGTGGTGACCGGCGCGGCAGGCGGCGTGGGCAGCGTCGCCACGGCCATTCTCGCCAAGCTCGGATACCGCGTCGTCGCCGTGACGGGCCGCCCCGCCGACGCCGACTACCTGCGGCAGCTCGGCGCGGCGGAGATCCTGGAGCGGTCGCTATTCAGCGAACCCGGCAGGCCGCTGGGCAAGGAACGATGGGCCGGCGCGGTCGACGTAGCAGGTAGCCACGTGCTCGCCAACGTGTGCGCGACCACGCGGTACCGCGGCGTCGTGACGGCTTGCGGCCTGGCCGCCGGCATGGATTTCCCCGCGACCGTCATGCCGTTCATCCTGCGCGGCGTCACGCTCGTCGGCATCGACAGCGTCATGTGCCCGCGCGCCGACCGCCTGGAAGCGTGGCGACGGCTCGCGTCCGACCTCGACGTCGAGAAGCTGGGCGCGATCGGTCACCAGGTCGGCCTGGGCGACGTCATCCCGCTTGCAGGGGAATTGATCGCCGGCAAGGTTCGCGGCCGCATCGTCGTCGACGTCAACGCATGACGCCGCTGACGGCCACCGGCGTTTCTTTTGCAGGCCGGCCGCTCGCGCATCGAGCGCGCCCGCGCCACTTTATCCAGGAGACCTCATGACCGCCCCGAACACCGCACCCATCAGCCGCTTCCCCGTACCCGCGCTCGACGACTTGCCCGAGGACGTTCGCGAACGCATCGCGGCCGTTCAGGAAAAGTCGGGCTTCATCCCGAACGTGTTCCTGACACTCGCGCATCGCCCCGACGAGTTTCGCGCATTCATGGCTTACCACGACGCGCTGATGGACAAACCGGGCAACCTGAGCAAGGCCGAACGCGAGATGATCGTCGTGGCCACCAGCAGCGTGAACCAGTGCCAGTACTGCGTGATCGCGCACGGTGCGATCCTGCGCATTCGCGCGAAGGATCCGCTGATCGCCGACCAGGTCGCCACCAACTACCGCAAGGCCGACATCACCGCCCGGCAAAAGGCGATGCTCGACTTCGCGATGAAGGTGTCGCAGGCCGCGCATCAGGTTGGAGAAGCAGACTTCGACGTGCTCAACGCGCATGGTTTCGTCGAAGAAGACGTGTGGGACATCATGGCGATCTCGGCGTTCTTCGCCATGTCCAACCGCATCGCGAACGTGACGAACATGCGGCCGAATGCGGAGTTCTACGCGCTGGGGCGCTGAGCGCCCTCGCCGTTCGGCCGTTCGGCCGTTCAGCCGCGCGGACGGGACGCGGCGGCTCGTCGCGCCCGCCGATTGACGTCACGGCAGCGCCCGTCGATCGCATCAGCGCGGCCGGGCGATGCCGGCGCGCCGGTGCACGCGCCGGCATCGGCCAGTTGCTCACGCGCACCCGACAGCAGCGCCAATGTCAGCGCTCACTCCAGCCCCTTCAGCACCTCAAGCCCGTCCGGCAGCTTCGCATCCGGAAACTGCGTCGACAGCGACGTGTCGCGCCACCGCGCGGCCTCTTCCGCGCGCTGCTTCTCCGCCTGCTCGCACACGAACAGCGCGTCGCCGCCGAGCAGCAAACGCATCGGCACATCCTCGCGGCGCGACAGCTCGACGATCAGCGCCGCGATCCGCGCCGGATCGCCGACTTCGTGGCCGCCATACGCGCCGAGCAGTTCGAGAATCTTCCCGACCGACGGCCGGTAGTCGGGCAGCAGGCCGTCGATGCCGCGCTTCGCCTGCGCAGCCCAGTCAGTGCGCATCCCGCCCGGCTCGAGCGTGCAGACGCGCACGCCGAACGGCGCGACTTCCTTCGACAGCACGTCGCTGAACCCGCCGACCGCCCACTTCGCGGCCTGATACGCGGACAAGCCGGCCGTCGACGAGCGCCCGCCGACCGACGACACCTGGAAGATGTGTCCCGCGCGCTGCGCGCGCATCGACGGCAGCACCGCACGCGTCAGGTTGATCACGCCGAACAGGTTCGTTTCGATCTGGTCGCGGAAATCGTCGGCGCCCATCTGCTCGAACGGCACCGTGTGGCCGTAGCCCGCGTTGTTCACCAGCACGTCGATGCGGCCGAACGCGTCGCGCGCCGCCGCGACGGCCCGCGCGGCCGCCGCTTCGTCGGTGACGTCGAGCGCGACCGGCAGCAATCGATCGCCATGACGCTCGGCCAGATCGGCCAGCCGCGCGGGATCGCGCGCGCCGGCCACCAGCCGGTCGCCCGCTGCCAGCACGGCTTCCGAAATTGCTCGCCCCAGGCCGCGCGCGGCCCCTGTTACCAGCCAGACTTTCGACATTTTCCACTCCTTGATCGTGGTGAAACCACAAAAATGAATGATTACTCACTCATTAATAACGACGATGCAGCGGTCGTTCATGGCCGCCATCGCCCTGCCTGAAACCCGCCACTCGTCATCGCCGCGGCACGTGAGCGTGAAACCGCACACGCCGCCTCGACGGCAACCGTTGCCTTATACCGCGTGCAACACGGCCCACAACGCGCGAAACCCGGCCTCCCGGTACGCGTCGGCCCGCGCCGGATCGCGCGCGATCGACTCCATCGCCGTTTCCGCGATCGACGTAAACAACGCTGCGCAGAACGCATACGCTTCGTCGGGTTTCAGCGCGCCCGAAGCGGCGACCTGCTCGCGCAGCAGCGCATTGATCCCGCCGAAGCCTTCGGCGCCGGCCGCGCGATGCGCATCGTCGATGCGCCCGCTCACGTTGAGTTGCTGCAGCGCGCGCCGCCCGTCCGGATCCGCGACGCCCCACGACACATAGCCGTTCCACGCATGCCGCACGGCCTGCTCGACCGGCGCGTGTTCCGGAAAACCGGCCATCATCGCTTCGCGCATCCCGGCCTTCAGGCTCAGATACAACGCGTTCAGCAGCGCGTCCTTGGTCTCGAAGTACGTGAACACCGTGCCTTCCGCGACGCCGGCGAGCCGCGCGATGCGCGCGGTCGTCGCGGTGGCGCCGTCCTCGGCGAGCGCGCGTGCGGCCGCGGCGAGAATGGCTTCATGCTTGTCGGGACTGCGCGGACGGGCCACGTTCGATACCTTTAATGAGTGAGCACTCAATCATAATGGCGAGATCCTATGGAGTGCAAGCGCTGTTACATCCGGGAGAACCCATACGCAATCCATCAAAACCGTGCACTATTAGCGTTTTCACGCACGGGTGCGCTCTCGTATCGGCGCCCGGTGCCTCGACGTTCGTTTCATGTTCACCGTTTCAAACCGCGAACCTCCCATGACGAATCAGCCTACCCAGACCGGAGCCGACCGGCCCGTCGACATGATCATCTTCGGCGGCGGCGGCGACCTGGCCGCCCGCAAGCTGTTGCCCGCGCTGTACATGGCGCACCTGCACTGCAACCTTCCGCCCGAGACGCGCATCATCGCGGTCGGCCGCCGCGACTGGGGCATCGACGGCTATCGCAAGTTCATGGACGAGCAGTCGCGCCCGTTCATCGACGAAAAGGCGTTCGACCCACAGGCGTGGAGCCGTTTCCTCGACCTGTTCAAGTACGTGCTAATCGACGTGAACGCGCCGGACGACTACCTGCGGCTCGCGGAAGCGGCGCGCGGCGATGCGATCCGCGTGTTCTACCTGTCGACGTCGCCGGAGTTGTTCACCACCATCTGCGACAACCTGTCGGCCGCGCATCTCGTCGACAAGCATTCGCGCGTCGTCCTCGAAAAGCCGCTCGGCCACGATCTCGCGTCCGCGAAGGCGATCAACGATGCGGTCGGCAAGCACTTCGAGGAATCGCAGATCTATCGGATCGACCACTATCTCGGCAAGGAAACCGTGCAGAACCTGATGGTGCTGCGCTTCGGCAACCCGATCTTCGGGCCGCTGTGGCAGGCGCCGAGCATCCGCAGCGTGCAGATCACGGTGGCGGAGACGGTGGGCGTCGGCAGCCGCGCGGGCTTCTACGACCATACCGGCGCGCTGCGCGACATGGTGCAGAACCACCTGCTGCAGCTGCTGTGCATCGTCGCGATGGAACCGCCGGTGTCGCTCGACCCGGACGCGGTGCGCGACGAGAAGCTGAAAGTGCTGCGCTCGCTGCGGCCGATGGCGGTGGCCGACGTCGCGCGCGACACGGTGCGCGGCCAGTACACGGCCGGCGCGGTCGACGGACAGCCGGTGAAGGGCTATCTCGAGGAAGACAACGTGCCGGCGGACAGCCGCGCGGAAACCTTCGTCGCGCTGCGCGCGCACATCAACAACTGGCGCTGGGCGAACGTGCCGTTCTTCCTGCGCACCGGCAAGCGGCTGCAGCGCCGCCAGTCGGAAATCGTGATCGAGTTCGCCGACATGCCGTTCTCGATCATCCCGACCGGCCCGCGCCACTACAGCAACCGCCTCGTGATCCAGCTCCAGCCGGAAGAGTCGATCCAGCTGCAGATGCTCGCGAAGGAACCGGGCAGCGGCATGAACATGGTGCCCGTGAGCCTGAACCTCGACCTGCAGCAGGCGATTCCGGAACGGCGCGCGGAAGCGTACGAACGGCTGCTGATCGACGTGATCCGCGGCCGCCTCACGCACTTCATGCGCCGCGACGAGCTCGAAGCCGCATGGTCGTGGGTCGAGCCGATCCTCGACGGCTGGAAGCAGCTCGGCGACCGGCCGCGCCTGTACACGGCCGGCACGTTCGGGCCCGCGGCTTCGTCGGCGCTGCTCGCGCGCGACGGGATGTCCTGGTCCGAAGAGGCGTAACCGCCACGCGACGGCGTGCCGGCGTACGGCACGCCGGATCGCGCGTCAGATCGCGCGGGGCATGACCCGCCCCGTCGTTCCCGCCACCTACCGCGGCTCCATCCACGATGCAGCCTTGCGCCGCCCCGGCGCATCGTTGCCGCTGCCGCCCAGCGCCTCGATCAGGTAGTCGACGAACGACGCGATCCGCGACGAGATCGCGGTATTGCGGTAGTACACCGCGTGGATCGGCTGCTCGACCTCGAGCGTCTGGCGCGCGAGCACCTGCACGAGCCGGCCCGCCTCGCGATCCTGCGCCGTCATGAAATCCGACAGGCAGACGACGCCCGCGCCATCGAGCGCGAGCTGCCGCAGCGTCTCGCCGCTCGACGACCGGATGTCCGGCTCGATGCGGCGCGGCTCGCCGTCGGCGCCGAGGATCGGCCACACGTTCAGCGATTCGGGCTGCGTGAAGCCGAGCAGCGTGTGCTTGTCGAGATCCTCCACCTTGCGCGGCTGGCCGTGAGCGGCAACATATCCGGGACTTGCAAGGATGCGTATCCGGCTGGTGCCGACGCGCCGGCTGTGCAGCGTCGAATCCTTCAGCCGGCCGATCCGGAACGCGACGTCGGTGCGCCGCTCCAGCAGGTCGATGATGCCCTCGTTGCTGTTCAGCTCCAGCTCGACTTTCGGGAAGCGTTCGCGGTAGCCGCGCACGAGCGGCACGATCACGTGCAGCATGAACGGCGTCGCCGCATCCACGCGCAGCCGCCCCGACGGCATCTCGCGCCGCGCGAGCATCTGCTCTTCCGCCGTCTCGACCGATTCGATGATCGCGCGCGCGTCCTGCAGGAACGCGCGACCTTCCTCGGTCAGCTCCAACCGGCGCGTGGTCCGGCGCAACAGCGTGGTCTTCAGCTTCTCCTCGAGCCGCCCGAGCGTGCGGCTCGTCGCCGACACCGTGAGGTCGAGCTGCTGCGCGGCCGCCGTGATCGAACCGGAATCGACCACGGCGGCAAAGGCCTGGAGTTCGTCGAGCGTGATCTTCATCGCGTGATTCTTGATTTCAAATCAAAACAATTTGGTTTATAGACGCGTTTTTCAGCAAAAGTAAAGGCGGCACACTGCGCTCCATCCTCACCGGACCCTGGAGCACCCATCATGCCACTCGCCCTGCTTGCGCTGACCATCAGCGCATTCGCCATCGGTACCACCGAATTCGTGATCGTCGGGCTGATCCCGACGATCGGCGCCGATCTCGGCGTCAGCCTGCCGTCCGCCGGCCTGCTCGTCAGTCTTTACGCGCTGAGCGTCGCGATCGGCGCACCGCTCCTCACCGCGCTCACCGGCCGCGTGCCGCGCAAGACACTCCTCGCCGCGCTGATGGCGCTGTTCACCGTCGGCAACCTCGTCGCGTGGCAGGCGCCCGGCTACGAATCGCTGATCGTCGCACGCATCCTCACCGGCCTCGCGCACGGCGTGTTCTTCTCGGTCGGCTCGATCATCGCGACCACGCTCGTGCCGAAGGAAAAGGCCGCCAGCGCGATCGCGACGATGTTCAGCGGGATGACCGTCGCATTCGTCGCCGGCATTCCGCTCGGCACCTTCATCGGCCAGCACTTCGGCTGGCGCGCAACGTTTCTGGTCGTCGCACTGTTCGGCCTCGTCGCGTTCGTCGGCGCGGTCGCGTTCGTGCCGCGCGGGTTGCCGCAAACGGCGCCCGCGCCGCTCGCCCGCCAGTTCCGCGTGCTCGCGCAGCCGCGCCTGCTGCTGGTCTATGCGATGACGGCCGTCGGCTACGGCGGCTCGCTGATCGCGTTCACGTACATGGCGCCGCTGCTCGAGCAGATCGCCGGCTTCACGCCGTCGCAGGTCAGCCTCGTACTCGTCGGCTACGGCGTGTCGGTCGCGTTCGGCAACGTATGGGGCGGCAAGCTCGCGGATAGCGCCGGCCCCGTGAAGGCGCTCAAGCGGATCTTCCTGCTGCTCGCGGTCGTGCTGCTCGCGCTCGCCTTCACGATCCACGTCAAATGGCTCGCCGTGCTGACGATGCTTGCGTGGGGCGCGGTGGCGTTCGGCAACGTGCCGGGCCTGCAGGTGTACGTCGTCAAGCAGGCGCGGCACTTCGCGCCCGACGCCATCGACGTCGCGTCCGGTTTCAACATCGCCGCGTTCAACCTCGGCGTCGCGGGCGGCTCGGCACTCGGTGGCGTGGTCGTCGCGCATGTCGGCCTCGGCCATACGCCGTGGATCGCGGCAGCCGTCACGCTCGGCGCATTCGCGCTCACCGCGCTGAGCGGCCGGCTCGACCGCAGCGCGGGCCTGCCGGCGCGCACGGCCGAACCGGTTCAGCTCGCGCACTGAACGCCACCTGTTTGCAGGCGTTTGCACACATGACCGCATCGCCCTCGCGCCCGCCGTTCGCCGGCAAGACGTTCGACGTGCGCTGCGACGGCCTCACCGCGCTCAACGCGTACGACGATGACGGCCGCCCCATGGGCTACGAGATCACGGAAGGCCCCTGCTCGGATGCGAAGGGCGAAGTCGCCTGCACGACGGCCGCCGCTCCGGCGTACCCGGCCTCGCACACCACGCGACGCTCGCGCAGCGCGCCGACATGCTGGGCTTCCGTGCGCTCCGGGTGCGCGACGTGCCGGTGTACGACCCCGCAGCGTAGAGCCCCAGGTAAACCACTCCGGATACTTGATTTCAGATCAAATATTTTTGACTTTAAACGGCGTTTATCTCACCAATCCAAAACGCCAGAATGACTTCCATATCGAACCCGTTCCACTCTCCCAGGAGCAGATGATGAGCAAGATTCCCGCATTCGGCCTCGGTACGTTCCGCCTGCAAGGCCAGGTTGTCATCGACTCGGTCCGCAACGGCCTCGAAGTCGGCTACCGCGCGATCGACACCGCGCAGATCTATGGCAACGAAGCCGAAGTCGGCGAAGCGATCGCCGCCTCGGGCGTGGCCCGCGAAGACCTGTTCCTCACGACCAAGATCTGGGTCGACAACTACGCGCCGGGCAAGCTCGCGCCGAGCCTCGAGGAAAGCCTGCGCAAGCTGCGCACCGACCACGTCGACCTGACGCTGATCCACTGGCCGGCCCCCGACAACGGCGTCGCGCTCGACACGTTCATGACCGCGCTCGCCGACGCGAAGGCGCAGGGCCTCACGCGCCGCATCGGCATCTCGAACTTCAACATCGCACTGACGAAGCAGGCGATCGCGGCCGTCGGCAAGGATGCGATCGCGACGAACCAGATCGAGCTGAGCCCGTACCTGCAGAACCGCAAGCTCGTCGAGTTCCTGAACGCCGAAGGCATCCACGTGACGTCGTACATGACGCTCGCATACGGCAAGGTGCTCGGCGATCCGGTGATCGGTGCAATCGCGCAGCGTCACGACGCGACGCCCGCGCAGGTCGCGCTCGCGTGGGCCTTGCAGCTCGGCTACTCGGTGATCCCGTCGTCGACGAAGCGCGAAAACCTCGCGAGCAACCTGCTCGCGCAGACGCTGCGCCTGACCGACGAAGACATGGCGCAGATCGCCGCGCTCGAACGCAACGGTCGCGAAGTCGATCCGGCCGGCCTCGCACCGGCGTGGGACTGAATGCGCCACGCCTCCTTTGATCCGCCAAGGCCCACAGGCCGCGGCACCGACAGGACATCCCCATGACCCAGGACCCGCTTTTTCAACCGCTGCGACTCGGCGCGCTGACGCTGCCGAACCGCATCGTGATGCCGCCGATGACGCGCTCGCGCGCCAGCCAGCCCGGCGACGAAGCCAACGAACTGATGGCCGCGTATTACGCGCAGCGCGCGAGCGCCGGCCTGATCGTCAGCGAAGGCACCTATATCGCACCGCTCGGCAAGGGCTACGCATGGACGCCCGGCATTCACACGCCGTCGCAGGTGGCCGGCTGGCGCAAGGTGACGGACGCCGTGCATGCCGCACACGGCCGCATCTTCGCGCAGCTGTGGCACGTCGGCCGGCTGAGCCACACGAGCCTGCTCGGCGGCCAGCAGCCGGTGTCGTCGGCGCCGCTGCAGGCGAAAGGCGTGAACGTGTTCGTGGCCGGCGAAGACGGCAGCACGCCGGGCTTCGTGCAGGCGTCCGAGCCGCGCGCGCTGACGATCGACGAGATCCGCGCGATCGTCGATCAATATCGCGCCGCCGCGCGCCACGCGATCGAGGCCGGCTTCGACGGCGTCGAGCTGCACGGCGCGAACGGCTATCTCGTGAACCAGTTCATCGACTCGAATGCGAACACGCGCACCGACGCGTACGGCGGCTCGCTCGAAAACCGGCTGCGCTTCCTGCGCGAAGTCACGCAGGCGCTGATCGAAGGCACGGGCGACGCGTCGCGCGTCGGCATCCGCCTCGCGCCGCTGACGACGCTGAACGGCTGCGTCGACGACGATCCGGAAACGACCTACCTCGCGGCTGCGACGCTGCTCGGCGAACTCGGCGTCGGCTACCTGCACATCGCGGAAGCCGACTGGGACGACGCGCCGCCGATGCCGGTCGAATTCAAGCAGCAACTGCGCGCCGCGTACCCGGGCGTGCTGATCTACGCCGGCGCGTACACCGCCGAGCGCGCGCGCGACGCGATCGCCGCCGGCTGGGCCGACCTCGTCGCGTTTGGCCGCCCGTTCGTCGCGAACCCCGACCTGCCCGAGCGGCTGCGCACCGGCGCGGCACTCGCGCCGCACGACCGCACCACGCTGTTCGGCGGCGGCGAGCGCGGCCTGACCGACTATCCGACGCTGGCCCAGGCCGCGGCCTGAGCCGGCCTACCCGAGACGGGTCGTGAGAATCACGCTCCCTTCCCGCCCGGGTTTCGGCACCGCGCCGCTGGTCAACATGGACCGGGACATCCCGCACGAAGAGGCGCTGGCCACGGTCGATGCGGCGTGGGAAAGCGGTATCCGCTACTTCGACGCCGCGCCGCTGTACGGCGCCGGCCTCGAACCGTGGGATGTGCTGAAGGCCGGGCACCTGATTGCCGCGCATGCACCGACGCCGGCAGGCGCGTAATGGCGCGCGGTTGCGTCGCAGCATGCGCCCGCGCAACCGCGCGCATTCGCGGCGGCTATCGCCGCGAATGCCATTTCCCGATTGCGGCCTGGACGATCGGCGTCTAGCCTTTACGGAATCGACTCCGCCCCCGTACCCCTGACCTGAAAGGACGCCTGCCATGCCAAGCCGCTCCCCGACACGCGACATGCTGCTGGCCATCGCAGCCGGCGTTTCATTGGCGGCCTGCACGGCGCCAGCGTATGCCGACGCCGGTCTCACGCCGCCCGAACCCGCGACGGCAGTGCTGTCGACCACCGCGACCGGCGTGCAGATCTACGCGTGCGAATACGATCACGACCATCGGCTCGCGTGGACATTCCAGCGCCCGGAGGCGATGCTGTTCGACGCGAGCGGCACGCTCGTCGTCCGGCACGGCGCGGGGCCGTCATGGGAAGCGCTCGACGGCAGCCGCATCACCGGCAAGAAACTCGCGGAAGCGCCGAGCGCGCGCGCCGGCAGCATTGCGCAACTCCTGCTCGCCGCGACGCCGGCCGCAACGGGCGCGACCGGCACGCTCGCCGGCGTGCGCTTCGTACAGCGGCTCGATACCGTGGGCGGCACGCCGCCGGATGCGGGGTGCTCGACCGAGCATGCAGTCGGCCGCTTCCCGTATTTCGCGCGCTACGTGTTCCTGAAATAACGCACGACGGCGCTCGACGCGCCGGGCACCGTCGCGGTAGTGTCCGACATGTGACGGATTGATCAGTCATCCTATCCTTGATGAACGGATGCACCCGGCATTCAGGTCGCGCAGCGCTCAGCCGATCCGCATCGACAGCTCGACATCGCCGCCGAACGGAACCGACAGATAGCCGTTCTCCAGCGAGCGCACGTACGCGAGATAGCCGGGGCTGTATTCGGCATTGTCGGCAACGACGAACGCGCCGGGCCGCAACCGCTGCTCGACGAGTGCAAGAACCTCGGGATACAGCGCCTTCGCGCCGTCGAGCAGCAACAGGTCGACCGAATCCGGTAAATCGGCGGCCAGCGTACGCAGCGCATCGCCCTCGCGAATCTCCACGAGATCGGCAAGCCCTGCCGCACTCAGGTTCGCCCGCGCCCGCACGACCTTCGACGGCTCGAATTCGCTCGTGATCAGCCGGCCCCCGCCGTTGTCGCGCAGCGCGGCCGCGAGATGCAGCGTCGAAATGCCGAACGACGTGCCGAATTCGACGATCGACCGCGCGCCGCCGCTGCGCGCGAGCATGTACAGCAGCACGCCCGTCTCGCGGGACACGGCAAGCGGATAGTCCTTCAGGCGCGCATACAGATCGGTGTAGCCGGTCTTGCTGCGCATCAGCCGCGCTTGCTCGTCGCGCGACAGGCTGGCGAAGTCCGGGCTCGTCGCGGGCGACGAGGCGTCGGCTTCGTCGAACAGGCGTGCCAGCAGCGAAGCCAGCGGGTCGAGCGTCAGGGTGGTCATGCGAATCTCCGGGTTCGGTTTGAGTGTGTCGTTGCACCCGATTAGAATATGACGAAGTATTCAGGTTTTACTATTCGCATTGGCACATCGCTCACGACCGACCGCCCGAACGCCCGGATTGCCACGCGCAAACAGCCTCGGCAGGCTCGCTCCACCCGGCTCGTCGAGGACGTTCTGCAGGCCGCTGTTCAGGTTTTGGCGAGCGAAGGCGCGCAGCGCTTCACGATGGCGCGGGTCGCCGAACGCGCCGGTGTGAGCGTCGGCTCGCTGTACCAGTACTTCCCGAACAAGGCAGCCGTGCTGTTCCGGCTGCAGCACGACGAGTGGCGGCAGACAGCCGAGATGCTGCGCGGGATGCTGGAGGATGTGAACCGGACGCCGCCCGAGCGGCTGCGCACCGCCGTTCACGCGTTCATCCGCTCGGAATGCGACGAGGCGCGCATGCGCATCGCACTCGACGACGCCGCGCCGCTCTATCGCGACGCGCCCGAGGCGCAGGAAGCCAAGGCGGCCGGCAACCGCATCTTCCAGGCGTTCATGCGGGAGGCGCTGCCCGATGCGCCGGCGGCCACCCGCGCGCTCGCATGCGACCTGATCACCACCACGCTCACCACGGCCGGCAAGGCGTTTTCGGAAAGCGAGCGCTCGCCCGACGAAATCGACGCGTATTCGAACGCGATGGCCGACATGTTCTGCGCCTATCTCGACCATCTCGCGCACCATTGAGGCCGGGGCGACGACGAGAACCGCCCGCGCGCGATGGCGATGTCGTCCGAATGCAGGTTGCGCGCGGCGTCGAACGCCGTCGCCAGCCTCCGTTTCCACCAGCCTGCCCGGCCACAACGCAAGACATTTGTAATTTTCGATGCCTCCCCCGCTTCCCCCCAGCCCGTCGATCCCGCGTTCAAATAATCGCCTTAACGGATTCGAACTAGGCGTATACACGCGTGTCGTCACGACGGAGCCCCGTTGCACGCCGATATAAGCGCTGAGACATGCACTGCATGCTCTTCCCCCAATGGGACGCGATGGGCGGTTCGCCTAACCTTCGCTACGGCAAAGCACACGTGACGGGGTCGACACCATAACGCGTCGCACGACGCGACACCCTCGCGATCGTTTCGATTCGCACGTAACGACACGGATCACGCGTCATTCGTCCCCACGACGTTGCCGACAATCCCAACTAGATACGAGACACCCTGACGACGGTTCGCTACGGGCCGTTTCAGCATGCTGATAAAGGAGCAAGCTCATGAGTGATACCCCGGTGCAGCCGACGGTCGGCGTCGGCACGGAAGAAACTGCCTTTGGCACCAAGGGAGTCATCGACCGGTACTTCGGCATTTCGTCGCGCGGCAGCACGCAGCGCCGCGAGATCATTGCCGGCGTCACGACCTTCCTCGCGATGGTCTATTCCGTGTTCGTCGTGCCCGGCATGTTCGGCAAGGCCGGCTTCGACACGAGTGCCGTGTTCGTCGCGGTCTGCCTCACCACCGCGTTCGGTTCGCTGCTGATGGGCCTGTGGGCGAAGCTGCCGATCGCGATCGGCTGCGCGATCTCGCTGACCGCGTTCACCGCGTTCGGCCTCGTGCTCGGCAAGGGGCTGTCGCCGACGGTCGCGCTCGGCGCCGTGTTCCTGATGGGTCTCGTGTTCACCGGCATTTCCGTCACCGGCGTGCGTTCGTGGATCCTGCGCAACCTGCCCGCGGGCGTCGCGCACGGCACCGGGATCGGCATCGGCCTGTTCCTGCTGCTGATCGCATCGAACGACGTCGGCCTCGTGATCAAGAACCCGGGCGCCGGCCTGCCGGTCTCGCTCGGCCAGATCACCGCGTTCCCGGTGATCATGTCGGTCATCGGCCTCGCCGCGATCTTCGGCCTCGAAAGGCGTCGCGTGCCGGGCGGCATCCTGCTCGTCGTGATCGCGATCTCGGTGTTCGGCCTGATCTTCGATCCGAGCGTGAAGTACCACGGCATCTTCGCGCTGCCGTCGCTGAGCGCACCGGGTCATGCGTCGCTGATCGGCGCGATGGACATCAAGGGCGCGCTGTCGATGGCCGTGCTGCCGAGCGTGCTGGCGCTGGTGATGACCGCCGTGTTCGACGCGACCGGCACGATCCGCGCGGTCGCGGGCCAGGCCGGCCAGCTCGACGAGAACGGTCGCATCATCAACGGCGGCCGCGCGCTGACCGCCGATTCGCTCAGCTCGATCTTCTCCGGCTTCCTCGGCGGCGCGCCGGCGGCGGCCTACATCGAGTCGAGCGTCGGCGTGGCCGCCGGCGCGAAGACGGGCCTCGCGGCGGCCGTGGTCGGCCTGCTGTTCCTCGTCGTGATGTTCTTCTCGCCGCTCGCGGGCCTCGTGCCGTCGTACGCCACGGCACCGGCGCTGATGTACGTCGGCCTGCTGATGCTCGGCAGCGTGAGCAAGCTGCACATGGACGACAGGGTCGATGCGATGTCGGGCCTCGTGTGCGCGGTGTTCATCGTGCTGACCGCGAACATCGTGACGGGCATCATGCTCGGCTTCTCGACGCTCGTGATCGGCCGCATCGCCAGCGGCGAATTCCGCAAGCTCAACGTCGGCACCGTGCTCATCGCGGCCGTGCTCGTCACGTTCTACCTCGGCGGCTGGGCGATCTGACCGCGAATCGTGCGCGACGTCGCCGGCAGAAGGACGACGCGCATCGGGACGACATCGGCTCCTCCCCCCTCATCGTTGATGGTCTCCAGGCCTGGGAACGCAAGTTTCCGGGCTTTTTTTGTCGATGCGCCGCCGTGCGCGGGCATCGCGGAAACGGCGCGGCGCGAATCCGCACCCGGTGGTGCTACGATCGCACTTTGCCTTCAGGAGCCCCCAATGAACGCGCTCGGCATCGTCTCCGAATCGGGCACCCGGACTTCGGCGCACAAGCCGCCGTTCATCCCGTCGTTCGGCTTCCACGAAGTGCACGAATCGAAGCCGATCGATGCCGCGCCGGCGCGCATCATCGACACGATCACCACGCTCGACATGCGCACGGATCCGGTGGTCGATGCGCTGCTCAACGTCCGCGAATTCCCGGCAACCGTTGCCGCGTCGCTGCGCCACGGCACCCCGCGAGTCGAACGCGAACGCTTCGGCCTCCACGCATTCACGCTGCTGCATCGCGACGAAACGTCGCTGTCGCTCGGCCTGATCGGCCGCTTCTGGCGCCCCGACCTCGGCGTGCTGAAGATCGCCGACGCGGCGGCGTTCGTGCAGCACGACGACCCGCGCGATGCAAAGCTGGTGCTGTGCTTCGAAGTCGTCGGGCTCGCGTCGGGCGCGCACCTGCTGCGCACCGAAACCTTCGTGCATTGCCCGACCGCCCGCACGCGGCTGCTGTTCATGCCGTACTGGCTCGCGATCCGGATGGCGAGCGGCTGGATTCGGCGCCGCACGCTGACGGCGGTCGAGATGGCGCTGGCGTAGCAACTGCCTCTGCCGATGGCCGATTCGCACCGGCCTGCGCATCAAAGCGACTTGATCACGACCAACCCGACGACGATCGCCGTCGCGACCACGACCGCACCTGCCGCCTGCCCGAGCCAGAGCGCCGGCACGACGACGAGATCGTCGCGTTCCATGCACCGCAGCGTGCCGGCCAGGATCCCGTGCCGCGCCGTCAGCGCGGCGGCCACCGCGAGCTTCACCGACAGCCACACTGCGCCCCGGCTCGCGATACGTCCGCCCGGCGGCGCAAAACCATGCGCACACAACCGTCAGGATCGCTGGAGAATGACACCGTACCCCGCCGCCCGCCACAAAATCGCGCCAACCGGACCCGATCGATGACCCGCATCCGCAACCCCCTGAACATCGCGCAGCTCCAGGCGTTCGTCTCCGCCGCGCATCTCAAGAGCCTGCGCGCCGCCGCGCGCGAACTCGGCGTCACGCAGCCCGCGATCACGCATACGATCCGCGAGCTCGAAACCGCGCTCAACGCGGAACTGCTCGCGCGCAGCGTCCGCGGCGTCGAGCTGACCGCGTGCGGCCATGCGCTGCTGCCGCGCGCCGAGCAATTGCTCGGCGATATCCGCCGCACGGTCGAGGCCGTCGAGCAGGTGAAAGGCGAGATGTCGGGGCGCGTCGCGGTCGGCACGATGCCGTCGATCGCGCTGACGGCGCTGCCGCGCGCGGTGACGGCATTCCGCCAGTCGATGCCGAACGTGAGCCTGCATCTCGTGGAAGTGACGGTGCCCGACGCGCTCGCGCAGTTGCGCAACGGCACGCTCGACATCGCCGCGATGCACCATGTGCCCGCGCTCGACCGCGATTTCACGCAATCGCCGCTGCTGTCGACCGAATTCTCCGTCGTGATGCGCGAAGGCCACCCGCTTGCGCATGCGCGCCGGTTAGAGGAATTGCTCGATGCCGAGTGGATCGTCACCGTCGGCGCCGAGCAGTTTCCGCACAGCGTGATGGTCGGGATGTTCGAGGCGCGCGGGCTGCCGCTGCCGAAGCGCCTGCTGCGATCGCCGATGTCGTTCGCGGTGACGCTCGGGCTGGTCGCGCGCTCGGACGTGATCGGCTGCTTCACGCGCCCGCTCGCCGCGATGGTCGCGCCGCTCGGCATCCGCACGGCCGAACTCGAGGAAAGCATGCCGCGCTTCGACCTGTCGATCATCGCGCGGCGCGACCTGCTGCCCACGCCAGCCGTCACGCAATTCGTCACGTGCCTGCAGCGCGCGGTCAACGAAACGCTCGGCTGAATCGTTCCTGTGTCTGAAACGGCGGCCCACCCGCCCCGCCGCCGCCGGGCCCGGTATCGGGGCTTGTCCTAGGCGCCCTGCCGGTATTTTGTCTTGATAATCTTGCGCACGTCGCACGCCCGCATCGGGCGGGCGAAACGGACCGTCCGACGCGAAGCCGCGCCGGGCCGAAGGCTTACGGCGCGGCACAACCGCGCACCTATCGAACAAAACGAGGAGTCACCGAGTGAAAAAAATTCTTGCGGCTGTGACCGTTGCCCTGCTCGCCGTATCGGCAGGCAGCGCATACGCGAAGGACTGGACGACCGTGCGGTTCGGCGTCGACGCAAGCTACCCGCCTTTCGAATCGAAAGGCGCCGACGGCAAGGTGGTCGGCTTCGACGTCGATCTCGGCAACGAAATCTGCCGCCGCATCCACGCGAAGTGCGTGTGGATCGAAAACGACTTCGACGGGATGATCCCGGCGCTGAAGGCCCGCAAGTTCGACGGCGTGCTGTCGTCGATGTCGATGACGCCGGCACGCGAGGAACAGATCGCGTTCTCCGACAAGCTGTTCAACACGCCGACGCGCCTCGTCACGAAGAAGGGCGCCGGCCTGCTGCCGACGGCCGAATCGCTGAAGGGCAAGTCGATCGGCGTCGAGCAGGGCACGATCCAGGAGACCTACGCGAAGACCTACTGGGCCCCGAAGGGCGTGAACGTCGTGCCTTACCAGAACCAGGACCAGGTCTACGCCGACCTGATCTCGGGCCGCCTGGACGGCGCGCTGCAGGACGCGGTGCAGGCTGAAATCGGCTTCCTGAAGACGCCGCGCGGCGCGAACTTCGATTTCGCCGGCAAGGACATCGACGATCCGAAGACGCTCGGCAACGGCGCCGGCATCGGCCTGCGCAAGGAAGACACCGACCTGAAGGCGAAGATCGACGGCGCGATCGCCGGCATGCGCAAGGACGGCACGTACGACAAGATCGCGAAGAAGTACTTCGATTTCGACGTCTACGGCAAGTAATCCGCCACGCAGGCGCACGCCGCGCCTCATCGCAAACGGGCTCCGCAACGGAGCCCGTTTTTTTCGCGCACGGCACCGGCTGCGTTATTTTTTTCGCACCAACCTGATGATTCTCAAAGAAAATCGACGTGCTCTGGCGCCGGTTTGATGGCGGCGAGGGGGCAACGTACAATCGATCCTCCACGCACACCGGATCATTCGCGGCTGCGCCGCACTCCCCCATCATGCAAACGCAGACCCATCCGCTGATTTCCCCCGCCGTCGGTACCGAACGCCAGATCACGAGCTTTCACTACGGCCCGCGCGGCGGCAAGAAGGTCTATATCCAGTCGTCGCTGCATGCGGACGAACTGCCCGGCATGCTGGTCGCCACGCTGCTGCGCCGCAAGATCGCCGCGCTCGAGACGGCCGGCAAGCTGCGCGGCGAAGTCGTCATCGTGCCCGTGCCGAACCCGATCGGCCTGTCGCAACACGTGTTCGGCGATCACCTCGGCCGCTTCGAGCTCGGCTCGATGCAGAACTTCAACCGCAATTTCTACGATCTCGCGGCGCTCGTGCTGCCGCGCGTCGAAAGCCGCCTCACGCACGACGCGCAGCACAACCTCGTCGCCGTGCGCGCCGCGATGCGCGAAGCGCTCGACGAGCAGAAGCCGCGCACCGAACTCGACTCGCAGCGCCTCGCGCTGCAGAAACTGTCGTTCGACGCCGATATCGTGCTCGACCTGCACTGCGACAGCGACGCGGTGATGCACCTCTACACGAATCCCGATCTGTGGCCGGACGTCGAGCCGCTGTCGCGCTACCTCGACGCGCAGGCGTCGCTGCTCGCGCTGAATTCGGTCGGCAACCCGTTCGACGAGATCCACAGCTTCTGCTGGTCGGACCTGCGCAGCCGCTTCGGCGACCGCTTCCCGATCCCGAACGGCGCGATTTCCGTCACGGTCGAGCTGCGCAGCGAGCGCGACGTGTCGTACGAGTTCGCCGAAAAGGACGCGCAGGCGATCGTCGAATACCTGACCGAGCGCGGTGTCGTCGACGGCACGCCGGCGCCGCTGCCGCCGCTCGCGCATCCGGCCACGCCGCTCGCGGGCACCGATCCGCTCGTCGCGCCCGTGTCGGGCGTGATCGTGTTCCGTACGCCGGTCGGCGTGATGATCGAGGCCGGCCAGGCCGTGGCCGACATCGTCGATCCGCTGACCGATCGCGTCGTCACGCTGAAGAGCAGCGTGTCGGGCGTGCTGTACGCGCGCCAGATCGTGCGCTTCGCGACGGCCGGCATGGAAGTCGCACGGATTGCCGGCGCGACCGCGATCCGCACGGGTTCGCTGCTGTCGGCCTGAGCGGCCGGCCCGCGCGCCGGAGAACGGCACGCATCGCGCTCAGCCGCGCGCACCAACGAAATCGCCCGCTTGCGCGGGCGATTGGCCTTCCGGAATACCCAGGCGATCCAGCCGGCCGGGCGGCGGCACACCTGAGCGCTCAGAACGCCGGCACGATCGCGCCACCGAACTTCCGGTCGATAAACTTGCGCACATCGTCCGACTCATAGGCCGCGACGAGTTTCTTCACCCACGGCTTGTCCTTGTCCTGCGCACGCACCGCGATCAGGTTCGCGTACGGCCCGCGCAGGTCCTCGATCGCGATCGCATCCTTCACCGGCGTGAGCCCGGCCTTCACCGCGTAGTCGGTGTTGATCGACGCGGCATCGAGATCGGGCAGCGCGCGCGGCAGCTGCGCGGCGTCGAGTTCGACGATCTTGATCTTCTTCGGGTTCTCGGCGACGTCGAGCGGCGTCGCGTTCACGCCGTTGGTGCCCGCGCCCGCCTTCAGCTTGATCACGCCGTACTTCTGCAACAGCAGCAGCGCGCGGTTGCCGTTCGACGGATCGTTCTGGATCCCGACCTTCGCGCCCGCCGGCAAGTCCTTCAGCGACTTGAGCTTCTTCGAGTAGAAGCCCATCGGCGCCGTGTACGTGAGCCCGACGTTGACGATCTTGTAGCCGCGCTGCTTGATCTGGCTGTCGAGGAACGGCTGGTGCTGGAAACCGTTCGCGTCCAGATCGCCGGAATCGAGCGCCGCGTTCGGCTGCACGTAGTCGTTGAACTCGATGACCTTGATCGCGAGGCCTTCACGCGCGGCGACCTTCGTCACCTCGGTCCAGATTTGCGCGTCGGGGCCGCTCATCGTGCCGATCTTCAGCGTTTGCGGGTCGGCGTGCACGCCGGGCGCCGCGAATGCCAGCGCCGCGGCGAGTGCGCCGAGGCCGGTCAGGAATGAACGTCGCATGGTGTCCTCTCGTCCCGTGTCGTTTGTTGGAACACGGATCGTGGCATGGGGCCGGAACGCCGCCAACCAAGCTTATTTCATGTGCATATTCCCGCCCCTGATCGATTCTCAGCCGAATTCGGTATAACCCCCGATAGCGCAACCGGGCAGAATTCAGTGTCGCATCGACGCCACACATTCTTCATATGACAGTCGCTGTCATATTCATTACGTGGCCCCTCGATAAAGTTGCCGCCGGTCCGTGAAAGCGCCCAGTGAGAGCGCCGGAACCGCAACTGGACACGCCATTTATTCGCTCGGAGAATCCTTTGAACAAGAAACTGTTGACCATCGCCGCCCTGGCAGCAACGGCCGGCACGGCGCACGCACAAAGCAGCGTGACCCTGTACGGCGTCATCGATGCCGGTATCAGCTACGTGAACCACAGCAAGACCGCCAACGGCGGCACGGGCAAGCTGTTCAAGTACGACGACGGCGTTGCCCAAGGCAGCCGTTGGGGCCTGCGCGGCACCGAAGACCTCGGTGGCGGCCTGAAGGCGATCTTCGTGCTCGAAAACGGCTTCAACAGCGGCAACGGCACGATCGGCCAAGGCGGCGCGATCTTCGGTCGCCAGGCTTATGTCGGCCTGAGCCAGTCGCAATACGGCACGGTCACGTTCGGCCGCCAGTACTCGTTCTCGACCGACGTCCTCGGCTCGAACTACTCGACGGGCGGCAACACGGTCGCGGGTAACTACGCGTACCACGTGAACGACATCGACCAGCTCACGTCGAGCCGCATCAACAACGCCGTGAAGTTCCAGAGCGCGAACTACTCGGGCTTCACGTTCGGCGCGTTGTATGGTTTCTCGAACTCGACCAACTTCGCGGGCGCACCGGCCACGACGTCGGGCACGACGACGACGGCTGGCTCGTCGCGCGCATACAGCTTCGGCCTGAACTACGCGAACGGCCCGCTGTCGGTCGGCGCAGCCTACACGGACATCCGTTTCCCGAGCCAGTCGACGCCGGCCTTCTCGACGACGATCGCGAACCTGAGCACGGGCAACGTCCGCGACCTGCGCACGTATGGCGTCGGCGGCCGCTACGTCTGGGGCCCGGCAACGGCATGGCTGCTGTGGACGCGTACGCAGTTCTCGACCGTTTCGGGCGCGGGCGGCACGTTCTACAACGCGTATGAAGCAGGCGCGAAGTACGCATTCACGCCGGCTCTGTCGGGCGGCCTCGGCTACACGTACACGAACGCGACGCAGAACGGCAACTCGTGGCACTGGAACCAGGTCAACGGTATCGCCGACTACGCACTCAGCAAGCGTACGGACGTGTACGGCCTGGTCGTGTACCAGCAGGCATCGGGCAAGGGCGTGCAGGCGCAGATCGGCTCGAGCACGAGCTACTTCAATACGTCGGGCACGGGTTCGAAGAACCAGATCGCCGCACGTATCGGTATCCGTCACAAGTTCTAAAGCATCCGCTTAACTCGCGGATCACGACGGCAAGAAGCGCCCCGCTCCACGCGGGGCGCTTTTTTATGTGCTTTTAAGTTTCGCTTAATTCTGGGCTGAGAGGATGCTCTCACCCCCCCTGTTGGCCGCCTGAGCATCGGCGGCTTTTTTTTTGAACCGCCGACGGCGCCGCCATCGATTGCCCACAAGACAGGATCGGAGGCCATGATGATCGAAGATACCGTTTTCAGCCATCTGCACGCGATTCTGACGTGCCAACACTCGCTGCCGGTCCAGAGCTGCCGCGTGTCGGTCGAAATGCAGCGCCCGTGGGGCCGGCCGTACCGGCTCGTCGAATGGACGATGCATCTCGACGCGCCCGCGCGGCGCCAGATCGTGCCGGCCGAATCGACCGATGAAGAGATCGCCGAAGTCGTCGCCTCGCACGTGCCGGGCCGGCTTTACGGCGACGGCCGCCTGCAGTTCTGAACGCCTTCGCGTTCCCCCCGCTTCCCGCATGTCGGCCACGCCGCACGAATCGTGCGGCAGTCGGTCTCGTTTGATGCTGCAACGAAACCTGCTACGCTGCGCGTTTTCGTCCACGCAACACACGATGGAAAACGCATTCAACGAACGTGGCGTGATGATCACGCGCAACGGCCTGTCGGCCGCCGGCCAGGTATTCGCACTGCGTGACATTCGCCAGGTCGATGTCGTCAAGATTCCGAAGAACCGCCTCGTGCCGTCGCTGATCTCGCTGATCGGCGTGGCCGCCGCCGTCGCAGGCGGCATCGCCGGATCGAGCGCCGCGCTCGTCGTCGGCGTGATGCTCGCCGTCGTCGGCTATCTGGCGTGGACCACGCAGGACGTCACGTACCGCCTGATGGTGGAGATGCCCGACGGCAAGCGCGAAGCGTTGTCGAGCGTCGACGTCGAGTTCGTTGAACGCGTCGCGCAGGTCGTGCGCGATGCGCAGGCCGCAACGACGGCCGGCTGATTCCGTTCGCCCTCCCCTGCACGCTTCGATGCGCGGTGCCCGGCCGTGCACGGCGCGTTTCGCGTCCCGCAACGGCGCCGTCGATTGCCCGTCGAATCGCGTCCTGCCCACCGCCTCGCCAACACCGCGCCTGCGCTGCGTACGCCGACCGCCTAGTATGGAAAGAGCGGCTCGCCGCCGCATCGTCCGATGGAGGCCAGCATGAACGTCCAGACGCTGTCCGGCACGCTTCGCGCGCAGGAACTGCTGATCGTGTCGATGATCCGCGCGCTTCCCCCTGACACACGCCGTGCGCTCGTCGAGCTCTACACCGAACAGATCGCGTTCGCCGAGCAGGCCGGCCTCGAAGGCCACGGCGATCGCGCGACGCATGACGCGTTCATCACGCATGCGCGCAACCTGCTGATCCGCATCGAAGCGCTGGCCTGACACGCCGGCGCTTTTTTCCGAACTTCCCGTCGCCGAGCGCCCCGATCGCGCAGGTGAGCGCTCACCCACGCGCGCCGCCTTTTCGTCCTTGTATTGATAATAATTCTCATTTACACTCGTAAAGTTATCAGTTTCCTTTCAATTCGCCGCTCGCCGCCTTCCGTGCGCGGGCGGGCCAGCCAGGTGAACGCGTCACCCAGCCAGCCTCCGGGCTTGTCATCGTCAATGGGAGACCACCTGTGCATTGCTATACGCTGGCGCGGCGGCCGATCTGTGCCGCGCTGTTCGGCGCGTTCGGCCTGTCCGCCGCCTCGGCTCACGCCGATTCGACGCCGCAAGGCGCCACCCCGCCTTCCGCCATTCTCGTCGCCGCATCCACGCGCGGCGATGCGGCGCTGCTCGACCCCGTGACCGTCACGGCCAACCGTACCGCCACGGCCGCGAGCCGCACGGCGGCGTCCGTCTCGGTGATCACCGACGAGAACCTGGAAGAACAGCAAGCCACCAACATCAAGGACGCATTGCGCTACGAGCCGGGCATCACCGTGCGCCGCACCGCGTACCGGCCCGGCAGCGCCGCGCTCGGCGGCGGCCGCGACGGCGATTCGAGCATCAACATCCGCGGCCTCGAAGGCAATCGCGTGCTGCTGATGGAAGACGGCATCCGCCTGCCGAACGCGTTTTCGTTCGGGCCGCTCGAAGCCGGGCGCGGCGACTACGCCGATCTCGACACGCTCAAGCGCATCGAGATCCTGCGCGGGCCGGCCTCGGCGCTCTACGGCAGCGACGGCCTGACCGGCGCGGTGAACTTCATCACGAAGGATCCGCGCGACCTGCTGTCGATCTACAACAAGCCCTATTACTTCTCGTTCCGGCCGAGCTACGACTCGGCCGATCGCAGCGTCGGCGCGACCGTATCGGCCGCGGGCGGCAACGATCGCGTGCAGGGGATGATCATCGCCGACGGCCGGCGTGGCCACGAAGTCGACACGCGCGGCAGCAACAATTCGGCGAGCACGTTGCGCACCACGTCGAACCCGCAGGACGTCTATTCGGAATCGCTGCTCGGCAAGCTCGTGCTGACGCCCACCGCGCGCGACACGATCAAGTTCACCGCCGAAACGGTGCAGCGCCGCGTGAGCACCGACGTGCTGTCGGCGATCAGCCCGCCGACCACGCTCGGCCTCACGACCTACGACCGGCTCGAGCGCAACCGCTTCAGCGTCGACTACGACTTCCACGACGATGCGTTCCGCTGGTTCCAGACCGCGCACGTGCAGTTCTACTATCAGGACGCGAAGCAGGACCAGTACGCGTTCGAGACGCGCGGCAGGGCAGCATCGCGTTCGCGCGACAACCAGTACAAGGAGCGCACGTTCGGCGGCTCCGCGTTCGCCGAAAGCGGCTTCGCGACCGGCCCGTTCGCGCACAAGCTGCTGTATGGCGTCGACGGCAGCGTGTCGCGCGTGACGAACCTGCGCGACGGCACGGTGCCGGGCGTCGGCGAAGCGTTCCCGAACAAGGCGTTCCCCGACACCGACTACACGCTGTTCGGCGCGTTCGTCCAGGACCAGATCGGCTACGGCCGCCTGCTCGTCACGCCGGGCCTGCGCTTCGACACGTACCGGCTGAGCCCGACCGGGAACGATCCGCTGTTCACCGGCAAGGCCGTGTCGACGAGCGCGAACGAACTGTCGCCGCGCGTCGCCGTGCTCTACGAGATCACGCCCGCGGTCATTCCGTACGTGCAGTACGCGCACGGCTTCCGCGCACCGACGCCCGACCAGGTGAACAGCAGCTTCTCGAACCCGGTGCACGGCTACACGTCGATCGGCAATCCGAACCTGAAACCCGAGACGAGCGATACGTTCGAAGCCGGCCTGCGCGGCAAGGCCGGCACCGGCTACGGCGTCGTGCGCTACAGCGCCGCCGCGTTCACCGGCCGCTACCGCAACTTCATCTCGCGCACGACGATCGCCGGCAGCGGCCGGCCAACCGATCCGTCCGTGTTCCAGTACGTGAACTTCGCCGACGCGCGCATTCACGGCCTCGAAGGCCGCGCCGAATGGGTGATGCCGAACGGCGTCACGCTGAAGACGGCGATGGCGTTCACGAAGGGCTCGACGCAGAACGACGGCGCGGCCAGCCAGCCGCTCAACACCGTCAACCCGTTCTCGGCCGTGTTCGGCGTGCGCTACGAGCCGACCGAGCGCTGGTACGTGCAGACCGACCTGCTGTTCCAGGCCGCGAAACGCGACAAGGACATCGACAAGTCCGACTGCTCGAACAAGGCGTGCTTCGCGCCGCCGTCGTCGTTCGTCGTCGACCTGCGCGGCGGCTACCGCTTCAACAAGCACGTGAGCGCGACGATCGGCATCCGCAACCTGTTCGACCGCAAATACTGGAACTGGTCGGACGTGCGCGGCATCGCGGCCGATTCGCAGGTGCTCGATGCGTATACGTCGTCCGGACGCACGGTCGCCGTCAGCATGAAAGTGGATTTCTGATGCGCGCCGCCCGCGCTGCCACCCCAACCGTTACTTGAAGGAGTCCGACATGATGCAATCCGCCCTTCCCGGTCAACCGGCCACGCCGGCCCGCGCGGCCGCCGCGCTGCGCGACGCGTTCGTCAAGCTCAAGACCGAGCGCCAGCTGCGCAACCGCGACGTCGCGCAGGCGCTCGGCGTCAGCGAAGGCGAGGCGCTCGCCGCGTTCGTCGGCGAGCACGTCGTGCGGCTCGACGCGCGTTTTCCGGCGATGTTCGAGGAAATGCCGCGCCTCGGCCGCGTGATGGCGCTCACGCGCAACGACACGGCCGTCCACGAAAAGGATGGCGAATATGCGCAGATGAGCCATGACGGCCCCGTCGGCCTCGCGCTCGGCGATATCGACCTGCGCATCTTCTATCGCCACTGGGTGTCGGCGTTCGCCGTGCGCGACGAAACCGCGCACGGCCCGCTGAAGAGCCTGCAGTTCTTCGACGCGCAGGGCCATGCGATCCACAAGGTCTACCTGCGCGCGCACAGCGACCACGCCGCGTACGACGCGTTCGTCGAGCGCTGGCGTGCGCCGTCGCAGGAGCCGGGCCTCGAGGTCGCACCCGCTGCGCCGAAAACACCCGAGCGCGCCGACACCGAGATCGACGTCGCGGGCTTTCGCGCCGCGTGGGACGCGATGACCGACACGCACCAGTTCTTCGGCGTCACGCAGCGCTTCGGCGTGAGCCGCATGCAGGCGCTGCGCCTCGCCGATCCGCAATACGCGTATCCGGTCGAAACCGCGCATGCGCTGCGTCACGTGCTCCGGCACGCGGCGCAGAGCGGCCAGCCGATCATGGTATTCGTCGGCAACGCGGGAATGATCCAGATCCATACCGGCCCCGTCGCGAACGTGCGCGAGGTCGGCGCATGGATCAACGTGCTCGACCCGGGCTTCAACCTGCACGTGCGCGAGGACCTGATCGCCGCCGCGTGGGTCGTGAAGAAGCCGACGAGCGACGGCATCGTCACGTCGCTCGAGCTGTTCGACCGGCAGGGCGACCACGTCGCGCTGCTGTTCGGCGAACGCAAACCCGGCAAGGTGGAACGCGACGACTGGCGCGCGCTCGTCGCGACGCTGCCGGCCGCGGCACGCGGAGGCGCGCGGTGAGCGCGCGACCGTTCGATCCGCGCCGCCGCGCGGTGCTGGCGAGCGCGGCGGCCGGCGCGCTCGCGGGCGCGCTGTCCGGCAGCGTGCTCGCCCAGGGTGCGCAGGCCGCGCCGAAACGCGTGGTCGTGATCGGCGGCGCACTCGCGGAAACCGCGTTCGCGCTCGGCGGCGCCGAGACGCCGCGCTACCGGCTCGTCGGCGCCGACACGACCTGCACGTACCCCGACGCCGCAAAGCGGCTGCCGAAGGTCGGCTACCAGCGCGCGCTGTCGGCCGAGGGGCTGCTGTCGCTGCGGCCCGATCTCGTGCTCGCGTCGGCGGAAGCCGGCCCGCCCACCGCGATCGCGCAGGTGAAAAGCGCCGGCGTCGCGGTGACCACGTTCGACGAACGCCACGACGTCGACTCGGTGCGCGCGAAGATCACGGGCGTCGCGCATGCGCTCGACGTGCGTGGCGCGGGTGCCGCGCTGCTGCAGCGTTTCGACCGCGACTGGCAGGCCGCGCGCGATGCGGTCGCTGCCCGTGCGCCCGGCGGCGCGCAGCCGCCGCGTGTGCTGTTCGTGCTGAACCACACCGGCAACCAGGCGCTCGCCGCCGGCCAGCGTACGGCCGCCGACGCGATGATCCGCTACGCGGGCGCACGCAATGCGATGCAGGGCTTCGAGCACTACAAGCCGCTGACGACCGAGGCGCTGGCAGCCGCCGCGCCCGACGTCGTGCTGATCTCCGACGAAGGGCTCGCGGCCGTCGGCGGCCGCGCCGCGCTGCTCGCGACGCCCGGCTTCGGCGCGACGCCGGCCGGCCGCGCGCAACGCGTGGTATCGCTCGACGCGCTGTTCCTGCTCGGCTTCGGCCCCCGCCTGCCGCTCGCCGTCACGACCCTGCACCGACGCCTGTCGGATGCGCTCGCCTGATTCCGGACTGCCCCGATGCCCGCTCACGCTTCGCCTTTCCCCGCCTCGTCGCCCGTGTCGCGCTCCGGCGCCGCGCACCTCGGCACGTCGCGCCGCTGCGCGCCGTTCGCGCTGGTTGCGCTCGCCTGCCTCGTGTGCGCGATGTCCGTCGTCGCCCTGTGCGTCGGCGCGTATCGCATTCCGCTCGCGCAAGCCTGGGCCGCGCTGACCGGCGATGCGGCCGCGCAGCAGGCGCGCGCGGTGCTGTTCGACATCCGCGCGCCGCGCGTCGCGCTCGCGTTGCTGGTCGGCGGCGGCTTCGGCGCGACCGGCGCCGCGATGCAGGCGCTGTTCCGCAATCCGCTCGCCGATCCGGGGCTCGTCGGCGTGTCGAGCGGCGCCGCGCTCGGCGCAACGACGATGATCGTGCTCGGCCCTGCACTCCTTGCCGCTCACGTGAACGCGGCCGCGTTGCCCGTTGCCGCGTTCGCGGGCGCGCTCGCGGTCGCGGCGCTCGTCTACCGGCTCGCCGCATCGCGCGGCCGGCTCGCGCTGCCGCTGCTGCTGCTCGCCGGCATCGCGATCAACGCGCTGGCCGGCGCGGCGATCGGACTCCTCACGTTCGTCGCCGATGACGCGCAATTGCGCTCGCTGACCTTCTGGAGCCTCGGCAGCCTCGGCGGCGCGCAATGGCCCGCGCTGGCGGCCGTCGCGCCGTGCGTCGCGATCGGCTGCCTGCTGCTCGCGCGCGAACGCGACGCGCTGAACGCATTGCAACTCGGCGAAACCGAGGCGCTGCACCTCGGCGTGCCCGTGCAGCGGCTGAAGCGGCGCGTGCTCGTCGCGGTCGCGCTGGCGGTCGGCGCGCTGGTGTCGTGCGCGGGCATCATCGGCTTCATCGGGCTCGTCGCGCCGCATTGCGTGCGGCTCGCGTGCGGCCCCGACCAACGCATCGTGCTGCCCGGCGCCGCGCTGCTCGGCGCGCTGCTGACGCTCGCCGCCGATCTCGCCGCGCGCACGGTTGCCGCGCCTGCGGAAATTCCGCTTTGCGTGCTGACCGCACTGCTCGGCGCACCGTTCTTTCTGGCGCTGCTGTGGAAGAGCCGCGGCGCGCTCGGCGGCTAACCCTTTTCTCACGACGACCATGCTGAGCGCCCATCACCTCGACGTCGCCCGTCGGCACAACGCGATCCTGCGCGACCTGTCGCTGTCGATCGAACCCGGCCGCGTAACCGCGCTGCTCGGCCGCAACGGCGCGGGCAAGAGTACGCTGCTGAAGACCTTTGCCGGCGAACTCACCGGCGGCGCCGCGCCGAACGGCGTGCGCGTGACCGGTGACATCACGCTGAACGGCGAGTCGCTCGCGCGCATCGACGCGCCGCGACTTGCGTGCCTGCGCGCGGTGCTGCCGCAGGCCGCGCAGCCCGCGTTTCCGTTCAGCGTCGACGAAATCGTGCTGCTCGGCCGTTATCCGCATGCACGGCGCAGCGGTGCAACGTCACGTCGCGATCGCGACATCGCGTGGTACGCGCTCGAACGCGCAGGCGCCGATGCCCTCGTCGGCCGCGATGTCACGACGTTGTCGGGCGGCGAACTCGCGCGCGTGCAGTTCGCCCGTGTGCTCGCGCAGCTGTGGCCGGACGACGAAGCGACGGAAAGCGGCCCGCGCTACCTGCTGCTCGACGAACCGACCGCCGCGCTCGATCTCTCGCATCAGCACCGCCTGCTCGAAACCGTACGCGCCGTTGCACGCGAATGGCAGCTCGGCGTGCTCGCGATCGTGCACGATCCGAACCTCGCCGCGCGGCACGCGGATACGATCGCGATGCTCGCCGACGGCACGATCGTCGCGCACGGCACGCCGCGCGACGTGATGACGCCGGCGCATATCGCGCGGTGCTACGGATTCGCGGTGAAGATGGTGGAGAACGGCGACGGTGCGCCGCCGGTAATGGTGCCCGCGTAGCGCGGGCACGTGTCGCGTGTCGCGTGAGTGTTGCGCCGCGCGATGTCATGCATGATCGACAGCAACGACTTTCACAACACATCATTCGCGCTTCGCGCATCCCTTCAAGGAGACTCACGTGCCGCTTCCGATGACCCGCATCATCCTGTACGTCCAGGACGTCGCGTCGCTCAAGACGTTTTACCAACGATATTTCGATCTGCCCGTCGTCGAGGAAATCGAAAACGAGTGGGTCGTGCTCGACGCAGGGGCCATCGAGCTCGCGCTGCATCTCGCTGGCCCGGCGTTCCGCCACGCGGCACCTGCCGATGCGGAAGCGCGTGCGCAAGCCAGTCACGTGAAGCTGGTGTTCTCGATCGGCCAGGACATCGGCGCGCATCGCGAGCGGCTGGCCGGCAACGGCGTGACGGTGCGCGATCTCAAGCGCTATGACGGATTCGCGTACACGATGTACGACGGCATCGATCCGGAAGGCAACGTCTTCCAGGTAATGCAGGCAGACTGACGTTCGCTCCGGCCTGGGCGTTCACCGCAGCGCCATGGCCGGCTCGATCCATGCCCGCGCGCGGAGCGGGCGGCACGCGCTCCCGCTCAATGCCCGACGTCCGCCGCGCCGAACGTCCGCATCTTCCAGCCGAGCCGCACGGCGAGCATCCGCATCGTGAAGCCCGCCACGAGCGCGACCACCGTCGCGACCCCGGCATCGATGCCAAGGTGCTGCATCCCGACATACAGCGCACCCGTCACGAACGCGACGCTCGCGTACAGCTCCTCGCGCAGGATCAGCGGCATCTCGTTGCACAGCAGATCGCGCAGCATCCCGCCGCACGCGCCGGTGATCGCGCCGGCCAGCACGACGATGATCGGCGCGGTGCCCGTCGACGCGCCGATGTCGCAGCCGATGATCGTGAACGCCGCGAGGCCGATCGCGTCGACGGTGACGAACAGCGTCTTCATTCGCGCGACATGCCGTGCGACCCACGACGCGACGGTCGCCGCGACGAGCGTGATCACCAGGTACTCGGGATGCGCGATCCAGCCGAGCGGATAGTGGCCGAGCAGCACGTCGCGCACGGTGCCGCCGCCGAGCGCCGTCACCGCGCCGACGAGCGCGAGCCCGAAGCGATCCATCCCGCGGCGCATGCCCATCAGCGCCCCCGACATCGCTTCCGCGACGATTGCAATCAGATAAAGCGTATGCATGGTGCGCGTCAGTCATCGGTCCGGAACAGGTCGAGCACACGTTCGCGCTCGGCCGCATCGACCGCGGCAGGCATCGGCTCGGCAGGCTTGCCGTTGTTGCCCGGCGCGTCGGACGTATCGGCCGCCGCCGCCCCGCCGCACGCGAAGCGGCTGCGGATGTACGACGGCACGTCGGCCGTGCACGTGCCGCGCGTGTATTCGGCGTAGACGAAGTCGCCATCGACGAGCGCGACGTCCTGCGGTGGGGTTGCCTCGACCGGCGTACGCCCGTCGACGGCCGTCTTCATGTAGTCGAGCCAGACCGGCAGCGCGAGCGATGCGCCGGTCGCACGCCCCATCGGGCGCGGCGTGTCGTAGCCGAGCCACGCGACCGCGACGATGCCCGACGAGTAGCCGGCGAACCAGACGTCCTTCGAGCCGTTCGACGTGCCCGTCTTGCCTGCCGCGTCGTCGCGGCGCAGCGCCAGCGCGCCGCGCGCGGTGCCCGCCTTCACGACGTCGCGCAGCATGCTGTCCATCACGAACGCGTTGCGCGCCGATACGACGCGCTCGCCTGCCGGCGCCGTCGCCTCGTACATCGCGCCGCCATGACGCTGCTTCACCGACAGGATCAGGCGCGGCTCCATCCGCGTGCCGCCGTTCGCGAACACGCTGTACGCGCTCGCCAGTTCGAGCGGCGTCACGGCGCCCGCGCCAAGCGCGAGCGGCAGCGACGCCGGATTGCGCTGCGCGTCGAAACCGAAGCGCACCGCGTGTTGCTGCACGTAGCGCGCATCGGTGGCCTGCATCAGGCTGACCGCAACGAGGTTCTTCGAGCGCATGAGCCCGCGCCGCACCGGAATGAAGCCCTCGTAGTGGTTGGCGAAATTGCGCGGGCGCCACGGCCGCGCGCCGGTTTCCTCATGCGTGAGCGTGCGCTGCGTATCGTCGACGAGCACGCCCGGGAAGTAGCCCTTTTCCAGCGCCGCCGAATAGACGAACGGCTTGAAGCTCGAGCCCGGCTGGCGATACGCCTGCAGCGCATGGTCGAACACGTTGCGGTTGAAATCCGCGCCGCCGACGAGCGCGAGCATGTCGCCCGTGGCCGCGTCGAGCGACACGAGTGCCCCTTCGAGCCCGTTGCGCGCATCGCGCTTCGGGCGCGGCTGGCGGCTCAGCGTACGCTCGAGCGACGCTTCGGCCGCGCGCTGGTCGCGCATCGAGATCGTCGTCGTCACGTCGAGGCCGAGCGTGTAGGCGTCGTCGTGAAAACGCTCGACCATCATCCGGCGCGCGCGCTCGGCGACGTACGGCGCGGCGATGATCCCCGGCGGCGGCGTGGTCGCCAGCGCGATCGGCGCGTCGACGGCCGCGCGATACGTCGCGTCGTCGAGCTGGCCGAGCGCATGCATGCGGCCGAGCACGTAGTTGCGTCGCGCGGTCGCGCGCGCCGGATTGACGACCGGGTTGAACGCGGACGGCGCCTTCGGCAGCCCCGCGAGCACCGCCGCCTCGCCCGCGCTCAGCGCGTCGAGCGGCTTGCCGAAATACACGTTCGCCGCGGCCGCGAAACCGTACGCACGCTCGCCCAGGTAGATCTCGTTCATGTACAGCTCGAGCAGCTTGTCCTTGCTGTATTCGCGTTCGAGCTTGGCCGCCATCAGGATCTCGGCGAGCTTGCGGCTCAGCACCTTGTCGCGCGTCAGGTAGAAGTTGCGCGCGACCTGCATCGTGATCGTGCTGCCGCCCTGCCCCGGCTGCCCCGTCACGACGTTCGCGAACGTCGCGCGCGCGAGGCCACCGAAATCGACCGCGCCGTGCTGGTAGAACTTCGCGTCCTCGGCCGCGAGCAGCGCCTGCCGCATCAGCGGCGGGATGCGTTCGAGCGGCACGAACTCGCGCCGCTCGACGCCGTATTCGGCCAGCAGGTCGCCGTCGCGCGAAAAGATCCGCAGCGGCAGCGCGGGACGATAGACGGCGAGGTGCTCGACGGACGGCAACTGCGTCCAGATGCGCTGGATCGTCCAGGCGCCGATGCCCGCGCATCCGAGCGTCAGGCCGAGCAGCGCGCCCGCGAGCGTGCGCCACACGCGGCGACGGTGTGGCGGCGGCGCGGGCGGCGGCGGGGATGCGGTGTGGTCGGTCATGCCGGGCTCCTTCTTCGATGCTGTGACGGCCGGTGCGCGAGAGGCAACGACTGGTCACGAAAGGCGCGCATTGTCGAAGGGATGGCGCGAAACCGGAACATTCTTTAGCCAAAGTTTGGCTGGCTAAATTTTATTTAGGAAAGTGCAGCAGGACCGTTCACGTCGCATCTGCGACCGTGTGACACATCGTCAGGCGAACCGCGCTGCGCGCGATCCGGTTCGGCTGTAGCATCGCGTGATGTTCGATCGATACCTTGCCCTGTGGGGCCTCGTTCCCGACGGCGGCCCGATCCTGACCGCGAGCGGCGGCCTGCTGCCTGTCGTCTGGCAGGGCCGGCCCGCGATGCTGAAGGTCGCTACGTGTGATGAAGAACGTCGTGGCAATGCGCTGATGACCTGGTGGAACGGGCAAGGCGCCGCGCAGGTGTGGCGGCACGACGGCGATGCTGTCCTGCTCGAACGGGCGCAGCCGGCGCCCACGCTGGCCGGTTATTCGGCATCGGGGCACGACGATGATGCGATGCGCATTGCGTGTGATGTCGTCGCGCGGCTGCATGCGCATCGTGCATCCGAGCCGCCTTCGGTCATGCCGCTGCACGACGGGTTCCATGCGCTGTTGTCGGACGCTTCAGGCAACGACGTGCTTCGTCGCTCTGCAACGGCCGCACGCCAGTTGCTGGCCGGGCCGCCCATCGACGAAGTTGTCCTGCACGGCGACATCCATCACGGCAACATCCTCCATTTCGGCGAACGCGGCTGGCTCGCGATCGATCCGAAAGGGCTGCGCGGCGAGCGCGTGTTCGACTATGCGAACCTGTTCTGCAATCCCTCGCACGATATTGCGGTCGATCCCGTGCGCTTCGAGCGGCGTATTACGCTCGTGGCCGATGCGGCGGCGTTAGACCGCCGCCGGCTACTGCAGTGGATTCTCGCGTGGTCGGGTTTGTCGGCGGTGTGGTTGATCGAGGACGGGCTGCTACCCGATACGCGGTTGCAGGTCGCTGCGCTCGCGGCGACTGCGCTCGGCCTGTAGCAGGACGCGCCGCCCGTGAAAACAAGTTCGTCGCGAATTTCCGTGGAACGCGGGGGAAGAGCGACGGCGCTCGGCCGGTTTGCGACACTCGACAACGAATCCTGGATGGGTGGCAATCCGCGTATCGGGGATCGGCACTTTCAAGGGGATCAGGACGGAGGATCGAGTAGCGCTACAGCTGGCTGATGAGCCCGTCGTTCCGATCGCCGAGAGTCTCGCAATGACCGTAGCGGCATGAAAATGAGGCGATAGCGAAATCTTTTTGCTGACAGCTCGACGAAGCGAAGCGACCGCATGGCGTCGCGGGCAGCGCCGTCATTCAGCGGGCGCGATGGATGGCTTCGCTTCTCGAGGTGCGTGGCCGAAGTAGGCCTTGTAGGCACGACTGAAAGCGGCCTTCGACTCGTAACCAACCGACCTTCCAACCTCGCCCACGCGTGCGTCACCTTTCGCCAGCATGTCCCGCGCGACGCTCAAGCGCCATTCATTGCGGTAACGCAACGGAGACTTGCCAACAAGCGCATTGAAACGTTCGCAAAAGTTGGAGCGGGACATGCCCGCGACGGCAGCGAGACCATCGATCGTCAAACCACGTGGCGACTGCTCATGGATGGCCTTCAACGCGCGGGCAATACGCTTATCCGCCAATCCGCCTAACCAGTTCGATGCATGACCATGATGAACCCAGGCACGCAACGCACGCACCACCACGAGATCGATCATGCGGGAGACCATCAAGGCGGATCCCGCCTCGTCATTGTCCGCCTCATGCAGAAGAAACTGCATGATGTTCGGCAGCCAGTCGCATGTCTCCGCCTGGCGAAGGTGGATCATGACGGGTAACGTCAGAAGCAGATCCGGCTGGCTCGCCGGATCAAACCAGAAGTGGCAGACGACCACATTCGCCGGTTGGTCCAGGGCGGAAATGCGCAGGCCGTCAGGTCCGCGCGGCAACAAGAGCAGTTCGCCGGACCGAATCTCGGAAGTGTCTGCCTGATTGCCGGAAATTTGCACCACGCCTTCCATGACTGCATACGCGTGCGCCGCCCGCGCCGACATGTCCAATTGCGCGAATGGCTGCAGCATCGACGAAAAGACGCGGTCGCCTGTCATGCGCATACGCGCAAGAACCTGAGACAGGAGATCACCGTTAGCCAGACCAGCAAGCGCCCGATCCGGAAAAATGGTCAAGTTTTTCCCAGGTTCAGTCATGTCAATTCGGGTTTCGTGAGCCTAAAGTAAGCGTCGACCACCAACGAAATCACGCAAGACAAGGATTGAAACCATGTTTGGAATTTCGCCGCTCGGCTGGATACACACTCTCGGCAGTCTACCCGCGATACCCATGGCCGTGTACATGTTCGCGCGCTACGGCAGGATCGTTCCACGGTCAGTTGCCGGGCGGGTGTACTTCGTTACCATGTTGATTGGTTCTCTGACCGTGTTCGCCATAGCGCATCAAGGTGTCAGCTACATCATCGGAGTCGGAGCCGTCGTGCTGTTACTGGCTGGATATGGCGTTGCGTATCTGCCTCTGCCCGGTCGAGCCGGTATCTACGTGGAAACCTTCTGCCTGACGTTGACAACATTCGTGCTGATGGTTCCCACGGTGACCGAAACGCTGAAGCGTGTGCCCGACGGACATCCGCTGATCAGCGATCCGAAGTCACCACTGCTTCTCGGTGCCCAAGCCGCGCTCCTCGTCGCGCTCGTTCTGGGGCTGATCGCTCAAACGCTTTATCTTCGCAGGAAACCGCAGGCTACCCGTTCGGTGAAAATCTAGAGAAGGGGTAAGAAGCGACGCTTCCGTTGCCGTGTGAATACATTAATAGATATGTACTGCGAATTATAGTGGCTTGATATTGATTCGACATCGATGGGCTGATCAAAGCTGACACATCGCGTCGAAAGAAGGTCACACCACCAATTCGGACCCTATGCGCTTCATGGCAAGCCGCATGCACGCGAAGACAGTCGAGGTCACGGCAAGTCACCTCGTGCTCATTTCGCATCCGGTAGAGGCCGTGAACCGGATCCTCGATGCGACCGCCGGCCAGCGCAACGCACGCGCTGGCAGCAAGCTTGCGACGCGTCAAGCCCAGTGTTCGGTCCCGTCAACCGCTCGGTGCCAACGGAGTTTGGATCGGCGTACTTCGCCACGTCGACAGTGGTATTTGTCAGGCGAGCGCACGCTAACCGACCGCTTTGGAGATCGACGCGTGGCCGCTTCGGGCCCGCAAGCAACATCCCCATCCACCCACGAATATTCCAAAAAAAATCCCGCCGGCATCCCCCCGGCGGGCTTTCACATCCAGCTGCCTGCTCGACGCTTAACGCGCCGGGTTCAGCAACAGGTTCATGTGACGGTTTACGTCCTTGTACAGCAGGTAACGGAAGCGCCCAGGCCCACCCGAATAGCACGCCTGCGGGCAGAACGCGCGCAGCCACATGAAGTCACCCGCTTCGACTTCGACCCAGTCCTGGTTCAGTCGATACACGGCCTTGCCTTCGAGCACATACAACCCGTGCTCCATCACATGCGTTTCGGCGAACGGAATCACGCCGCCCGGCTCGAACGTCACGATGTTCACGTGCATGTCGTGGCGCATGTCGCTCATGTCGACGAAGCGCGTCGTCACCCATGCACCGTTGGTGCCCGGCATCGGGATCGGCTCGACGTCCTGCTCGTTGGTCACGAAGGCTTCCGGCAGCGGGATACCGTCGACCGCCTGGTAGTGCTTGCGCACCCAGTGGAAACGCACCGCGGCATCGCTGACGTTGTGCAGCGTCCAGTCCGCACCCGGCGGAATGAACGCGTAGCCGCCCGGCTTCAGCACGTGCTTCGTGCCCTGCAGCGTCAGTTCGGCTTCACCTTCGACGACGAACAGCACGGCTTCGGCGTTCTTGTCCTGCTCGGGCTTGTCGCTGCCGCCGCCCGGGTTCACTTCGACGATGTACTGCGAGAAGGTTTCGGCGAACCCCGACAGCGGGCGGGCGATCACCCACAGGCGCGTGTTCGTCCAGAACGGCAGCCAGCTCGTGACGATGTCGCGCATCACACCCTTCGGGATCACCGCGTACGCCTCGGTGAACATCGCGCGATCGGTCAGCAGATCGGTCTGCGGCGGGTGGCCGCCATGCGGCGCGTAATACGTTGTCTTAGACATAGTGCATCCAGGCAATGGGTTGGTCCGGCCCCGGGCACCAACGACATCGGGCGGCAGGCGCGCGGGGGCACGCATGCGGCGGCGGGACGTCGTTGCCGGGCTGGCTTGAAGGCGCATGCGCCCTCGTTCGGTCGGCCAGGCTTCGCGACGGGTTCGTCCGGTTCTTCGGACGCGGCGGCCCGTGCTTGTGGGGCCGGCGACCGGGCCGTGGCGCTCGCGATCATACGGCGAGGCGCGGCCAGCGGCACGGTGCGATGCCATACGCGAGCATCGCCGACGATAGCGAAGTCGTTCGCGATCGACCAATTAAATGTTGCGATGGATTCCATTCGATTTCCCACTACCCGCCGGCACCCGTGATACGCGGTGAAGAAGCGTGGCGCGACGGCCTGGGTATCGGGGAAATCCTGACGGGCGGGGCAACGCGCACGTTCGCCGGGATGCAAGAGGCGCAGGCGAATGACCGCAGCCATTCCGGTTGCGCACGCGGGTCGCGATACATCTGGTTACGCAGATTGGCGTGCGACGACGTGCGCACGGCAGCACGCTGCACCGCGCCAATCATGTCCCGTCGTCAGGCCGGAGCGGGCCAACGGGCATCGAACGAAACGCGAATGGTATCGACACTGCCCGGACGCATTCAGTCGCGAGAGTCGATGTAGTCGGGAAACGGGGAGACGCAGCGAGGAGGGAAATTTGCCAGCCCGTCGACCGGGTATCAGGCTGCGGCCAAAGCGGCCGGAATGTATTCGCCGGTCTGGCCGGCGATGGCGGCCCGGCAGGCCGCCGGGCCGAATCTCGCGTCGGGTGCCGACGCCGTCGGCGCGCCGGTGCGCCATGCGCGCACCGAGCCGCGCCAGCGGCAATCAGTCCCAGTCGCGGTGGTGACGGTGCTTGCGGTGGCGATAGCCGCGATCGCCGTGGTCGCGTTCGTACGAGCTGCGCGACATGTGGCCGCCGAGCGCCGCGCCGGCGCCGCCGCCGACGGCCGCACCCAGCAGGCCGCCCGTGCGGCCGCCCATCGCGTTGCCCGCCGCGGTACCTGCGCCGCCGCCGAGGGCGCCGCCGATGATCGCGCCGGTGCGCTCGCGACGGTTCGACGTCACCGCGCCACCCGCGCCGCCGCCGATGGCGCCGCCGATCACCGAGCCCGTGCTGCCGCCGAGCGCACCGCCGACCGCTGCGCCGGCTACCCCGCCGAGCGCGCCGCCAAGCGCGTTGTTCATGTCACCTGCCATGGCCGGCAGTGCAGTCGCGCCGGTCAACGCGGCGACGACGAGAGCGGGGGCGATTTTCTTCCACATTCCCGTATTCTTCCTTGTTCGCAATCTGGTTATTGAAGGTCTGCTCGGTACGACGATCTGAATCGATCGACGTCGGGTCAGGCATTGTGCCGAACCGCGGACCAATTCATTTCAATGAGCTTGCGGCGAAGAATAGCACCGGTCCCACATCCTTGCCGCGGACATTCTGGTAACAAGTTGTTTACGAATAGACGACGTTGAACGCACGCACCGGAATGCCCGCAAACCCGCGCCGGCATTGGCTCCGCGGAGGATCCGGCGCGGCTGGACGACAGGCCGTCCATGTGCGGCGTCGCACGTTTGCGACACACGTGGCAACACATCGGGAACGAATCGTGAAGCCCGAAACGACGGCGGGGAAGAAAGGAAGGGAGTCAGTACACGCCGGGCAGCAAACGCCAGGTCCGCGCGCAATACGCGTCGTATTCGGCGCCGAATTGCGCACGCAGCAGCGCCTCCTCGGACCGGATGCGCGCGACGAGCGGCGCCATTGTCAGCACGACGAGCAGCACGCCGACGCCCGAGCGAAACGCCAGCGCCCAGCCGACCGAATTGACGAGCAGGCCGAGATAGCTCGGATTGCGGATGCGGCGGTAGATGCCGTCGGTCACGAGCGTATGGCCCGGCTGGATCGCGACGAGCCCGCTGAAGCGCTTGCCGAGCACGAATACGGGCCAGATGCGCAGCACGCCGCCCGCGACGTACAGCGCGACACCGATCCAGCGCACCGCATCGCCGCCGAAGGTCCAGAAGTCGAGCCGGTCGGTCAGGGCAGGCAGGTACGCCAGCAGTAATCCGCTGATCCCGAACGCCGCGAGCACCCAGCGGTTGTCGCGGTTCTCGCGCTCGCCGCTGCTCAGGTTGCCTTCGGTGAACAGCGCGACGACGGCCATCGCGAGCGTCGCAACGACGACGACGGCCAGCGGCGGATGCGAGAAGAAGGCCGCGAACCCGCCGCTGCCGAGCACCGCGAGCCCGAGATAGACGAGCGTGGAGATGCCCGACAGGGCGGCGACCTTGCGGCTGACTGTCATGGCTGCCTCACCGGAATGCGGAATGCACTTTCCTGTGAAGTATAGGAACCGCGCGCACGCCGTGCAGCGCATCGCCGTCATGCGATACGCGAATCCGCGCGAATCTCCGGCGCCACACGTTGGCGCTGACCGATGCGGCGCGCGCCGACGCCCGGTGCCGGATCAGCGGATGCGGAAGTTGCCGCCGATCCCGACGCTGACGGGCGGCGCGTAATACGCCGGCGCATAGCCGTAGTAGGCGGGCGCGGGCGCGTAGCCGTACGGCGGCGCGACGTAGCAGCCGGACAGGCCGCCGATCAGGGCAAGCGTGATGAGAAGTCTGGTCATGGCTCGATTCCCGGCGCGAAAGACGAATGGCACCTCGCGAAAGCCTGGCCGCCGCGAGGGGCGGCTGCCGGCACGAAGAGGCGATCCGCCCTTCCTGTCGCTCGATGATGCAATGCGCCGAGTCTAGCGCCGGGTTGGCCGGGCCGAGTTTCGCCGGCGGTTACACGTGTTACCTCGCATGACCGCTGAAACAGGCGATGGCGCGGCGGCTGGCCGGTGCGCCAGGCCGCGCCGTCGCCACGTGCAATCGACGCGTTACACGAAGCGCGCGCGAATGCGCTGCGCAAGCGCTTCGAGCGTCGCCGCATCGGCGATCTCGCGCGCATGCATCCGCAGCTCGGCGCCTTCCCAGCGCGGGATCACGTGGAAGTGCACGTGCGGCACCGTCTGGCCGGCTGCCGCGCCGTTGAACTGGCCGATGAACACGCCGTCCGGCTCGAGCGCCGCGCGCACCGCCGCCGCGACGCGCTGCGTCATGCGAATGCCGGCCGCGGCTGCGTCGCCGGACAACTCGAAGATCTGCGCGGCCGGCTCCTTCGGGATCACGAGCACGTGGCCGTCGGCCTGCGGCATCAGATCCATGATCGCGAGGGTCGCGTCGTCTTCCGCGACTTTCACGCACGGCAGTTCGCCGCGCAGGATTTTGGCGAACGGGTTGTTGTTGTCGTAGGACATGGCGTTTTCCGATAACGGTTGGATTGGGAGAGTGGGCAAGCGATGCCGCACGATTATCGGCCGACGGCGGGACCGATGCCAACTCGTTCGCCGTGCGACGGCGGCCGAATCGTTGCGCGGGACGCGGAATGCATGACGCGTCACGCACCGGCCGCCGCACGGTCGCCATCGCGCGTCACGCCGCCGCGATTGCCACGCATCGCCCGAACCTGCGACACTGCCGGATCGCTGCCTGCCGGCATACCACCGAGGACGCTTGCGCATGACGATCTCCTTCAAGAAGCTGATCCTGTGCGGCGTCGCGCTCGCCGCCGTCGCCGCGGTCGGCTACACGGGCATCATGCTGTCCCGGCTCGCGCCGATCGCGACCGGCTATGCGGCGAAGGCGCTGTGTTCCGGCGTCTACGTGTCGGGCCGCCCGGCCGCGTCCGTGATCGACGTCGACATCATGGCCGGCGTGCATCCGCTGCTGAAGCTGGTGCGCCCTTCGATCGATCCCGACCGTCATCGCGCGACGGCGACCTTCGCCGGCTTCGCCGAACGCGAAGCCGACTTTCGGCCCGGGCTCGGCTGCACGCTCGCGATCGGGCCGTCGCCCGGCGCGTTGCCGGCCGCGCTGCCGCCGCTCCCCGATCCGCCGCCCGCGCAGCCGGCACCGGCCACGCCGCCGGCCGGCATCGACGCGCGGAAGCTGCAGGCTGCGCTCGACCGCGCATTCGACGAACCCGATCCGGCGCGGCCGCGACGCACGCGCGCGGTCGTCGTGATGTGGCGCGGCCAGGTGATCGCCGAACGCTATGCGCCCGGCTTCACGGCCGACACGCCGCTGCTCGGCTGGTCGATGACGAAGACCGTGACGGCCGCGCTGGTCGGCGTGCTCGTCGCCCAGCACAAGCTGTCGGCGAACGCGTCGGCCCTGCTGCCCGAATGGCGCGACAGCGGCGATCCGCGCGCGGCCATCACGCTCGACGAGCTGCTGCGGATGACGAGCGGCCTGCAATTCAACGAGAACTACGACGACGCGCTGTCCGACGTCGCGTTGATGCTGTACGAGCAGCCCGATACCGCGCGGTTTGCGTCGGCAAAGCCGCTCGCGGCGACACCCGGCACGCGGTGGTCCTACTCGAGCGGCACGAGCGCGATCATCGCGCGCGTGATGCGCGAAGCATTAGGCGGCAGCGAGGACGACTACCTCGCGTTTCCGCGCCGCGCGCTGTTCGCGCCGCTCGGGATGCGCAGCGCGGTGTTCGAGCCCGATGCATCCGGCACGCTCGTCAGTCCGTCGTACATGTATGCGAGCGCACGCGACTGGGCGCGCTTCGGGCAGTTGCTGCTGCAAGACGGCGTATGGGACGGGCACCGGCTGCTGCCGGAAGGCTGGGTGCGCTACCTGACGCGCGCGACGCCGCAGTCCGAGCGACAGGAGTACGGCGCGCAGCTGTGGGTCAAGGTGCCGGAGCCGTTCAACGATCGCGATCCACATGCGGTCGCGATGCCGGCCGACGCGTTCCATGCGGTCGGCCATGAAGGCCAGTTCGTGAGCGTGGTGCCGAGCCGGCAACTGGTGGTCGTGCGGCTCGGGCTGTCGCGGCCGGAATCCGCGTGGAATCACGAGGCGTTCCTCGCGCGCGTGCTTGACGCGGTGCCGGCGCCCGGCGCATGACAATGGGCCCGCGGGCCTTCGCATGCCGTTCATGACGCGGACGCGGCGGCGATTGCCACGCCGCCGCGCCGCGCACTAGCTGCGAGACATCACGGGTTCGCGCTGCCCGCGTATTTCTGGAAACCTTCGCGCGTCGTGAGACGCTCGATATAGCGCGATACCGCCGGGAAATCCGGGTGCTCGAACGGCGTGCCGAACCAGCGGTTCACCGACAGGCCGATCGGAATGTCCGCGAGCGTGAAGCTGTTGCCGGCCACGTACGCGCCGGTCGCTTCGAGCTGCGCGTTCAGCACCTGCATGTGCTTCGTCCAGCCCGCGATCGACTGCGCGATGCCGGCCGGATCCTGGTGATCGGGCGATTTCCGCACGAGGCCGAGGAACGCGCCCACCCACGAGCGGTTCAGGTCGGCACCCTGCCAGTCGATCCATTGATCGACCCGCGCGCGCGCCTGCGGCTCGGCCGGATACAGCGCGTCGCCGCCATAGCGGTTCGCGAGATAGCGGATGATCGTGTTCGATTCCCAGAGCACGAAATCGTCGTCCTTGATGACGGGCACGAGACCGTTCGGATTCAGCGCGAGATACGCCGGATCGTTGGTCGTGCGAAAGCCCGCGCCCCAGTCTTCCTGTTCGAACGGCAGATTCAGCTCGGTGCACAGCCACAGCACCTTGCGAACGTTGATGGACGGGATCTTGCCGAGGATGTGCAGCATGCAGTCTCCTTGTGAGGTCGGATGCGGAGCGCCCGGGACGCACGACACGTCCCGAACGCGTTCATGCCGAATTTATACACGACCACGCGGCACACGACAGGTCGTACGCGAAAAATCCGCATGCGGCCGATTCGTCAGGTCGCGCAGCGCATGCTCGGCCGTCGGGAACCGGAACATGAATCCGTCCTGATGCAGCCGCGCCGGCATCACGCGCTGCCCGTCCAGCAGCAGTTCGGCCATCTCGCCCATCGCGATGCGCAGCGGCGCGGCCGGCACATGCAGCCAGGCCGGGCGGTGCAGCACCTTCGACACGACCTGCACGAACTCGCGCTGGGTCAACGGCGCGGGCGCGACCGCGTTGTAGACGCCGTGCATGCCCGGGTTCGCCATCGCCCGCGCGATGATCCGCAGCACGTCGTCCCGGTGGATCCAGCTCATCACCTGCGCGCCGTCGCCAAATCGCCCGCCCATCCCGAAGTAATGCGGCAACAGCATCGGGCGCAGCGCGCCGCCGGGGCCGAACACGACGCCCAGTCTCAGCACCACCGAGCGAACGCCGTGGCGCGCGAGCGGCTGCGCGGACTGCTCCCACTGCCGGCACAGTTCGGACATGAAGCCGGTGCCGGCGCTGCTGCCTTCGTCGAGCCGCTCGTCGCCAGGACGCACGCCGTAGTAACCGATCGCCGATGCCTGGATCCACGTGCGCGGCTTGACCTCGGCGGTCTCGACCATGCGCATCAGCGATTCCGTGACGCCAACACGGCTGGCGAGCAGCACCGCCTGCCGGCGCTTGCTCCAGCGTGCCCCGAGCACCGGCGCGCCCGCGAGATTGATGACCGTGTCGAAACGTTCGTGAGGCTGCAGTTGTTCGACGAACGTGACGCTGCGCACGCGGCCGTGAAACAGGTAGGCCGCGCGCAGCGGATCGCGCGCCAGCAACGTAACCGCATGCCCCGCATCGAGCAGCTGGTTCACGAGGGTTTCGCCGATGAAGCCGGTCCCGCCGGTCACGAGCACGTTCCCCGGCGGCTGCCCCGCGAACGGATTGGCGATCGGCGCGGAACGTGCGATCCGGCAGGCCGCCATCCCGTCGCGGATTCCCGATACCGTCACGCCGACGGCGAACAGGCTCAGCACCCAGCCTCGCCAGCCCAGATCGATCGCCTGCAGCGCGGTCGGCTCGTGCGCCCATGCAGCCAGCTGCATTGCGATCATGCCGAACAGCGCGCCGCCGTTGACGGCCAGCAGCGTGTGCAACACGCGCTCGGTTGCCGGCAGCTTGCGGCTCTGGTCCTCGACGACGAAATCCCACAGCGTCAGCACCACCTCGACGACGACGACCGCCGCGATTGCCGCGACCCACGCGCCGTGAAAAGCGACGTTCGCGATCGACGCGAACACGAGGCCGTAGAGCACGGAACGCACCGCGTGAATCGCCAGCTCGAGCCGCGCGCGCGGGGTGTGCGGGAGATCCTGCGTGAGTTCGTGGTGATAGAGCGTATCGAATGCGCCCATCGCGCCCTGCACGATCAGCAGGTTGAGCGCCCAGTCGAAAGCAGGCAAGGTGTTCATTCGGTGTCCCTCCTCCACAGCCAGACGAGCGGCGGCACCATCGCGACGAGTGCCGCCGCATCGATCGCCACGTGGCCCGATACATGGGCCTGCATTGAAAACAGCATGTCCTGCGGCGCCCAGATCGACAGGCCGGCCAGCAGCCATCCCCACACTTCCCGCCGGCGCAGCCGGTTGCCGAGGTGGACGAGCGCCAGCATCCAGACCGACGCGCATTGCACCGTCGCGCCGATCAGCGACATCCACCAGATCTGCTGCGCCCGCGCCGGTGCGGGCGCAGCGCCCGCCCAGAAGTGCAGCTCGATGACGCGGTGATATGCGTCCAGCCATGGCGCGCCGGCAATCCATGGAACGGCCATGCCGACGAGCAGGTGTGCGAGCGCCGCGCCATACATCCAGGTCACCACGATGCGGCGCGCCGCGTCACCCGCCGGACGATGCGCCGCGGGTGACGCGGCACGGCCGCGACCGCTACCGCACGTCGCCCCGTCGCACGGCCCGTCGGCGCGATAGCCGAGCCAGCGCGACACCGCATGCCGGTTGCGCGCGAAGCGGCGATACAGCCGCGCCAGCGCACCGCGCACGGCCGGCACGCGAAGCAGCCTGACGAGCCAGCGGCGCCCGGTCAGCGCATGGGCGGCCAGGATGCTGTCCACGCCGGTCAGCATGCGTCCGTCGGGCAGGCGCGCGTGCAGCTCGCGATTCAGCGCGGGCAGGTCGACGCCCAGCGGCGCGGGATCGAAACCCGGCTCGGCGATATCGACGAAAGCCAGCCGCCGGCGCGCGTCGCGGGCCCCGAGACGCTTGATCTCCGCAATGCATAACGGACATCGTCCGTCGAAGTACAGCACCAGTTCAATTGAGCTCATGATTCGCATTCCTTCTTTTTGTCTGTCGCATGCTTCATGAATCGATCGACTGCTTTCCGTCATGCCGCATCGCCGCTTCCGTGCAGCAGCGGCAGCGCGCTTACATCGGCTTGAGCACCATCAGGAAGTAGACGGTCAGCATCGCGAAGAACGCGGGATAGCCGAGCAGTTCCCAGCGCTTCGCATAGCGCCAGTACCGTTCCGGCAGCGCGGCCGCGCCGTTCGCATGAGCGAGCTTCGCCATCGCAGCCAGTTCGACCTGCAGCCACACGACCGGCAGCCAGCACGCGCCAGCGATCGCATACAGCACGATCGACGCGACGAGCCACGGCGTATGCCACGGCCAGCCGGCCGTGTGCGCGAGCCAGAGCCCCGATGCCGGCTGGAAGATCACGGCCGGCGTCGTGAACCACCAGTCCGCGCGCACCACGAGCCGCGACACGGCCGCGATCGCGGGCACCGAGCGCGTGCGGTTCGCGAAGAACAGGTAGAACGCGGTGCCGAACCCCGTGCCGACCAGCAACACCGAGGACAGGATGTGAAGCGCCTTGATGACGAGATAGGTATTCATGCTTGTTCTTCTTCTGAAAAAAGGATCAACAGGATCGCGAGAATCGGCACGTTCTTGAGCACGGGGCCGAACGGTTCGGCGAGCAGGCCCGGCATCGTGACCGCGATGACCGCCGAATACGCGACGATCAGCGCAGCTTGCGCGCCCCACTGGCGGCGCGACGGCGCGACGACGGTTGCGATGCCGAACGCGAAGTCCAGCGCGCTGGCCGCGTAGAGCGCGATCAACGCCGGCAGCCCGGTCAGGTGCGCAGGCGCGAGCAGCGCGAGGCTCGCGTGCAGCGGATGGATGAACGCGCTGGCGATGGCCGTCCAGATCCACACGATCGCAAGCGCGCCGCGCAACAACGGACGACGCCACATCGCAAGCGCGTCGCGACGCAGCGCGGCCGATTCCGCGCCGATGAAACCGTCGATCCCGCGCGGCGGCCGGCCGAGCATCGCCGTGGCGGCGGCCGGATCGCCCGTGTTCCCGCTGCGCAGCATGGTCCACGTGTCACGCGTGAACATTGCGCCCGGCAGCGTGCCGAGCAGCACGGCCACCGCGCCGGCCAGCGGGCCCGGCAATGCGATGCGGGCGGCCGGCGGAAACCCCAGCGCGGCGCGATAGCGGGCCAGCATCTCGCGGTATTCGATTTCGTCGGCGCCGACCACGTCGATCACCGCGCGGCCGGCCGTCGGCGCATCGACGCATCGCGCGACGACTTCGGCGAGATCGTCGACGTGCACGGGGCGCAGCCTCTGATGGCCACCCGCCGGCAGCACCTGCACCGGCAGGCTCGCGAGCATCCGGAACAGCCGCGCCGACGCGCCGGCCGTGCCATAGACGAGCGCGGGACGCACGATCCGGAAGTCGATCGGCAGCGTCTGCAGGAAGCGGTCGGCTGCGTACTTGCTCGCGAAGTAGCGCGTGTCGCCCCGCTCGACGCCCAGCGCCGAGATCTGGATCACGCGCCGCACGCCGGCGCGGCAGCACGCGGTGAAGAGCGCACACGGCGCGGCACGATGCACAGCGTCGAGCGTCGCGCCGCGCCGATCGGCGAGGATGCCGACCGCATTGATCACCACGTCGACGCCCTCGAGCCGCGCGAGCCACGCGCCCGGGTCGACGTCCTTCGCGAAATCGATCGCGACATCGGACGGACCGAGCGCATGACGCACGCCGCGCAGCACCCGGTGGCCGCCGGCTTCGAGCTGCGCGCACAGCGCCCGCCCGATGAAGCCGTTCGCGCCGCACACGAAGACGGTCATGCTGCGCGCCCCGGTGCGGTCGTGCGGGCGGCTCGACGGCAAGACAGCGTCCATTTTCATCCTCTATTTACAGTTATTTCTGTACAGACAGAAATAACAATCCCGAAAAAAGCGGGCTGGCTGCCCGCACTGTGTGCACCGCTTACTTCGACGGCTTGCGCCGGACCGTCTGGCTGATCTTCGCGCCGATGCCGAGCGCCTTCATCAGCGTATCGGGCTTGAGCCGCAGCATCTCGTCCGACCAGGTCGTGAGCGTCTCGACGAACTGCAGCGTGTCGCGGATGCGCTGCTCGGTCTCGCGGCTCTCGTTCGCGATCTCCGGATTCGTCAGGCAATCGCGCAACACCGTGAGCGTCGGCTCGATCTCGCGCTGCCGCCGCCCTTCGACGATCAGCTTGAAGAGTTCCCAGATGTCGGTCGACGTCTCGAAGTGGTCGCGGCGGTCGCCCAGCACATGCACGACCTTCGCCAGCCGCCACGCCTGCAACTCCTTCAGGCTCGTGCTGACGTTGGAGCGCGCCACGTTGAGCGTCTCCGCGATCTCGTCGGCCGCGATCGGCCGGCCGGCCAGATAGAGCAGCGCGTGGATCTGCGAAACGGTGCGGTTGACGCCCCACCGCGAGCCCATTTCGCCCCAGTGGAGAATGAATCGTTCGGCAATCGGTGTGAGTTCCATGACGTGAAATTTAGGCATTTCAGTTATTTCTGTCAAGAGAGAAATAACCGGACGATCCGCCGGGTTCCGGCCGCGCCCGCCCGCGATCTGCCGCATCCATTACAATGCGCGGGATTTTCCGAATTCAGGCCGTCCCAGCCTTTCTGACTAGAGTAGAGGTTTCCATGATCATCAAACCGCGCGTGCGTGGCTTCATCTGCGTGACGACTCATCCGGTCGGCTGCGAAGCCAACGTCAAGGAACAGATCGACTACGTGACTTCGCACGGCCCGATCGCCAACGGCCCGAAAAAGGTGCTCGTGATCGGCGCGTCGACCGGCTACGGCCTCGCCGCCCGGATTTCGGCCGCCTTCGGTTCGGACGCGGACACGCTCGGCGTGTTCTTCGAGCGTGCCGGCAGCGAGACGAAGCCCGGCACGGCCGGCTGGTACAACAGCGCCGCGTTCGAGAAATTCGCCGCCGAAAAGGGCCTCTATGCACGCAGCATCAACGGCGACGCATTCTCCGACAAGGTCAAGCAAATCACGATCGACACCATCAAGCAGGATCTCGGCAAGGTCGATCTCGTCGTCTACAGCCTCGCGGCACCGCGCCGCACGCATCCGAAGACCGGCGAAACCATCAGCTCGACGCTCAAGCCGATCGGCAAGACGGTCACGTTCCGCGGCCTCGACACCGACAAGGAAGTGATCCGCGACGTCACGCTGGAGCCGGCGACGCAGGAAGAGATCGATGGCACCGTCGCCGTGATGGGCGGCGAGGACTGGCAGATGTGGATCGACGCGCTGGATGAAGCCGGCGTGCTGGCCGACGGCGCGAAGACCACCGCGTTCACGTATCTCGGCGAGCAGATCACGCACGACATCTACTGGAACGGCTCGATCGGCGAAGCGAAGAAGGATCTCGACAAGAAGGTGCTGTCGATCCGCGACAAGCTGGCCGCGCACGGCGGCGACGCGCGCGTGTCGGTGCTGAAGGCCGTCGTCACGCAGGCCAGCTCGGCGATCCCGATGATGCCGCTGTACCTGTCGCTGCTGTTCAAGACGATGAAGGAAAACGGCACGCACGAAGGCTGCATCGAGCAGGTGTACGGCCTGTTCAAGGACAGCCTGTACGGTGCGACGCCGCACGTCGACGAAGAAGGCCGCCTGCGCGCGGACTACAAGGAGCTCGATCCGCAAGTTCAGGCGAAGGTCGTCGCGCAGTGGAACCACGTGACGAACGACAACCTGTACGAGCTGACCGACTTCGCCGGCTACAAGACCGAGTTCCTGCGCCTGTTCGGCTTCGAGATCGCCGGCGTCGACTACGACGCGGACGTGAACCCGGACGTGAAGATCCCGGGCATCATCGACACCACCGTCTGACGGTACGACCCGCCGCCCCCGCTGCACGCGCCGCGGGGGTGACGGGCTCGGATTCCGATGCGTCAGCGCGGCGCCGGTTCCATGCGCACGGCCTCGCCACGTATTTCGACCGGCTAAAACCGATGGTGGCCGTGGAAGGCGCAACGCCAGCACGGACGCGTCGCGACGCGGTCTTCAGCCGGATGGTCGGCGCGCTCGTGCTGTCGCGCGCGATCGCCGGCACCGATCCGGCGCTGGCTGACGAGATCCTCGCCGCAGGGCGGGACACGCTCACCGCCGGGCGCGACGATCCGCTCGCGCCGGCATGACGGACAAGACGACGCGCGGGGCGCCCTTGCCGGGTGTTGCGCAACGCGCAACATGCTATTCAACCGCCCGCGCGGCCTCCCACAGCGGCTGCCCGCCGAGCGCCGCATGCCACGCATCGAAACGCGTGCGCCACGACTCGAACGGCTCCGCCAGCGGGTGGCGCGGATCGTCGCTGAGCGAATACGCCATCCCTTCGATCATCCAGCGCGGCTTGGTCGCGACGGCCAGGTTGCCGAGTACTTCCGCCTGCCGGTGATGGATCAGCTCGTGCGCGAGAAAGTAGGTCTGCCAGCCGCGCGGTGCGACGATCACGCCGAAATTCCCGAGCGTCAGCGCCGCGCGTTGGCCTAGGCCGAACGCATCCGCACACGCCCGCGTCGAGCAGAACACGACGCGCGGCGCCTCCTGGAATGCGCCAACGGCTGCCGCCGCGCGCGCATAGCCGTCGCGATAGAGCTGCCGCGCGTCGCCGAGCCTCGCGGCATCGTCCGTGCAGATATCGGCGCTCGGGCACGACACGCCGGGGACCAGCGCGGGTGCGACGACGCGCAACGGCTTGACGAGCGCATACGCGGCAATCGGCAGCGCAACGAGCAGGCCCGTGAGGGCGAAAGCGACATGGGAGCGTTTCATCGAGGCGGTGGTTCCGGGGCGTTCTGCTGTAGTTTTCCTGCGTGACTATAACGGACTGGCGATATCTCCGACCCTGCTTGATTCCCGGCCAACACCCAAATGCCGGCTTGCGCTCGCCGCAACCCGGGGAGACATTCCGGCGCTTGCCATTGCGATCTGCCGCTTCGCCGGAACAAAGACCTTTTACGACTTAATAGCGCCTGAATAATATATTGGACGCATTAACGGGCGCACCGCATCCTTGCCCTCAACCGGCTCGCAACGGCCGCACGACAGGGACAGGACAGGACATGAACGGAAACGAACGGCTCGCCGGCATCGGCTACGGATTGCTCGCGGCGCTCATCTGGGGCGGCTTTCCGGTCATCACGCGTCTCGGTGTCACGCATTCGGCTCTCGATGCATACGACATCGCGTTCATCCGTTTCGCCGTATCCGGCACGCTGCTGCTGCCCGTCCTGCTGCGCAACGGGCTCGGCACGCTGCGCCCGGCGTCGGTCGCGCCGATGGTGATCGGCGCCGGCGCGCCCTACATCCTGACCGTCGCGGCCGCGTTGAGCCATGCGCCGGTCGGCTACTTCGCGCTGACGCCTGGCAGCATGATCGCGTTCACGGCGATCCTCGGCCGGCAGGTCGCGCACGAGCGGCTGAGCGCCGCGCAGATCGCCGGCATCGTCACGATCCTGGCCGGCATCGCGCTGGCCGCGTCCGATGCGCTGCGCGGCGCGATCGGGTTGCCAGCCCTCGCGCTGTTCATGCTCGGCGGCCTGCTGTGGGCCGTCTACAACGTCACGACGAAACGCGCCGGCTGCGGTGCGCTGCACGCGACGGCCGTCGTGTCGGTCGGCTCCGCGGTGCTCTACTGCCCGCTCTATCTGGCCGTACGCGGTGGCGCCGTGCTGCATGCGCCGGTCGCTGCGATCGCAACGCAGGCGATCTACCAGGGCGTGCTGATGTCGGTACTGGCGCTCTACTGTTTCAGCCAGGCCGTCGTCGCGCTCGGCCCGGCGATCGGTGCGACCTTCGCCGCGCTGATGCCCCTGCTTGCCACGCTCGAGGCCATGCTGCTGCTCGACGAACGGCCGCATGCGGCGGCACTGGCCGGCATCGCAATCGTCACGGCAGGCATGGCCCTGAGCCTCGTCAGCCGGTGGCGCACGGGCCATGCGCCGGCCATCCGGCGGCTGAACCCCGCTGCACATAGCCGAACCGGACCCTGACCATCAGGCGATGCGCCCCGTGCTCGCGTCGCCGGCACCCGTCGGCCGGCGGCTCCAGCGAATGCCCAGCAACAGGAGCGCGACACTGGCTGCGAACAGGATCACCTCGATCAGCACCGTATCGACATGCCAGTACCGCGTCAGCAGCACGGCGGCGAGGTCGAATGCGAAATGGAGCGCAATCGCATACGCCAGCCAGCGTTTGGTCCCGCGCACGAACGTCTGCAACACGATCAGCGACAGCGCGACATGCGCGGCCAGCGCGCTTGTGCGTTCGAGCAGCGCGAGAAACGGCGACGCCAGCGTCATGCCCGCGAACTGCGCCCCGATCAGCGACTGCACGCCCTCGGGCACCACGACACCCGCGTGCGCGAGCAGATAGCCCGTGCCGAGCGCGAGAAACCCGACGCCGACCAGCAGCATCGCCTCCAGCCCGCCGTGCCCGAGCCCGAGCATCACGGCCGCCGGCGCGTCATGCCGCTTCGGCAGCAGATAGCGGAACGCAACCCAGCGCCCGCATTCCTCGAAAAGCCCGGCCGTCAACGCCGCAAACACGAGCATCGGCAGGTGCCAGCGCGGGTCGTGCGCGAGCCAGCGGTACAGCGGAATCTGCCAGGGCATGCGCAATACCGGCTGGAACACGAAGAAGGTCAGCATCCCGTAGAAGAACACGCGCCACGGCACCTGCGTGCGGCGCCGCCACGCGGCCGCGAGCCACGCAGACGCGAGCAGCGCGACGAGACCGGCCGCCAGCGTGAGGCACACAAGCATCGGCGCAACGGAATGCATCGCGCGCCCGGCTACGCGAGTTGCTTGTGGAAATACGTCGTCGCGCAGAGCGTGCCGTCAGGCATCAGCGCGTAGTTCGGCACGACGCCGACGCGCTGCCAGCCGGCCCGCTCGTACAGCCGCTCGGCGTCGCCGCCCGTCACGGTATCGAGCACGAGCACGGTCTTGCCGGCGTCGCGCGCGGCCGTATCGGCCGCCGCCATCAGCCGCGCGGCGATGCCCTGCCGGCGCGCGTGCCGCGACACGAGCATCTTCGAGATATCCGCGCGATGCGGCTGATTCTCGGGCTGCGCGGTCACGACCTGCACGGTGCCGACGATCCGGCCGGCCGCGTCCTCGGCAACGAGCAAAATGCGCTCGCCGCTCGCGACGCCGTCGGCGACCTTCGTCCAGAACGCGACGGCAGTCGTCCGCTCGATCGGCAACATGAAGCTGACGGACGCGCCGCCCTCGACGCAATCGATCAGCACGTCGGCCAGCGCATCGATACAGGTCTTCGCTTCGTCCGCGTCGACACGGCGGACGGTAACGGATTCGGTCATGCCATCTCCGGTAGTCAGGTAGGCCACACGCGCGGGTTCGGCGTGCGTCGGGATCGGAAGGAGCACCGGCCGATCGTCGCGGCTCGCGCAACGGCGGCGGGCTTGCGGCAACGCCGCACCCGGTCGGCGCGTGTTGCCGCCCCATCATCCTACGCGATGAAAATTTCCGTTGCAGCGCCGTTCGGATGGCCGACGACGCTGCCGGCAGCCGCTACGAAGCGGGCGTGATGCATTCGGACGCCCCCACCCGCGAACGTCATGAAGCGCCCGGTTTTTTCGAGGGCTGAAACATCTGCATCACGCAACTCGGCGCCTTCGCGGCCGCGCTGCGCTGGGCGCGGCGGGTGCGCGGCCATTGCATGCCGCGTCGCGCGCGCCTAGGATTCCTGAAGGAAGCATGACGACACGCCGGCCGCTGGCGTGCGCCGTCGTGCGCGCACCGCGGGAGGCAACATGTTGCACGCGCACACGCATTCGACCCGGGTCAGCCGGCACCTGAACGCCCCGCGCGGGCGCGTCTACCGCGCATTGCTCGATCCGCATGCGGTCGAGCAATGGAAGGTGCCTGCCGGCATGACGTGCCGTGTGGATGCCTACGATGCGCGCGAGGGCGGCGCGCTGCGCGTGTCGCTGAGCTACGACGCGCCGTCGGCCGGCGCCGGCAAGACCACCGCGCGCACCGACACCTATCACGGCCGCTTCGTCACGCTCGTGCCCGACGAGCGGATCGTCGAGATCGACGTGTTCGAGACCGACGATCCGATGCTGCGCGGCGCGATGACGATCACGATCACGCTGTCCGACGAAGCGGGCGGCACGCGCGTGGAAGCCGTGCACGACGGGGTGCCGCCCGGCGTGCCGGCCACCGACAACGAAGCCGGCTGGCAAATGGCGCTGGCAAGGCTCGCGGCGCTGGTGGAGGCCACGTAGCGGCCGTCCGCGCCGGCGGCGGGCAGGCGATGCGGCAGCGCAAAACGCCGCCGCGTGCGACACTGGTCCGCACCCGCCCGATCCGGGCCCGTACGAGGAGACTCTCGCGATGAACGCCGCGCGCACCGCCATCTGGTATTTCGATTTCGTTTCCCCGTTCGCCTACCTGCAGCAGGAACAATTCAACCGGTTGCCGGCCGCCGCCGCGTTCGAGCCGCGGCCCATCGTGCTCGGCGCACTGCTCGCACACTGGGGCCAGAAAGCGCCGGCCGAGATCGCGGCGAAACGCGTCTTCACCTATCGCCACGCGCAATATCGCGCGGACAAGCTCGGCATCCCGTTCCGGATGCCGCCCGCGCACCCGTTCAATCCGATCAAGCCGCTGCGCCTCGCGATCGCGATGGGCAATTCCCCCGACGCGATCCGGCGGATCTTCCGGCATATCTGGCGCGACGGCCAGGACGTGTCGACGCCGGAAAGCTTCGCCGCGCTGTGCGAAGCCGTCGGCTTTCCGGAAGGCGTGACCGCCGTCGACGCCCAGCCGGTGAAGGACGCGCTGCGCGCGAACACCGACGATGCGATCGCGCATGGCGTATTCGGCGTGCCGACCTTCGAACTCGACGGCGACCTGTTCTGGGGCGAGGACGCGACCGACATGTTCGCCGACTGCGCGACGTCGCGTGCGTGGCTCGATTCGCCCGAGGTGCGCCGCATCAGCGCGCTGCCCGAAGGCATCCGGCGCGGTTGAAGCCGCCACGGCCGCCCGGCGCATTTCGCGTCGGGTATGCGGGTAGGTCAGGTAGACGGGCAACGGCGCGGCCTGCCACTCGGGCGCGAGGTGCACGAGTTCGCCGCGCGCGAGGTGGTCGGCCAGCATCCATGACGAGCCGACGCACGCGCCCACCGCCAGCAGCGCAGCGGCGGGCGCCTTCGGCCTTGCAGGTGCCGCCGGCGCACTGGCCGCGCCGATCGCCGGGCGGCTGGCCGACCGTCACGGCCCCGAGCGCGTCACGCGCATCGGCATCGGCATCGCAACGGTGTCGTTCGCGTCGATGGCCGCCGCGCCGCTGATGTCGCCGCATGCGCAGCTCGTGCTGCTCGCGGTCGCGACGATCGGCTTCGATCTGGGCGTGCAGGCCACGCTGATCGCGCACCAGGCGATCGTCTACCGGATCGACCCGGCGTCGCGCAGCCGCCTCAATGCGGTGCTGTTCGTCGGCATGTTCATCGGGATGGCGGCCGGCGCCGCGATCGGCAGCATGTTGCTCGCGCAACTGGGCTGGAATGCGGTGACCGCGCTGGCCGTCGTCACCTCGCTGGCCGCGCTCGCCGCGCGGATCTGGCGGCACTGAATTTCCGCATCGCACACACCTGGCGGGCAGGCCCACAGGGCTTGCCCGCCTTTTCTTTTATTTTCGACCGGCGCAGACATGCCGCTGCGCATGCCTGGCAGATTCGTGCGCACTCGGCATGAAAATAGCCCATTCCCCGCAAGATCCGCACCGGTTGGAACGAATGTCCAGTTCAACCCATTATTTTTCCGGCGGCCGTATGCATCGATGCGAAAACGCCGGACGATCCGATGCGCCCCGCCACGCGGCGCTCACCCATCCGGCCCCATCGCACAGCCCCGTTTTATCAGGGGATTCCCGGTATTTTTTCGCATTTTCTTCGAAATAACGGGTGACATACTTGCCCCCCGTTGCGCTCCGGTGCGAGCGCGCTTCCAGATCCTGCCGGCCGCACGTCATGCACAGCGGGCCCGCCGGGGTCGCACGACATGAACCATTTCGACACCACGATCCCGATCTTCGTCACCCGCATCACGTTCGGTCCGCTGAAGAATCACGCGATCCGCTCGCGCTTCGCGCCGCAGGTGCCGGCGACGATCCGGCGCTTTCCCGCGCCGGCCTGTACCCTCGCGTTCCTGCTGTGCTTCGAGCTGATCACGCAGCTCGACGCGTTGCCGACGCTTGCACAGTCGGCCACCCACACGATGTGACGGGGAGACGCCACGATGCTGCCGCTGCTTACGTTCCGCCGTCGCCCCGGCACGCGCTGCCGGCCATGCGCGGCAACCGCGCGCCGTGCGACGGCCGCGCCGATCAGTCGCGATCGGGCGCGCCCAGCGGAAAGAACGATCGAAACGGCCGCGCCTCGTCGACCGCGCGCGCGAACGACGGCCGCGCCAGCAGACGCCGGCGGTACGCAATCACGTTCGCGAACGACGGATCGATCCGGTGCGTCCAGTCGGCGTAGAACAGGAACGGCGCCGCGCCGCAGTCGGCGAGGCTGAAGCGGTCGCCGGCCGCCCATTCGCGATCGGCCATCTTCTTGTCCAGCCACGCATACGACGTCTCCAGCATCGCGCGTGCATCGGCAACACCGCGCGCATCGCGCTCGGCTTCCGGACGCAACGCGTCGTGCACGACCTTCTGCTGCGGCGTCGACACGTAGTTGTCGAAGAAACGATCCATCACCCGCACCTCGAGCGCCGCATGCGGATCGTCGGGCAGCAGGCGCACGGGGCCCGGATGGTTCAGGCCGAGATACTCGATGATGATCGACGCCTCGATCACCGTGCGGCCGGCATCGACGAGCACCGGAAAGCGTTTCAGCGGCCACAGCGCGGCCAGTTCCTGCATCGGCTTCGGATCGTCGTGCGCGAGCGCGCGATACTCGAACGGCGTGCCGTTCTCGTACAGCGCAGTCAGCACCTTCTGGCAGTAGGACGAAAAGGGGTGGGCGTAAAGTGTCGGCATCATCGTGCGGTCTCTCAGCGGTTTCGGCGCCGCGTGATGCGGCGCCACATGATCGGATACCTTCACGACGAACGGCACGCGGCCGTTTCGACAGCAACCCGGAATTTTTTTGTCGTGCGACTCGGGCCGTTACGACCGGCCGTCCGTCACGACGCGCCCTTCGGCACGCCAGCGCAGCATCCCGCCGCCGAGATTCGCGACCGCGTCGAAGCCGGCCTTCCGCAGGATCACGGTCGCCTGTGCGGATCGCCCGCCGGCCCGGCACACGGTCACGACCGGCCGGTCGCGCGCAATCTCGCCGGCGCGTGCGGCCAGTTCGCCGAGCGGGATGGGCGTCGCACCGGGCAGATGGCCGAGCGGGCCCGTGAATTCGTCCGGTTCGCGCACGTCGACGACCTGCACGGCCGGCAGATGATCCTCGAGCCATTGCGGATCGATTTCCCAGAATCCGGCGAACGTATAGACGAGCGGCGCCCAGTCGGCTGCCGCCTGCGCGTCGGGCGCGTGCGCGGCGACGCCGCATTGCAGGTTCGCCGGCACCGCGACGTCGATCTGGCGCGGATGCGCGAGCCCGAGGTTGCGCATGTAGCCCGCGAAATCGTCTTCGCTCAGATCGCCGCCGAGACGCGGATTGAAGCGCCGCTCCTCGCCGACGCTCGTCACCGTGAGCCCGCGATAGTCGTGAGCCGGATACAGCAGGCACGCGGCCGGCAGCGTGAAGAGCCGGCCGTGCACCGCGCGATACAGCGCGCGCGGGTCGCCCTGCTGGAAGTCGGTGCGGCCCGTGCCGCGGATCAGCAGGCAATCGCCGGTGAACGCCATCGATTCGTCGTCGAGCACGAGGCTGATGCAGCCGCTCGTGTGGCCGGGCGTCGCGCGCACGGTGAGGTAGCGCGCGCCGAAGGCGCAGCGGTCGCCGTCGTTCAGATAACGATCGGCGCCCTGCGCGCCGCTCGCGGCCGAGATCGCGATCGTGCTGCCCGTGCGTTGCTTCAGCAGCCATGCGCCCGTCACATGATCGGCATGCACGTGCGTGTCGACGGTCGCGACGAGCCGCAACCCGAGCTCGTCGAGCAGCGCCGCGTCGCGGCGCACCTGCTCGAATACGGGATCGATCAGCACCGCTTCGCGCGACGCGCTGTCGGCGAGCAGGTACGTGTACGTCGACGATTGCGGGTCGAAGAGTTGCCGGAAGATCATCGCGAAGTCGCTCCGTCGCTGGTTGATGCTTGTTTGATGCTTGTTTGATGCGTGCTTGATGCGTGCTTGATACGCATTGCCCGGCCCGCGCCGCTGCTGTCGCTGTCGCGCGGGCCGCCCCGTCGTGGTCCTTCATGGCCGGCATCCGGCCGGCACGGCGCGTCAGCGCGGCTGCGTCACGTAGCGCAGGTACGGCTTCAGCGTCCGGAAGCCTTCCGGATACTTCTGCTTCGCAGCATCGTCCGACACCGACGTCGGAATGATGACATCGTCGCCGGGCTTCCAGTTCACCGGTGTCGCCACCGTATGCTTCGCGTTGAGCTGGAGTGCGTCGAGCAGGCGCAGTACCTCGTCGAAGTTGCGCCCCGCGCTCATCGGATAGACGAGCATCGCCTTGACCTTCTTGTCCGGCCCGATGACGAACACCGAGCGCACGGTCGCGTTGTCGACCGCCGTGCGCGGGCCGCCGCTCGCATTCAGATGAATCATGTCGTACAGTTTCGCGACCTTCAGTTCGTCGTCGCCGATCAGCGGATAGTTGACCGCGTGCCCCTGCGTTTCAGCGATATCCGTCACCCACTTGCGATGATCACTGACCGGATCGATCGACAGCCCGATGATCTTCGTGTTGCGCTTGTCGAATTCCGGCTTGAGCCCGGCCATGTAGCCGAGTTCGGTCGTGCACACCGGCGTGAAATCCTTCGGATGGGAAAACAGGATGGCCCAGTGGTCGCCGATCCATTCATGAAAGCGGATCGTTCCCTCGGTGGTCTCCGCGGTGAAATCGGGCGCGTCCTCGCCTAGTCGAATCGACATGTTCGTCTCCATCAAGTGGGAATCGTCACGACGCCCGCGTCGCGGCTTGCGCGCGACGCGCGATCGTCCGCGTGCGAAGTGCCGGCATGGCACATGCCGGGTTCCGCGCGTTCCTATAGCGTAGGTCAAAATGCACGCGCCACCGGCGTGCGGCTTACCGTGGTCGATTCCGACGACGAATGCGGTGCAACCGGACGTTGCGCCGCACCCGGCCGCTTGTACGCACTGACTTACACGACCGGCGGCTCCCGCCTTGCGTTCACTGGAATTCCACCGACATGTCGATGACGATCGATCATCAAGGCTCGCTGCACCTCAAGAGCGCGGAGCCGTGCTGAGGCCCGGCCGGCACGCTACCCGCCACCGCCGGTTCGACTTTATTTCCACACATAGGTCAATTTCTTGCCTACAGCTGCAGGACCGCGAAGGTTCGGAAACCAATGATGAAACGTTGGTTTTGCAGACACGGTAAAACGCCCATCGCCGACTAGCCGAACCTTATTCATCGGGTTAAACGCCCTGGTTGTGTCAATGAATCAGCGGATCGGCCAGGCACGCGGGCAGAGCCGGGAAGAAGCACTGCTGTATCAAGCATTCGAAGATGGGGCACCATCGACTGCCGTGCTAGCCGTACTGAGTTTGCGCACCCACGCCGTCGTCGCGATCCGCCGAATCACTGCGCAGACCCGATGGGTCGTATCCAGAAACGCGCCCGGTGCTTCGATCTTCATCCCACGTCGACCAGATCTCACGCGGTCCAACGCTCGCCGACTTGCATCGTATTGCTGCGTCTCCAAAGTAAAAAAACGCGAGGCTTTCACCTAGCGGATTTCGTCTTCTATTGGTGCATCTGCCCCACGAGGAGGGACTGCACCTACGTGACATCAATGATCCGGCACATAATCAAAAAAATAATCGACAACAATTTCATTTAATTCACTACCCCCACGACGCCCGAAAAATTCAGCCCCGCATCACCACAAATCCGACATTTATTGAACCGGCAAATTCACCAAAATCAAATTTGCATTCTTGCAAATCCCTCTCGATCAACCTATTCTGAATTTCAAATTAACACCCCAGATAAAAATACACATTGAATTATCAAACATCCAAGACCATTCTCGCTTGATCAATTTTTCCCGCCATTGTTAATGGAAACGATCGCACCAATAAATCACCCACTCGATCAAATCTCTTAAAGGGATGATTGCCGCCACCAGGAATCATCAGTCGAGCTCGCACAATTATGTGTCGGATTGGGGGGTCAGGTTCACCGCAGCGTGGTTGAGCCCATATGCGGGGTCCGCACAATCACACGAAAGGAAGCCAAAATGAAGAAAACGCTCGCGTCGCTCGCTATCCTGGGGACGCTCACATCACCCTCATGGGCCGAAACAGCTCTCTCTCCCCCAACTTGCCAGAACCCGATCGGCTCGTGGCGCAATGAGCTGGGCTCAACCATGAAAATCGGCGCCGTTTCGGGAACGGGTGCCATTCAAGGCACGTATATTTCGCCTTCCGGAACAACAGGGCAGACTTTTGCGCTCTCAGGTTGGTACTATGCCGCGCCGCCTTCAAATAGCGGGCTTGATCAAGTTACGCTGCTTACTTTTTCCGTAAACTGGAACAATAGCTCAGCCAGCTACAACAGCATTACGACGTGGTCAGGACTTTGTCGAGTGACGAACGGCACGCCGACTATCACTGCGCTCTACTACTACGCAAACGCTTTCGCCCAGTTTTCGTGGAAGCACACCAATGTAGGGCAAGATGTTTTCACACCGAGCGGCTCACAGTAAGGAGGCCGCATTCCCTATTCCCGAACCCACCTCACGTGTCAGTGTCAGGACTTGAAACGAAAGCGCCCCGCTGCCGAAGAATCGGCGCGGGGGCGCGGGTTGAGCCGCTCACAAAAGAGCCCTGAGAACTTTCGCGCTCAGGGCTTCGGCATTCATTTCGTCAGGGCGAACGCCCGCCCAACAAATCCCGACAGACAGTTGTCGTTGTTGGTCGCGGCGCTCCCGCGATTCAGTACGCCTGTCGTGCGATTGTTGCGACACGAGTGTGCGGTCGCTCACGTATCCAGTGACGCGGTAAAGGATGCGCGGAATCTACGCGATCCGCTCTTGAAATGGACTCCGTTTCATCCCCGCAATCGCCGACACAATGTGTCGTACACCGATCCATCTACCGTATCCAACAGCGCGAGCATGTCGTGAAAGCGCCACGACCGGTTCCGCCGATACTCGTCGAGCGACATGCCGAGCGCGTGCGCGCCGACCAGCGTCATCGACCTGCCGCTAGCCGGAACCGGGACAGTCGGAACAGTCGGGACAAATGTGCCGCCCCCTCCTATCCGAAGCCGGCGGCGCAGCGATTCTCCCCAACCCGCCGCAGTCGTCGCTTAGTTCGCATTCCAGAAAGACCAACGACCCGTTACGCCCTTCGAAGAACTGGATACGTTTCCGATACACACACCTTTTCGCTGCCCCCACGTACATCGCACACGTGCGTTGACATCGTGACGGGACGCACGCGACGCACGACGCCCGCCCCCCGCACTCGACGCACTGGTCGTTCACCCACTCATCCGGCAACCGGAGCGCGAACCGCTCGGCGATGTCGGGCGGTGTAGCGAATTCGGCCTGAAATTCTGAAATCGAAATCGTCCGGTTACAATGCCGATCGACCGGTGCGGCCGGAAGGAAAGGCGCGTTACCAAGGTCCATCCGAAAGCGCGGCGGCGTCTATTACGTCGATCTTCGTACGCCAGGCGGGGAAAGAATACGCCGCTCTTGCGGGACTTCCGACCGGAAGGAAGCTGAGGCGTACCACGACACGCTGAAAGCGAAACTTTGGCGCGTGCATAAGCTTGGAGAACGGCGGCGCTGCGTCTACGAGGAGGCCGTGGTGAGATACCTCAACGAGCACGCAGCGAAGCGAAATGATGTCCACTTCGTGGGGCACCCAAGACACTTCGGCACGTATTTTCAGGGGTGCCACATCGACTCCCGAACGGTGGCCGAGATCATGGAAGCGCTTCCGGAAAAGTGTGGCCGCTGGCGTCCGGACAAGGCTGCCTCGGTAGCAACACGAAACCGGCATCTTGCAACGATTCGCGGCATGCTCAACGCTGCCGCAAGGTGGGAGTGGATCGATCGAGCACCGATACCGAAGTGCACCAAAGCGTCCAGCAAGCGGATGCGCTGGATCACGAAAGAGGAGGCGCCGTGGCTACTTCGCGAACTCAATCGCGACCGGATGCGTGATGCTGCAGCCTTTGGGTTTGCGACCGGGCTTAGACAAGCCAGCATTCTCGGCCTCGAATGGCCGCAGCTCGATCTGGTTACTCGTCGCGCATGGATTCATCCAGATCAGGCGAAGGCGCGCAAGTCGATCGGCGTTCCTCTGAACAGCAAGGCGATCGGACTCATCCGCAAGCAGATCGGCAAGCATCACCGGTTTGTATTCGTCCGAAACGGCAAGCGGATCACGTCGTGGGATCGAGAGCAATGGCTCGCCGCATGTGCGCGGGCCAGCGTCGAGAATATTCGATTCCACGATGTGCGGCACACCTGGGCTAGCTGCCACCGCTTGAGCGACTGAAGGAGCCGGGTGGATGGTCGAGTTCCGACATGCTTCTCCGGTACGCGCATCCAGCGCCAGACCATCTGGCACGACATGCCGAATCGGTCACAGTTTGGTCCCAAGGTGGGACCGATTTCCATGGCACACTGGATCATCGCGCGTCATGATCGGCCGCAACACCATAACCAACCAGGCTCCATCGTTTTGAGTATCACAATCTGTCTCGGGCTATCTGATCCATGTCTCTGACGATCGATCCGAAGCAGGCCGCCGCGCTGCTGGCCGTCGCCGACACGGGCAGCTTCGAGCAGGCGGCCGTGCGCCTGCACGTGACCGCCTCTGCCGTCACGCAGCGGGTCCGCGCGCTGGAGGCGAGCCTCGGCACGCCGCTCGTGCTGCGCACGCGGCCGTGCCGCCCGACGGTGGCCGGGCAGCGCGTGCTGCAGCACCTGCGCCGCGTCGCGCTGCTGCAGGCCGACCTGCAAAGCACGCTCGCGACCGAGCGCGAATCGCCGATCTCCGTCACGATCGCGCTCAATTCCGACAGCCTCGGCACGTGGTTTCTGCCGGCGCTGACGTCGGTGCTCGCGGGCGAGCGCATCCTGTTCGAGTTGATCGTCGAGGATCAGGACCACACGTTCGCGCTGCTCGAAAGCGGGATGGCGGTCGGCTGCGTGACGACCGAGCCGAAGCCGATGCGCGGCTGCCTCGCGACGCCGCTCGGCACGATGCGCTACCGGCTGCTCGCGGCCGCCGCGTTCGCGGTGCGCTGGTTTCCGCGCGGGCTGAACCGCACGAGCGCGCGCAAGGCGCCCGTCGTCGCGTATTCGCGGCGCGATACGCTGCAGTCGTCGTTCCTGAAGGAGAAGTTCGGGTTGCCCGAGGGCGCGTACCCGTGCCACTACGTGCCGGGCACCCATTCGCACTTCGCGGCGGTGCGCCACGGGCTCGGCTACGCGATGGTGCCGGAGCCGCTGATCGGCAGTGCGCCGCTCGACACGCAGGGGCTCGTCGATCTCGCGCCCGCGCATCCGACCGACGTCACGCTCTACTGGCACGCGTGGACCGTGCAATCGCCGACGATGGCGTCATTGTCCAAGCGGGTCGTCGAAGCGGCGCGCCGGCTGCTCGCGCCGCTGCCGTGACGCGCGTTTGCGCGGCGCGGTACGCCTGACGGCGAGAATCGCCGCCGCGCCGCCTATACTTTTTCCATCGGCCCCGCGAGCGCGCCGCGCGGCCGATCACGCACATCCGGCCATGCCCTTTCCCGCAAGGAGAACATCATGTCTCGCCGCTACATCGATTGCCGCGAGTTTCCCAGCACGATGCATTGCTCGGTCGCGATTTCCGCCGACTCCGACAAGGAACTCCTGGAGGCCGCCGTGCAACATGCGGTGCTGGTGCACCAGCACGCCGACAGCGCCGAACTGCGCACGCAACTGCAGGCGCTGTTCCACGACGGCACACCGCCCGCCGACGCACCCCGCAAAGCATAATCCGCCGGCTCGCCCGATATCGACAGACGGATCGCCCCGTCGCCCCCGTCGCCTCTCCGCCTCCTGCTTCGCGCCACATCGGGCCGGCGCCCCCGCCGGCCGGCGCATTCCACCTTACGCGCGGCGCGGCGCGAAATACGTCCCGACCGCGTCGATAAACGTATCGATATCGGCGCGCGACACGTCGCAGTGCGTGACGAAGCGCGACGCGTACAGCATCTGCGTGAGAATCCCGCGCGCCTTGAGCCACGCCTCGAGCGGCGCGCAATCGGCTTCGGGGAATTGCGCGAACACCATGTTCGTCGCGTGCGACAGCACCTTCACAGAGTCGATGCGTGCGAGGCCTTCGGCGAGATGCGCGGCATTCGCGTGATCGTCCGCGAGCCGCTCGACGTTGTGGTCGAGCGCATACAGGCAGGCCGCCGCGAGAATGCCCGACTGGCGCATCGCGCCGCCGAGCACCTTGCGCCAGCGCTGCGCACGCTCGATCAGCACACGGTTGCCGACCAGCACCGAGCCGACGGGTGCACCGAGCCCTTTCGAGAAGCAGATCGACACGCTGTCGAACGGCGCGCACAGCTCGGCGATCGAACGGCCCGACGCGACGGCCGCGTTGCACACACGCGCGCCGTCGAGGTGGAGGGACAGCCCGCGGCTGCGCGCGAACGCGGCGGCTTCCTGCACATAGCCTTCCGGCAAGACCTGGCCACCGATCGTGTTTTCGAGCGCGAGCAGGCGCGTGCGGGCGAAGTGATTGTCGATCGGCTTGATCGCCGCGGCGATCTTCGCGAGCGGCAGCGTGCCGTCCGGCGCGTTCTCGATCGGCTGCGGCTGGATGCTGCCCAGCACGGCCGCACCGCCGCCTTCGTACTTGTAGGTGTGCGCGAGCTGGCCGACGATGTACTCGTCGCCACGCTCGCAATGGGCCATCAGTGCGGCCAGGTTGCTCTGCGTGCCGCTCGGGAAGAACAGGCCGGCTTCCTTCCCGGCCCGCTCCGCCATCACCGCCTGCAGGCGCAGCACGGTCGGGTCGTCACCCCATACGTCGTCGCCGGTTTCGGCGGCAGTCATCGCGGCCAGCATTGCCTGGCTCGGACGTGTCACGGTATCGCTGCGTAAATCGATCATCGCTGAGTCCTGGGTAAACGCGGACCGGAACCGATGGGCCCGGCCCTGCCGAAACGAGACTCAGAGTGTACGCAATTCATCCGGCGTGTGCGTACCGACGGTCGATGCGCGCACGGCGTACCCGGCGCACCTGCGCGCCATGCCGCACGACACCGCCCGGACCACCATCAGTAACGCGGCGGCGGCGGCTGAACGCCTGCTGGCGGCATCGGCGGCGCCGCACGCGGTGCGCCGTCATATCCGCCACCGCCATACCCGCCACCGCCACCACCGCCGCTCATCCCGCCCGGCACCGGCACGCGGTTGCCGGTCGCGTACATGCATTGCAGGTAGCCGTAGTCGTAACGGCGCTGAATGTCGTAGGCCGAGCCTTGCGCCGCACCGGCGCCGACCACGCTGCCCGCGAGCAGCCCCGCGCCCGCGCCGACGGCCGCACCCGTGCCGCCGTTGAACGCCGCGCCTGCCGCCGCACCCAGTGCCGTGCCGACCGCCGCGCTGCCGACCGCGCTCGCGGTCGACGCCTGGCTCGCGCTCACGCCGCCCGATTGCTGGAACGCGTATTGACGGCAGTTCGCATCGTCGGCGCGGAACTGGTCGAACGACTTGCCGGTGCCGGGCAGCGCCATCACGCTCGGCCCGGTCGGCATGTACGCGCACGCGCCGAGCAGGCCGGCCAGCGCCAGCGCGGCCGGCACGCGCAAAGGTCGAAATACGGATTTCATCGTCGCGTCTCCGTCATTGCGGCCGCGCCGGCACCGATCGCCAGCCCGACTTGCAGGTCTTCACATACGGGTAGTAATGCTTCGACGCGTCGCAGTAGTACCAGACGTTCGCGTCGCCATCGTCCTGCGGCTGCCCCTTCTCGACGTACTCGGGCGGCGGCCCCGGATCGACGGGCACCGCGACGACGGGCGACGGGTAGTAGTAAGGCGCAGGGACGACGGGGTAGTAATACGGGTAGCCGGGGCCGATATAGACCCCGACCCGGGCGGCATGCGCCACGCCGCCCGTCGCGATCGCCACTGCGGCCACCGCGCCCAGTGCGAGCTTCAATCCATTCACGTCACGTTCTCCGGCTGGCGGTTCGTCGATGCGAACCCGATATACCGAACGCTACGCCGCGCGCGATCCGCCATCCATTACAGGCGCACGCGCCAATGTTGCGCGGCGTTACCAATGTGACAGACCCCATCGGCCACGGCCCGCCGGCGCGACCGGGCGTGTTACGCGTTAACGCATTGCAACGGTTCGGCCGTGCACCGGCGCCGCACGGGGCGATGTCACGCGGCGTTTGCATCCGCACCAAACCGTTCCAATGACGCGACGCGCCATATTGACGCACGTGCGTCAGACCGCCACGCCGCGACCGCTCGCGCCGCGAGCAGCCTTCTTGATACGAATCAACGATTTACCCCGAAATCGCGCGCGGCGGGCTGGACATCTGCGACGAGTTGGCGCATTTCGCGGCGCAACATCGCGGCCCATACTCCAGCCAACCCCGACGCCCGTCCGCAGGGGGCCGCCGGCACCCGCCGGCGGGTATCGTCAGCCTCGGTCAACTGGTATGGACACCGCTCTTTCGGCCCTCGATCTGGCCCGCCTGCAATTCGCGTTCACCGTCTCCTTTCACATCGTCTTCCCGGCGCTGAGCATCGGCCTCGCCAGCTTCATCGCCGTGCTCGAATATCGCTGGCTGAAAACCGGCAAGCAGTACTACAAGACCCTCTGCCTGTTCTGGTCGAAGATCTTCGCCGTCGCGTTCGGGATGGGCGTCGTCTCCGGCGTCGTGATGAGCTACCAGTTCGGCACGAACTGGTCGGGCTTCTCGAGCTTCGCCGGCGCGGTCACCGGGCCGCTGCTGATGTACGAGGTCATGACCGCGTTCTTCCTCGAGGCCGGCTTCCTCGGCATCATGCTGTTCGGCTGGAACCGCGTGAGCCCGCGCGCGCACTTCGGCGCGACGCTGATGGTCGCGATCGGCACGCTGATCTCCACGTTCTGGATCCTCGCGTCGAACAGCTGGATGCAGACGCCGCAGGGCTTCGAGATCGTCGACGGCCGCGTCGTGCCGACCGACTGGTTCGCGATCATCTTCAACCCGTCGTTTCCGTATCGCCTGTTCCACATGGCGATCGCCGCGTTCATCGTCGCCGCGCTGGTCGTGGCCGCGACCGGCGCATGGCACCTGCTGAAAGGCCGCCGCGACAAGGGCGTGAAGAAGATGTTCTCGATGGCGCTGTGGCTGCTGCTCGTGCTCGCGCCGCTGCAGGCGGTGATCGGCGACCAGCACGGCATCAACACGCTGAAGCACCAGCCCGCGAAGATCGCCGCGATCGAAGGGCTGTGGGAAACCGAGAAGGGCGGCACGCCGCTCAACCTGTTCGGCATTCCGGACATGAAGGCGGAAACGACCCGCTACGCGGTGAAGGTGCCGCACCTCGGCAGCCTGATCCTCACGCACAGCTGGGACGGCGAGATCCGCGGCCTGAAGGAATTCCCGCCGGAAGACCGCCCGAATTCGACCGTCGTGTTCTGGAGCTTCCGGATCATGGTCGGCCTCGGCTTCGCGATGATCGGCCTCGCCGCGCTCGCGTGGCTCCTGCGCCGCCGCGGCCGCCTGTATGAATCGAAGGGGTTCCAGCGCTTCGCGCTCGTGATGGGCCCGACCGGCTTCGTGTCGCTGCTCGCGGGCTGGGTGACAACCGAAGCGGGCCGCCAGCCGTGGGTCGTGTATGGCGTGATGCGCACCGCGCACGCCGTGTCGCCGCTGTCGGTGCAGCAGGTCAGCCTGTCGATGATGACGTTCGTGATCGTGTATTTCCTCGTGTTCGGCACCGGCGTGTACTACATGCTGAAGCTGATGAAGGCCGGCCCCGCGCTGCCCGACGTGAAGCACGACGACACGCCCGACACGCGCCCCGATCACACCGCGCGCCGCCCGATGTCGGCCGTCGACGAGCCGCTCGAGACCGTCTGAGCCCCACCCTTTCCGCACACGAGAAAACCTATGGACGTCACCGTAATCTGGGCCGCGATCATCGCATTGGGGCTCTTCATGTACGTCGTGCTCGACGGCTTCGACCTCGGCATCGGCATCGTCTTCCCGTTCTTCCCGGACGAGAAGGAACGCGACCTGATGATGAACACGGTCGCGCCCGTGTGGGACGGCAACGAGACGTGGCTCGTGCTCGGCGGCGCCGGGCTGTTCGCGGTGTTCCCGGTCGTCTATTCGACCGTGCTGTCCGCGCTGTACCTGCCGCTGATCTTCATGCTGGTGTGCCTGATCTTCCGCGGCGTGTCGTTCGAGATCCGCGCGAAGGCGCGGCGCACGAAGCAGCTGTGGGATCTCGCGTTCATCGGCGGCTCGGCCGGCGCGACGTTCTTCCAGGGGATCGCGCTCGGCGCGTTCCTGCAGGGCATCAACGTGAAGGACGGCGTGTTCGCGGGCGATGCCTTCGACTGGCTCACGCCGTTCAGCCTGCTGACCGGCCTCGGCCTGATCGTGACCTATGCGCTGCTCGGCTGCTGCTGGCTCGTCGCGAAGACGGAGGGCGACCTCCAGCGGCGCCTGCATCGCGTCGTATGGCCGCTGACGGTCGTGCTGCTCGGCTTCATCGCGGTCGTCAGCCTGTGGACGCCGCTGCAGGATCCGGCGATCGCGCAGCGCTGGTTCGATTCGGGGCTTTTCTGGCGCCTGCTGCCGGTGCCGTTCCTGGTCGCCGGGTGCGCGGTGTGGATGCGCCGCGCGGTGCGCGACCGGCATGACATGACCCCGTTCGTGCTTGCGCTGGCACTCGTGCTGCTCGGCTACGTCGGCCTGCTCGTCACGCTGTTCCCGTATGCGATTCCTCAGACGATGACGATCTGGGAAGCCGCGGCGCCGCGTTCCAGCCAGACCTTCACGCTGGTCGGCGCAGCGGTTATCCTCCCGATCATCATCGCCTACACGACGATGGGTTACTGGGTATTCCGAGGCAAGGTGCGCCATGAAGACCAGCATTACTACCACCACTGATTCCGCCGAACGCCCCGCTGCGGCGCCGCGGTCGCGGATGCGCGGCTGGATGTGGTTCGTCGTCCTGTGGGCGGGCGGCGTGATCGGCGCCGTCACGCTCGGCTATGCGTTCAAGATCTTCATGAACCTGACGCTGTTTGCAATGAAATAGGCCTCACCCGCGTGGCACGCCGGGGCGCATCCCGGCGCTGCCACGCTGCCGGGGTGGTTGCATGCCCCGGCTTTCACATCCCGGTGGGCACGCCGCTCACCGCTCGCACTTCGTCGTGCACATCGCCTTGTCCACTTCCGTGAAGAACGCCTGGTAGTACTCGGGCTCCAGGACGGTCTTGGTTCGCGAATCGCCGGCACTGTCCCACACCGTGCGATCGAATCGTGCACGCACGATCGCCGCGTGCGCGTCCCGCCCCGCCCGAACCGTCACGATCGCGGCCACGCGTTCGTGATCGGGCTTCGTCGGCAGCATTCCGATACGCGCCTTCAGCGCACCACGCAACAGCTGACGCCATTTCGGGATCAGCGTGTCGCTGCGCCCCGCTTCCACCAGCCCCGAATCGCGATCGACCGTCACCGGCGCATAACCCTGCGCACGCAGCACGCCGGCCACCGCGTCGAGCACGCGCGCCTGCGTCGCATCCGCATAGCTGCGGTCGCTGAGCATGCGCAGCGTCTGCTGCTCGCGATCGGTCAGGTCGACCTCGGTCTGGCTGGAGCTGTAGCGCACCAGCGATCCGCCGCTGCCGATCTGGCGTTCGTTGTCCGATTTCGTCGCGCATCCGGTCAGCGCCGCGAACAGTCCGGCACAGGCGAGCGCCAGCGCGCCGCAGCCGCGCACGGGCGGCACTGCGGCCGGGCGGCGCATCGCGCGCCGCGCCGCGCGCCGAAGGCGAAGACGGTGGCGAATTCCGGTTGCTCGGGCATCGGGTGGCGATATGATCGTCATCGGGGCGTTCTCTCCTGTCGGCGCCATCATAGGGAGGCGCCCCAGCCGCCACAAACGACATTTTTTGACCCACTGTGTAGCTTTTCTTCTCGATCTCACGATGCGCCGCTTGCCGCCCCTCAACGCGCTGCGCAGCTTCGAAGCTGCCGGCCGCCTGCAGAGCCTCACCCTCGCCGCCGACGAGCTGAACGTGACCCAGAGCGCCGTCGCGCAGCAGATCCGCGTGCTCGAATCGTTCTTCGGGCAGAAGCTGTTCGAGCGCGACGGGCGCTCGTTGCGGCTCACGCCGCGCGCGCGGCACTACCTCGTCGACGTCGCGAGCTGTCTCGGCCGGCTCGCGCAGGCGACGGGGCAGATGTTCGAACCCGTCGGCGGCCATCCGGTGCGGATCAACGCGTCGGTGTCATTCGCGCACGGATGGTTGCTCACGCAACTGGCTGTGTTCCAGGCCGAGCATCCGGATATCGACGTGCAACTCGTCGCGACGCCCGACAACGAGCGCGACCAGTTCGACGAAACCTGCGACATCGTGGTTCGCCGTTATACGCCGGAGCTGCGCCGCAAGGGATTCGTGTCGCGGCCGCTGCTCGCGACCGTCGCGGTGCCGGTGTGCGCGCCCGGCCACCCGGTGCTCGAACAGGCGCGTACGCCGGCCGACCTGCGCCACGCGCCGCTGCTGCATTACGCGGGCTTGCCGCAGGCGTGGCAATACTGGTTCCACCAGGCGGGCTCGGCCGTCACCGAGACGCTGCGCGGGCCGTTCTATCGCGAGTTCTTCCTGATGACCAAGGCTGCCGCGAGCGGGCTCGGCGTGTGCCTCGCGCCGCGCGCAGTGGTGCGCGACGACCTCGAACACGGGCGGCTCGTCGCACTGTTTCCGGAGGTCCGCCTGGAAGGGCCGCCGTTTCATTGCCTGTATCGCGACGACGACGATCCGTCGCTGCGCACCTTCGTCGACTGGCTGTTTGCGCGGGCGGAGGCGCTGGAGGGGGCGCCGCCGGGATAGCCAGCGAAGGGGGAAAGCGGAATCCGATGAAGCAGCCCGAGGCGGATGCGTTGCCGACGACAGGACGGATGCGCCGTCACGTCCGGCTTGTGATGTGTTCTGCCGCAGGACGCCGGGCTTCAATCCCCGCATGCCGAAGATGCGGTCCATCGTCTGCACCGTCCCGTCGCCCCGACCTTGTTCGAAATCCTGAATCGTCTTCGTCGACATGCCTGCGAGCCTGGCCATTTCCGCGCTCGCGCGCCGCATCGTCTTCTTCAGACGACGCGCGGATTCCCCTTTCCGCGATCTGTCACCGCCCGCGCAGCGCCGCCTCGATCTTCCGGTCGGTCTTGTACTGGCTCAGCGCATACACCGACCAGATCGCGGCCGGCAGCCAGCCGATGATCGTGATTTGCAGGATCAGGCAGATGATCCCGGCGATCGGGCGGCCGATCGTGAAGAACTGGAACCACGGCAGCAGCAGGGCAAGCAGCAGGCGCATGAACAAACCTCCCGGTGCGTCGTTGAACGGGTGATGCGTGGCGAATATGCCGGTGCGGGCGACAGAATTCAAGCCGTCCGTCGCGATGCGTGCCTGCTACACTCGCGCGTCGTCAAACGAAGCCGACCAGAACAACAACGCAGAGAGGGCAATGAACACCCCGTCGTCACACCGCGGCCGCATCCGGCGGCCCGCCATCACGCACCCGAAAAAAACCTGGCATCGCTGCGCCGCGGTCGCGCTCGCCGCCTTCGCCGCCGTCGGTGTCGCGCACGCCGAGACGAAGCCGACAACGCGCTACGCGATCAACCTGACCCGCGACAGCGGCAGCGAAATACCGCTGAGCAACGAGCCCTACAGCTGGACCACGCACGACGGCAAGGCGCTGGCCGAGGGCGTGACCGATGACAAGGGACGCGCCGCCGTCGCACGGCAGGCAGGCGAGACGCACTATGTGCTGGAGACCGTCAACACCCGCTGGATCTACACGGTCGACAACGCGTGCTGGACGCACCGCGACGACGCCTTCGCCCGCTGCGCGAAGCTGACCGACGCCGGCGACCTGGTCGCGCAGCGCATGGCCGACAACGCGCGCGACGAGGAGGCCGCCGCCATCCGGCGCCGCGATGCCGCGCTCGCCCGCTACCGCGCGGCCGCGGCTGCCCATGATGACGAACTCGCGTGGCTGGGCCCGCTGCCGGCCGAATGGTCGAGGGACGACGTCCAGAAACAGCTCGACGACGTGTACGGCAAGATCAAGCACGAACTCGACCATCTCGGTGACGCCGACATCGACGTATCCCGCTTCGTGTGCAGGTCGCCCGACCAGATCGGCCCCGCACCCGACCAGCAGGCCGTGATCGACTACATGCGCAGCCTGCGCGAGCCGGGCTCGACGACGCCCGCGCAGTGGACGGCGCTCGTCGAGGCCGCGCGCCAGGGCAACTGGCTCGCGCGGCTGCAGATCTTCGTCGCGCTCGGCGCGCGCCCGAAAGACGATCTCGTGTCGGTCTACCGGCGCATCCAGCTGATGGCGTGGCTGCAAGCGAACCACGTCGGTGCGCTGTACACCTACTACCTGGGCGAACTCGCCGCAACCGGCTATTTCGAAGGGCCGAGCCCCGGCGCCACGTCGCCGATTCCGTTGTATGCGGCGATGCGCGGCAGCTACGCGGCGATGAAACGCGCGGGCGATTCGCTCATGGCGCAGGACGAGCCGGACGTGCAGGCGATCGGCAAACGCATGCACGATTGCGCGTTGCACATGATGCCGGTGCTGTTCGCGAAGTAGGCGCGGACAGCGCCTCACAGCCCCTCACGCGGCGCACAAGCAGCCCGCCGCGCGGCCGGCGGCGGGCTGTGCGGCGGCGTCGCGTCGCTCAGCGATCGATACCGAGCCCCGGCAGCACCTCCGTGCCCTCGGCCACCACCGCATGCAGCAGGCGCGGGTTCGCACCGAGCAGCCCGAGGATCGTCGGTGCGACCTGCTTCGTGCCGACCGCGTCGGTCACCGTGCGTGCGCGATGCAGGCCCGGATACGACACGAGCAGGCCAAGGTGGCTGTCATCCGGTGCGTTGCCGCCGTGCTCCTCGTCCTTCTTCGTGCTCGACGTGTAGATCACGCCCGGATTCGGCTGGACGACGATGTCCGGCGTGCGACCGTTGGCCGGATCGCCGAAGCGCTCGGCAAGCGCCGCGCCGTACAGGATGTCGGCCTGCGAGCCATCCGCGCAGATCCCCGGCGCGTTGCAGCCCAGGTTCGCCTTCAGCGTCTGCACCACGGCCGTGCGCTGGTTGCGGTCGCGCAGCCAGATCAGGCCGACGTCGTCGGTTTGCACGAAGCCCGTGTCGACCAGGCCGGAGCCATCGTTCAGGTTGCCCGTCTTCGTGTTGTTCTGGCCGAAGTTGCCGTTCGGGTCGATGTAGTTGTTCGTTTCGAGCAGCTTCGTCAGCGTGTCGCCGTTCTTCACGAGCTTCGTGTGATCGGTCGGCGACTGGCCGTGCTTCGACGTGACGATCACGGCCGTCGACGAATACAGGTTCGCCTGCTTCAGCGCCGCGACGACCTGGCCGATCGCGTTGTCGACGTACGTGATCGCGTTCGCGACCTGCCCGTTCGGCGTGAAGTTCGCGTCGAGATAGCCGCCGCCCGTCGCGACCGTCGCCTTCTGCGCGACGCTCAGCGTCTGGAAATCGGCGCCGAACAGCGTCGGCACCGGTGCGCGCTTCGTGCCCGTCGAGTCGCGGCCGTTGATCTGGTTGATCAGCGCCTGCACGTGCAGGTTGTCGAAGCGCGCGGTGTGCGAGTAGACATCCGTGTAGTTCGTGCCCGTGGCCGGATCGATCGAGTTGATCTCGGTGCGCATCAGATCGTCGACGCCGGTGCCCGACGGCCCGTTCAGCCAGTCGTAGCCCCATGCGTGCTTGTCGGCCCACGCGGTGGTCGCGTTCGGGATGCCCGCCTTCACGGCCTCGAACACCGTGTTGGTCTTCACGTAGTTGTGCGGATAGACCGGCACGCACTTGCCGTTGACCTTCGCGTTCGGGATCGCCTGCGGGTTGAACGCGCCGCCGCCGTCCAGGTGGATGAGCGCGCCGCCGTTCTGGGCATCGATGCCGGTCGTCTCGTCGAACACGACGTTCCAGCCCTGCTTGCCCGAGCAGCTCGTGTCGCCCGGCTCGTACAGGTTGCGGTCATACGACACGTCGTAGAACAGGCCGGCCGTCTTCGGCGAGCCGCCCGTCACGAGCGCGGCGAGGCCGGGGAACGAATCCGACAGGCCAGGCGTATAGGCATTCGTGTACGTCACGCCGGTCTTCGCGAGCACCGCGATGTTCGGGCACGTGTTCGCGCCGATGCAGCGCGCGAGATCCTGCTCGTGCAGGCCGTCGACGCTGATCAGCAGCACGTGCTTCACGACGCGGCTCGCGTGGTCGCGGTCCTCGCGCTGGCTGTCGCCGTCCTGCTGCGCCGCGTGCGCACCCGCGCCGGCAAGCGCCAGCGCGCCCGCTACCACCGCCACCCACCTCCGCTGCTTACCAAGGAAAGACATGATCACCCCACCTCATCGATTGACGTTGAACTGCGTGACTTGCCATCAGGCGCGCAAAATATCGCCGGATCGTGCGGCGGTCGCATGAAGCGGGGCTTTCTGTTTTCTATCAAACGTAACGAATCGCAAGTGACATGAAGCGGTCGCAAAGCACGGTGGCCTGGCGCACGCTGCAGCGTGCGCGCTCATCTGCCGGCACTGCGCGGGGGCATCGGTCAAACCTTGCGCAGCGTCACTTGCCGCATGATTTTTTTTCCGGCTTGGCGCGCGACTATTGGCGTGTGATAAAGGGTTTTCCCTGACCCGGAGCACGAGTATGTCGACCCTGGAAGCCCTCCGGTTCGTGCTGGACGATGCACGCACCCCCGAAATCATTCGCCACCACGTCGTCGACGCGTTGCAGTACGCGTTGCGCAACTACGGACAGGTGTTCACGGCGAAGGAAGTCGAATGGCTGGCGCAGTGGGACGACGCGCGTCTGCCGCTGGCCGCGAAGAAGGAACTGGGCAAGCGCGAGGAACCGGCGATCGCCGCACGCTGAAGGAAGCACGCCGCCGCGCCCGAACGGATGGCCGGACGCGGCGGCGGCGGATGGCCTGCTTACTGCAGGCCGAAGTCGACGCGGGTGGTCGCGCCCTTGTCCTCGATGCCCTTCGCATCGAGCTTCGGCGCGACGACGAACACGCGGCTCGAATCGATCTTCCCGTCGAGGTACTGGCGCACGGCCTGTGCGCGCTGCTGCGCGAGCGCGCGCAGCGCGTTGTCGTCTGCCGGCGCATGTTCGGCGAGCGCCTTCTTCATGTCGGCGTCGGGCAGCGTCTTCTGCAGGCCGATCAGGTTGCGCGGCTTCTTGAAGTCGGCGGCCTTGTACGCGCGCGTCAGGTACTTGCTGTACTCGGCCGGCTCGACCTTCACCGACATCGGGTCGATGCTCTCGCCCTGCCCGACCACGTCCTTCAGCTTCTGCTGGCGCACCAGCCGATCGACGTACGCTTCGCCGAGCCCGGACGTGTCCTTCGCCGGATCGACGCGGCCGATCAGATCGAGGCGGATCGACGGCTTCTCGGTCAGCATCTTCACGACGGTGTCGAGCTTCTTCTGCTGCGCGTCGGTCAGCTGGTACGAGCCCGGCGCGAACTCGACGTAGCCGAGATCCTCGCCGCCGCTGCCGCCGAACGCATTCGCGAGCAGCGAGAACGGCGACGTGACGGCCTTCGCGATCAGGTTCAGCACCGCGCGCCAGATCAGTCCGCCAACGCTGAATTCCGGATTCGACAGCGAGCCGGACACCGGCAGGTTCACGTCGATCTGGCCGCGCGTGTTCTTCAGCAGCGAGATCGCGAGCTTCACCGGGAGCTTGGTCGCCGTGTCGTTCTCCACATGGTCGCCGAACGTGAGCTGGTCGATGAAGATGTGGTTGTTCGCCTTCAGCTGGTCGTTCTCGAGCGCGTAATGCAGGTCGACGTTGAGCTTGCCCTTCGTGATCGGATAGCCCGCGTACTTCGCGGAATACGGCGTCAGGTTGGTCAGCTCGATGTCGTGCGCGGTCGCGGTGAGGTCGAGCGCCGGCTTCTCGATCAGCGGATTCACCGAACCCTTGATCGAGATCGGCCCGTTGCCCGCGAGATTCGCGGCGACGTCGACCGGCGCGGACGTCGTCGAATCCGTGCCGAACGCGCCGACCGTGCCCTTGATCGCGACGAGGTTCGCCGTGTAGTTCGGCTTGATGAAGTTGTCGGTATACGTGACGCGGCCGTTCTGCAGCAGCAACTCGCCGAAATGCATCCGCACCGGGTTCTGCGGCGGCTGCGCGGCCTTCACGACGACCGTCGCCGATGCGGCGGCCGGCGCGGACGCCTGTTGCGCGACCGCGGCCGATGCGGCCGGTGCGACGCCCGGCGACAGCGGCACGGGCTCGCCCTTGCTCGCGTCGCGCGTGAGCGATTGCGCGGGGCCCGTCTGCTTCGCGACGACGTCCTTCAGGTTCAGTTTCCCCTGCGCATCGAGCAGCACGCGGCCGTAGAAGTTCGAGAACGTCACGCGCGCGGCATCGACGTCGGTGCCCTTCTCGTCGTAGTTCACCTTCAGGTTCGACAGCGCGAGCGAGCGCCAGCCCGCGAACGGATCGGACGTCGCCTTGTCGAGCATCCGCACGTCGACCAGCGCGGCATCGCCGCGATAGGTCGCGCGCGGCGCGTCCTTCACCTGCGCGAACGTCAGGTTGCCTTGCGCGTTGAGCAGCGCGCTCGCGATGGTCGCGTTCAGCGCGCTGCCGAAGTACGGCTCGAACGCGGCCGCGTCGAGGCGGTTGCCGTTGATCTTCAGGCCGAGCTTCAGCGGCTGCGCGGTCACGTCGCCCGTCACGTTCAGCGAACCCTTGCGGTTCAGCGTCGCCTTCAGCTGCACGGGCAGCGGCTTGGTCAGGTCGTCGCTGATCTTCTGCACCGACAGGTCCAGCGGCTTGAGCGCCAGCTTCACCGGGCGCGGCGTCGTCAGGTCGGTGAAGTTCGCGGACGCATCCTTCACGTTCAGCGCGTCGATCCGGTAATGCCACGACGGCGCGGCGGCCTCGGCCTTGCGTGCGACCGTGCGCTTCGGCACCGACGCCTGCACGGGTTCGGCCAGCGCCGCAAGGTCGATCTTGCCGTCCTTCAGGCGCTGCACGTCGAGCGCGAGCCCGCTGGCGTCGACGCTCGCGATCTCCGCGGTGCGTGTGGCCACGTCGACCTTCGCGATCTTCGCGCTCGCGTCGGGCAGCACGATCGCGGGCGCCTTCGCGTCGGGCGTCGCGATCTTCAGCGACTTCAGGCTGACCGTGCTGTCGGCGACCTGCGCGGCGAGCGGCGTCTTGCCCCAGTCGGCCTTCGCGTTGACGGTCGCGCCGAGCGTGCCGTCGAGCACACGCGCACGGGTCGCTTCGCCGAGGTACGGCTGCAGCGCCGGCAGCGCGAGCGCGGCGACCGTCAGCTTGCTCTCGACCTGCTTCTCCGCGAGATTGAACGTGCCTTCGGCCGTCACGTCTCCGCCACGCGACAGCGACGTCGACAGCGTGTATTTCGCGGGCGTCTTGCCCTGCATCGAGAAGCCGTCGAGCGTCGCGGCGAGCTTCGTGAGCGACAGCGCGGTCGGCGTCGCCGGCACGCGGTCGTCCACGTTGACCGTGCCGCCGTCGATCGCGAAGTGACGGATCGTCAGGTCGAGCGGCGGCGCCTCTTTCGCGCCGGCTTCGGCCTTTGCGCCGCTGGCAGCCGTTTCGGCGGCGGCGGAAGCGGTCGCGGCGCCCGACGCCGCCAGCTTGCCCTCGGCAGCCTTCGGCGCGGCGGCCGGCTGGCCGGCGAGCTTCTCGACGTTCAGCACGCCCTGCTTGTCGCGCGACAGGTCGACCACCGGCTGGTCGATCCGGATCTCGTCGAAGTGCATCGCGTTGCGCAGCGGCTCGAGGCTGGCCGCCGCGACGTGCACGCCGCGCGCGGCGAACAGCGGCGCGGACGCGTGGTCGGTCACCTTCGCGTCGTTCAGGTCGACGGTGCCCGATACGCGCAGCGCGGGCGTCTCGCCGCTCATCACGAAATCGATCTTGAGGTCGCTGCTCAGCAGACCGCTCGTCACGGCCACCGGCAGCTTCGCCGGCACGTAGGAGATCAGCTTCGGCACGTCGAGGCCGTCGAATTTCAGCGCGATCTCCGATTCGCGCGACTGCGCGAACGGCTTGGTCTTGCCGTCGATCGCGATCGGGCTGCCGTCGAAGCGCGCCCGCAGCTTCGGCTCGACGAAGATGTCGGTCTTCGATGCCAGCGTCGCGATGTACGGAATGCCGAGCGTCCAGTTGTCGACGACGTGCTTTTCGTTCAGCAGGCGGTCGTCGAAATCGATCCGGCCGTTGTTGACCTGGATGTTCGACACCGAGAACTGCGTCGGCTTGCTTTCGGGCTTGGGCGACGGCGTCGAGAACTTCTCGATCAGGTCGGTGAAGTTGAAGCGCTGCGCGTCGTAGCGGACGATATGAAAGCGCGGCGAGTCGAGGCGGACTTCATTGACGATCGGCGCGCCGCGGAACAGCGACGACCACGACGGCCGCACGACGAGCTTCGCGATGTCGATGAAGTCGCCCTGCCCGCCTTTGTCGCCGAGATGGATGCCGTCGGCTTCGAGGTTCAGCGTGTACGGGTTCAGCGCGATGCGCTGGATCGTGGCGGGCCGGTCGAGCTGCTTGCTCAACTGCTGCTCGGCGATATGGCGGATCAGCGGCGGCGCCGCGAAGAACCCGAGCAGTCCGAATAAAACGAGGAAGATCAGCAGGCCGATGCCGATGCGCCGGGCCCGGCGCGAGCGTGCAACGCCACCGAGGGCATGGAGGGTCGAGGATACGGTTTCTTTGTCTGCGCTTGCCATGCTTGAATGTCTCGGGATGGGATGCCGGGCCGCACCGGACAACCGGGCGGCCGCGCACGCTATCCTGAAAGTATAGGCTCAGGAGGTGACGGTACGGGGTTCGGGCGCCGTCGCGCCCGCCGGTCGGACAACGCCGCCGGTCATCCGTTCATTTCCGGACGACAACGGGCGGCATCCACGACCCGTCGCTCGCCTGCGGCTTCGGCGCGTACAGGCGCAATGCGAGTGCGAAATCGGCGCGCGGCGCCGGCAGCCAGTTGGCCGCATGTGCGCCGCCCGGCGACGCCGACACGACGATGTCGATCGAGCCGTCGTGGTTGCGGCGCAGGCGGTCGCGATCGCCGAGCGAGCGGCGCGCCGATCCGACGTCGGGCAGCGCACCGTTCGTCGTATAGGGCGTCAGCGTCCAGAACGCGCGCACCGGCGGCAGCGCGCCCGGCGCGAAATGCAGCACATAGCGGTTCGCACCGTTCAGCGCATGACCGTCGCTGTCGACGCGGACGACCGCGAGCGTTTCATCGTCGCGCGTCGCGGTGCCGAACTGCGTGTAGGCCGCGTACGCGCGCAGCGTGTAGTCCTGACCGTACTTGCCGGCCGTATCGCCGATCCAGCTCCAGCCGTTCGCGTTCAGCAGGTTCGACGGCGGGGTCGCGAGCCGCGCGCGCGCCTCGGCGACGCCGGCCGTCGCGGCCGCGAGGCGGTCACCCGTCCACAGCACCGGGTAGCCGGCCGACACGCCGATGTCGCCGAGCAGTTCCAGTGCGTGCGCGTCGTCGCCCGGTGCCGGGTTGTCCTGCAGCGCCTGCGCGAAGCGCGCGAAGAACGCCTTCGGATCGAGCGCCGCCACCTGCTCGGCCGGCGTGCCACCGCCCACCGCCTCGGACGGCGCGCTGCCCGCGTGGACCGCGACCGACGCGCCGCGCGCCACGCCTGTATAGACAGACAGCGGCACCACGCGGATCGCACGCTGCAGTTTCTTCGCGTTCGTCAGGTCGCGCCCGCCGCTCGTCTGCAGCCGGACTTCGAGCCACGCGTTGGCCGACGGGACGTCGATCCGGACCGCGCCCTTCGGCAGCGTGCCCTGCCAGTCCTTCGCGGCGAAGGCAATCGTTTGCGATCGCGCGCCGCCGCGTGCCCCGCGTGCGGCCACGCTCGACGACGACCACAGCACGTTCGTCCACATGTCGAGTGCGCGCGCATCCCAGTAACGGCCGCGGGTGTCGGGCAACGTGACGATCACGGGTTCGGCAGCGACGTCGAGCCAGCCGGTCGAGTCGAGCGTATCAACGCCCGGCAACGGCGGATTGACCGCGCCGACAGGCGGCAGCGCCTGCGCGTGGCGCAGCGTGTTGAGCGGCGCCTGCCCCGGTTGCGCGCCGTCGCCGCCCGTCGCCGCTTCCTTCGCGACGTCCATCAGCACGAGCGGATACGCGTAGACGTAGGAGTCGGCGACTTCCGCGCGCATCCAGCCGGTTTTCCGCTGGATTGCGTCCGGTTGCGACGCGCACCCTGCTAGCAACGCCGCCATGACCAGCGACGCGCACACGCGCCGCAGAGAAACTGATTCCTGCTGGTTTTCAATCATCGATTACTGGCCGAATATCGTTCTTTTCAGTCAACGCCTTGTTCGACTTGCGAATGGCGAAAACAAGGCACCCCAGCCTGCCCGGACAACCGTTTCGCTACGGTTCGTAACGGTGGGCGCTGATGTCAGGCCGGTATCATAGCGCCTCGGGGCAATCCCCAATATGCCGATTAGCTGGCGGCGCGTATTTGGGGGCCGATCAGGTCCGAAATCTTTCGCCGGATCCTCAGGCAAATTGGGGGGCATCGAAGCAGTTTCGGCCGGTTTCGTATCTGTCTCGGCGCCGATCGAGCCGGCGTCCGGAGTGACAAGTGGTGTCACGATTGACGCCATTCCGAACGGCAAGCGATTGGAAGATCCTCGAGCAAATGGGGCGCGAGCCCGCGAATGTGCGGTTCGGCGATCTGTTCAAGGTCTGCGAGGCACACTTCGGATCGGCCCGCCAATCCAGTTCAAGCCGCGCCATTTTCAAGACACCGTGGCAAGGCAACCGTCGAGTGAAAAGGGCGATCGTGTGCAGGCACATGACGCCCGGCTTTCCGCCCGGAAGCCGGGCGTTGGCTTTTTCCAGTCCGTGGCACCCTGTGAACAGTAATGGCCTCGAGCCGATCCGCCCGCCTTGCATCGCATCGCCATGCACCGCTTGACCTTACCATCATGGGAATGTTGATACTGGAACCATTCGCGGCATGCGCCGCGCAATCAGGGAATCCGACATGACTGAACCACTTGCCTCCGCGGCGCTGCATACGATCGAGCTGAGCGTCGACGGCATGCATTGCGGCGGCTGCACGGGCCGCGTGCAGCGGGCGCTGGCCGCGGTGCCGGGCGTCGTCGAAGCGACGGTCGACCTCGACACTCACACGGCGACCGTGACCGCGCACGAAACGGTCGAAGCCGCACAACTCATCGATGTTGTCGGCGCGGCCGGCTATCGCGCCGCCGTGCGTGCCCCGGTGCTCGAAGCCGCCACGGCAGCGCATGCCCATCCTGTCGAAGCGTCGCCCACGCCGATGGCCGCGGCCACTTCGTCGCCCACGCCGATGGCCGCGGCCACTTCGTCGCCCACGCCGATGGCCGCGGCCACTTCCATTGCCAGCCGGCAGCGTCCGGCCGACAGCACCGTCATCGAACTCGATATCGACGGGATGACCTGTGCGTCCTGCGTGTCGCGCGTCGAAAAGGCGCTGGCGAAGGTGCCGGGCGTCACGCGCGCGTCGGTGAACCTCGCGACCGAGCGCGCCACCGTCGACGCCGCCCCCGATGTGACCGCCGCACGGCTCGCCGAAGCCGTGAAACAAGCCGGCTATGCTGCAACGCCGGTTACCGGCGCCGCGATCCCGCCGGTAGCCGCCACCGCCCCCGCCGATCTTGAACTCGACATCGGCGGGATGACCTGCGCGTCCTGCGCCGGCCGCGTCGAAAAGGCGCTGGCCGCCGTGCCGGGCGTTGCCCGCGCGTCCGTCAACCTCGCGATCGAGCGTGCGTCGGTGCACGGCGCCGGCGCGCTCGATGCCGCCGCGCTGATCGCGGCCGTCACCACAGCCGGCTACCGCGCGTCGCTCGCCGCCGCGGCTTCAGACGGTGACGGTGCGACGACCGGCACTGCCGCGCAGCCGGCCAGCTCGCCCCAAGACCCCGACGCCCGCAAGCGCCGCGAAGCGATTCGCGAACGCAACCTCGTGATCGGGTCCGCCGTGCTGAGCGCGCCCCTTGTCGCACCGATGCTCGTCGCGCCGTTCGGCATCGACCTGATGCTGCACGGCTGGCTCCAGCTCGTGCTCGCCTCGATCGTCCAGTTCGGCTTCGGCGCGCGTTTCTATCGCGCAGCCTGGCATGCGGTGAAGGCGCGCACCGGCAACATGGATCTGCTCGTCGCGCTCGGCACGTCGGCCGCGTACGGGCTGAGCCTGTGGATGCTGCTGCGCGCCCCCGCGCATCCCGGCCATCTGTATTTCGAGGCGTCGGCCGTCATCGTCACGCTGGTGCGCTTCGGCAAATGGCTCGAATCGCGCGCGAAGCGCCAGACCACCGACGCGATCCGCGCGCTGAACGCGCTGCGTCCCGACCGGGCGCGCGTCATCGAGCACGGCGTCGAGCGCGACGTGCCGCTGGCGCAGGTGCGCGTCGGCACCCGCGTCAGCATCCGCCCCGGCGAGCGCGTGCCCGTCGACGGCCGGGTCGTGTCGGGCCGCTCGCATATCGACGAATCGCTGATCACCGGCGAAAGCCTGCCCGTGCCGAAGGACGACGGCGACGCCGTCACGGCCGGCTCGATCAACGGCGAAGGCGCGCTCGTCGTCGAAACCACCGCGATCGGCGCGGAAACGACGCTCGCGCGCATCATCCGCCTCGTTGAATCCGCGCAGGCCGAGAAGGCGCCGATCCAGCGGCTCGTCGATCGCGTGAGCGAGGTGTTCGTGCCGACGATCCTCGGCATCGCCTTGCTGACGCTGGTCGGCTGGCTGGTCGCCGGGGCCGGCACGGAAACCGCGATCCTCAACGCGGTCGCGGTGCTCGTCATCGCGTGCCCGTGCGCGCTCGGTCTCGCGACGCCCGCGGCGATCATGGCCGGCACGGGCGTCGCGGCCCGGCACGGCGTGCTGATCAAGGATGCGCAGGCGCTCGAACTCGCGCAGCGCACGACCGTGATCGCGTTCGACAAGACCGGCACGCTGACCGAAGGCAAGCCGTCCGTGACGGCGTTCGAAGCCGTCGGCGTGCCGCATGACGAAGCGCTCGCGCTCGCGGCGGCGGTGCAGCGCCAGAGCGACCATCCGCTCGCGCGCGCCGTCGTCGCCGCGCACGATGCCGGCAGGGCCGCACGCGGCGGTGCGGTGCCGTCGGCCGTCGCCGCCGATGCGCGTGCGGTGGCGGGACGCGGCGTGGAAGCACGCGTCGGCGGCCAGTTGCTCGCGCTCGGCAGCACGCGCTGGCGCGACGAGCTCGGCATCGCGGTGCCGCCCGCGCTCGACGCCCGCGCGGCGGAGCTCGAACGCGCGGGCAACACGATCTCGTGGCTGATGCGCGCCGATGCGCCGCGCGCGTTGCTCGCGCTGATCGCTTTCGGCGACACCGTGAAGCCGGGCGCCCGCGACGCGATCGCGGCGCTGTCGGCGCGCGGCGTCGCGAGCGTGCTCGTGACAGGCGACAACCGCGGCAGCGCGGCCGCCGTCGCGGCGACCCTCGGCATCGGCGAGGTGCATGCGCAGGTGCTGCCCGACGACAAGGCGCGCGTCGTCGCCGAGCTGAAGCGCACGCATGGCGGGATCGTCGCGATGGTCGGCGACGGGATCAACGATGCGCCCGCACTCGCCGCGGCCGATGTCGGCATCGCGATGGCGACCGGCACGGACGTCGCGATGCACACGGCCGGCATCACGCTGATGCGCGGCGACCCGGCGCTCGTCGCCGACGCGATCGACATCTCCCGGCGCACTTACCGGAAGATCCAGCAGAACCTGTTCTGGGCGTTCGTCTACAACCTGGTCGGCGTGCCGCTCGCGGCGCTCGGCTGGCTGAACCCGGTGATCGCGGGCGCGGCGATGGCGTTTTCCAGCGTCAGCGTCGTGACCAACGCGCTGCTGTTGCGGAGATGGAAGGGGCGCGCGCGGTGACGTATGCCGGAGACGTATGCCGGTAACGTATGCCGGTGACGTATGCCGGTGACGTATGCCGGTGACGTATGCCGGTGACGTATGCCGGTGACGTATGCCGGTGACGTATGCCGGTGACGTATGCCGGTGACGTATGCCGAACGGCCGGATGGCCGTTCGGCACTTTCGGCAGGCGGAAGTAGCGAAAGAGTGGGCCGGTGTTGGCCGATCGCGGCGAGTCGAATCGCCAGCGCATGACGATGCGGTGCCGGCGGCGGCTTCAGTCCGAAATGACTGGCTTGATCAAGGTCGTCGTGATCGGCGCGAAGCCGCAAGCGCGATACAGCGCGCGGGCCGCCGTGTTGTGATTGAACACCGACAGCCCGATCTCGGTGACGCCGTACCGGCGTGCCTCGGCATCGAGCGCCTCGAGCGTGCGCGTGGCCCAGCCCTGGCGGCGCCGGGACGGGGCGATGTCGAGGTCGTAGATGAACAGCGTGCGGTTCGGCCCTTCGGGCACGATCGCGTACCAGAGGTCGCCCACCGCGTCGCCGCTGGCGCCGTCGATGAGCACCACGAGGGTCTGGCCGGAGGTACGCAGGCCGTCCGGCAGCAGCGTGTCGAAACAGGCGCGCGCCCGGTCGGCCGCGTCTTCGACAGCATTTTGTCCGGATGAAACGAGATCGTTCGCGTAGCCGTCGATGGCTCGCGTGCGGTACGCGTGGAATTCGCTGGCCGTCATCGGTCGCATCTGCAGCATGGCCCGGTCACCATGAACGGAATTGAGCTTCCAGTGTAGCGGGACGGTCGCACCGGCACGCGATGCGGCGGCGGAAAGCGGGCAGGCAGGTGCGGCGAGCGCCGCGCTGGCAGCGAATCAGCGAATCAGCGAATCAGCGAATCAGCGAATCAGCGAATCAGCGAATCAGCGAATCAGCGAATCAGCGAATCAGCGAATCAGCGAATCAGCGACGGTACAGGACGATCGGCACGAGGTGCGCACGGCGCACGCGCTCGGCTTCGGCACGACGCGCAGCGTACGAGTATTCGGCGTCGAGCGGCAGGTGCGGGGACACGAAAAGGTCGTCGATCTTTTGCAGCAGGGCGAGGATGAAGCTCATGTGAGACTCCTGACAGATGTGGCTAGGGTTTTCCCTTAGATTGACTCCATTCTAAGGGTTTTCCCTGAACTCTGCCAGCGCACCGCATCAGTTTGCCGCATGGACGCGACGGCCGATCACCGATACATAACGGGCGATCCTTACGCCGTCGGGCTCCCATGATAGGGTCGAAACGATTAACGCGTACGACGAGCACGCTTCGCGACGGCCGCCTCGCGATTCGCGTTGCGCTGAAGCCTGTCGACCTGCGACAGAAGCGCTTCGTGATGCTCCTCGAGCGTCATCAACGTTGCCTGCTGCGTCGACAGATCGGCCGCGAGGCGATCGATCCGCTGCTGCTTCGTGGCTGCGTCCTGCTTCAGGTGCGCGATCTGCCGCGTCTGCATCACCAATGCGACGAGCCCGGCCAGCACGACGACGGCCAGCGCCAGCAGCAGGCGGTTAACGCGGCGCATCTCGCGATCGGCCATGCGCGTCAGGCCGTCCACGTCGGCCTGCAGGGCGGCGAGCCGGTCGGTCAGCGGGCGCAGGTGTATATCCGGATCGAAGGCTGGCACGGCCGGTTGCGCGCGCTCCGCCAACGGCTTCGTGACAAAGGAGGCAGCGGAAGCCATCGGCTGCGTGACGGGGGATACGGTGGCGTCGGCACGCGGCGCGGCGTCATGGGTGTTCGCGGTGTTCGCGGTGTTCGCGGTGTTCGCGGTGTTCGCGGTGTTCGCGGTGTTCGCGGTGATTGCCGGCTTGGCCGGCTGCGTCGACATCTGCGGCTCGACCGTCGCCACCGGGTCCGGCGTCGTGCTCGCCCCGGCCGCCTCCGGCGCCGTGTCGACGCTCGCCACGACCGGCGCGGATTGCTCCGCTGTCACGTCGCTTGCACCGGCAGTCGCCCGGCGCTTGCCGCCCGACGACGCACGACGTTCCTTCACGGCGCCATCGGAAGATCGCCGATCGCGGGATTTGACGGCGGCAGCAGCAGCCACGGTCTTCTCGACTTCACCGCCAGCCGCTTGAGATTCGGTCGCCTTCGCCGCAGCATCATCGGTTGCTTGCAGCTGGGTCGCCACCGTGGCGGCGCCATCGTCCGCAGGCACATCGGCGGCCTTCGTCGCAGCGCCATCGGCCACGGAAATATCGACAGCCTTCATCGCAGCGGCGCCAGAAGCCGGCACGACGCCGGCGTCCGCAACGTCCTCGCCTTCAAGCGCCGAAACGCCATGCGCCACCGTCGTGATTTCCCGGATCGCCGCACCGTCTGCTGGTTCCGCCTGTCCTGCCGCGGCCACACCTTCCGGCGCACTGAACCCGTCCAGCGCGGCCTGCCGTCCGGAGGCCACATCGTCCGCGACATCGACGGCCGCGTCGATTTGCGAACCCGCTTCTTCACGCGCCACAGCCGGCGCGCGCTCACCCGGCTCGAGCACCGGATCGCCAAAAAGGTCGAGCGTCCGTTCGTCCCGCGACGCCTCACCGGCCGGGGCACTGCCAGGCCGCGCCGTCGCCCTTGCGGATGTACTGCCCGCGGCGGCAGCCGAACGCTGACGAGAACGGGCCGACGAACGATTGGAACGGAAGCGGGAGCGAGGCGAGGAAACGGATTCGGTCATGGAAATCGGATGGCAGGACCCGCAAGCGCGGACCCGGATGTCGAACGGAATCGGTGATCGTCCATTGTCGCACGCCCCGCAACCGATTCAGCCTATTCGTCGCCCGACAACCCGTTGCCCTCTTCGAAACGCGTCACGCCCTTCAGCGCACGCAGCTTGTCGCAGATCGCCTGGTATTCGAGTTCCGACACCCGCGCGAGCGCGATGCGCACCTCGTCGTGCTCGCCCGTGTCGTCGGCGCGCTGCACGATGAACTGCTTCACACGCGCACTGTCGGGGCCGAGCGCCGCGTGCAGCGAATCGAAGTTCAGCGTGCCGCTCACGACCGTCAGCGCGAGCTGGCGCCGCTGGCGCACCGTGAAGTAGCGCCGCTCCAGCGGCTTGATGCCGGCCAGGATGATCAGGATGATGATCGTCGCCGAAATCGACGCGACGTAGAGCCCGCCGCCCACCGCGAGGCCGATCGCGGCGACCGACCACAGGCTCGCGGCGGTCGTCAGCCCGCGCACGATCTCGCCGCGCAGCAGGATCGAGCCCGCGCCGAGGAAGCCGATGCCCGACACGACCTGCGCGGCGATCCGCGACGGATCGAGCACGATATGCTCGTTGCTGCCGAGCACGTCGGCGAACCCGAACGCCGACACGATCATGATCAGCGTCGAACCGACACAGACGAGCATGTGCGTGCGCAGGCCGGCCGCCCACGCCAGGCGCTCGCGCTCGAAGCCGATGACGCTGCCCAGCGCCGCCGCGAGAACGAGCCGCATCACGAGTTCCAGGTTGCTCAGCATGCGATTTATCTCCTTTTTTGGTGCCGGCCGTGCGGAATGTTTTATCCTTGGCCCCGGCCGCTCCGCTCCTCCGGGCCGCGCCGACACGTTTCGAACCCAGTGCTCAACCCCGTCATGTCCGTTTCCGACTCCGCTTCCGCCCAGGCCGCCCAGCTGCGCCACCACTTCGCGCACGTCGTCTTGCCGATCTGGCGGGGTTCAGGGTTCGACCACACGTTGCAGCTGCCGTTCGAGGCCGTCGATCCGGCCACCCACGCGCCGATGCCTGTCACCCGTTATCGCGCAATGGCCTGCGCGCGGCAACTGTTCGTGTTCGCGCAGGCCGGCGACACCGCGCACGCGGCCGCGCTGTTCGACGCGCTGGGCCGGCACTTTCGCGACCCGCGCCACGGTGGCTGGCACTACAGCGTGGACGCGCAGGGCGCACCGCTCGACACGACCAAGGATCTCTATACGCACGCCTTCATCGTGTTCGCGTGCGCCGCGTGGTATGCGGCGTCGGGCGACGCCGCCGCGCGCCAGGCGGCCGAGGAGACCGCCGCGCTGATTCAGGACCGTTTCGCGCCGCGCCCCGGCGACGCGCTGCTCGATGCGGCGCGCCACGCCGATTTCTCGTCGTCCGGCAGCGGGGCGCTGCAGAATCCGCTGATGCACCTGACCGAAGCCTGGCTCGCGGCGGCCGATGCATTCGGCGACGCGGCGTTCGACGACGCGCTCGCGCACACCGCGCAGGCCGTCGAGCGCACGTTCATCGACACGGCAACCGGCTGCGTGGCCGAGCTGCCGCTCGGCGCGGCCGACAACCGTTTCGAGCCCGGCCATCAGTTCGAGTGGTTCTATCTGGTCGATGCGGCCGGCGCGCGGCTCGCACAGACCGGGCTCCCCGGCGCGCTGGCGCGCGCGTTCGCGTTCGCGGAGCAATACGGCGTCGATGCGCAGACGGGCGGCGTCTGCGCGGCGCTCGACGCGCAAGGCGCGTGTATCGACGGCACACAGCGGATCTGGGCGCAGACCGAGTACCTGCGCGCGCTCGCGACGCACGGCGGCACGCCGGCCTCCGCGCCGCTCGCGCGGCAGATCGAACGCTTCGCCGCGCGCTTCCTGCATCCGCGCGGCTGGTTCGAGTGCAAGACGGCTGACGGGCAGGTGTCGCGCGCCGACATGCCGTCGACGACGCCCTACCACCTCGCGACCGCCTACGCGGCGCTGCCGGCCGGCGCGTAACCTGCGTCGGCGCGCGACGGCGCCGCACGCTCGCCGCGTGCGGCGCGGCCATCGCCCAGTTCGAACACCGACACCGCCTGCATCAGGTGCGCGGTCTGGTCGTTCAGCGACGCGGCCGCCGCCGCGACCTCCTCCACCAGCGCCGCGTTCTGCTGCGTGAGCTGATCCATCTGCGTGACGGCCTGGTTCACCTGCTCGATCCCGACGCTCTGCTCGACCGACGCCGCCGTGATTTCGGACATCGTCTGCACGACGCGCGTGATCGACGCCGACACCGTCCGCATCGCGTCGCCGGCGCGCTCGACAAGTTCCGCGCCGCCGTTGATCTGCGCGACCGAATCCTCGATCAGCGCCTTGATCTCCTTCGCCGACTGCGCGCTGCGCTGCGCGAGCGAGCGCACTTCGCCCGCGACGACCGCGAAGCCGCGCCCCTGTTCGCCTGCGCGTGCGGCTTCCACCGCCGCATTCAGTGCAAGGATGTTGGTCTGGAACGCGATGCCGTCGATCACCGAGATGATCTCCGCGATCCGCCCCGAGCTTTGCGCGATACCGCGCATCCGGTCGATCACGCTGTCGACCACGCCGCCGCCGTGGCTCGTCGCCTCGAGCGCCGCGTCGGCCAGCGCGCTCGCCGCGCGCGCACTGTCGGTGTTCTGCCGGACGGTCGCCGTCAGTTCCTCCATGCTCGCGGCCGTTTCCTCGAGCGACGCGGCCTGGGTGCCCGTGCGCGCCGACAGGTCGGCGTTGCCGCCCGCGATCTCGCCCGCGCCGAGATGGATCGCGTCAGACGCTTGACGCACCGTGCGCACGGTGCCCGCGATGCTCGTCTGCATCGCGGCGAGGCCGCGCAGCATCCGGTCGATCTCGAACACGCCGCCTGCCCGCACGACTTCATCGAGCCGGCCCTGCGCGATCCGCTCGAAATGGCGGCCGGCTTCTTCCAGCGGCGCGACGACCGCGCGCCGCGCGGCCGCGTAAATCGCCGCGCTCGCCGCGAGCATCGCCACCAGCAGCACGATGCCGACCGACTTGAACCAGAGCATGCCACCGTCGATCGTGTCGAGCGCCGTGCGGCTCGATGCGGCGCCATAGTCGGTAAAACGGCGCAGCTCGGCGACGTAGGCGTCCTGGATGCTCTGCGTCGGCTGATCAAGGAATGCCTGGATGTTGTCGGCGTCGAGGAACTGCACGAGTTCGCCCAGCGCGCCGCGCAGCGCGCGATAGCGCTCGGCGAGCGCCGCGACGCGCGCGCGGTTCGTATCGTCGACCGGCTGCGCGGCCGTCAGCGCGGCGAACGCCTTGTCCGCTTCCGCGAGCGAAACACCCGCATGGCGGATGATGTCCTCGGGTTTCGGGCCGCCGCGCACCATCCGCGTGCCGGCGCGCGACAGGTTGATGCGCGCGTCGAGCAGCTGCTGGGTCGCCTGGCTGGCCGCCTCGACCTGCGTGATCGCGACGTTCGACAGATCGTCGACCCCGCTGCGCGTCGATTTGAGCGCCCAGAAACCGAGCGCCTCGATCGCGAACAGGAAAAGGCAGAACACGGTCAACACGCCGAGCAGACCCGACGCGAGCTTGATTTTTCCAAACATGGGGGAGATTCCTGGAAAGCGGACGATGAGGCAATGCCCCGGCATTAGCGGCATTTCTTCGTCGGACTTTAGGTGCGGACGGCGGCGAAGTTCGCGTTGCCCGCGCATTCCCGTCGAATTGCCCGCAAACAGGGAAATCTACGGCATTCGACGCAATAATCGCGTCGCCTCGCGCCGGAAATTGCACGAAATGCGGACGAATTTCCTTGCTTATCCGCATCCCCCTTCCTAGAGTTCAGCGCAAGCGGGCGCTCATTTCGAGGAAAGTCGATGACCGACATCACGGACCACGCGCGCGGCGCATTGCGCGCGCAACCGTTCAGCATGCTGCTGGGCACGGAGCTGATGCACATCGGCGACAACGAAGTGTCGCTGTGCCTGCCCGTGCGTGAGGAACTGCGGCAGCAGCACGGTTTCGTGCACGGCGGCGTCATCAGCTATCTCGCGGACAACGCGCTGACGTTCGCCGGCGCGCTCGTGCTCGGCCCGCGCGTGATCACGGCGGAATACAAGATCAACTATCTGCGGCCGGCCGTGAACGGCACGCTCGTCGCCCGCGCAAAGCTCGTCTATGCGGGCCGGCACCAGGCGACCTGCCAGTGTCATGTGTTCGTCATCGACGGCGATCACGAGCGGCTCGTCGCGATCGCGCAGGGTACGATCAACCGCGTCGGCGACGGCAAGGTGCCGGATGGGCCGGAGGAAACGGCGTGAGCAGTTCTCCGCGCTCGAAGGATCGCCCGTTCATCCAGAAGACGATGAGCGCGTAGTCGAGCCGAGCGGTCAGATATGCGGACAAGCTTGCCGCCTCCGTGCGAGGCACATGTGGTTCTAACGCTTCATCGCGGCAAGATAGACCGCATCGCGCTCGCGTCGACCGACCGCCACGACCAGTACGAGCACTTCCGAATCGCGCACTTCGTAGACAAGCCGGTAACCGACGCTGCGTAGCTTGATCTTGTAGCGATCCGGATGACCCTGCAGCTTTGCAGACGGTATCCGAGGATTCTCGAGCCGTTCGGCTAGCCGGGATTTGAACTGGTCGCGAACGATGCGATCGAGCTTCTTCCACTCTTTCAGAGCAGGTTCGAGAAAGGCAAGCTCAAAGGTCATTCAGCTTGACCTTGACGACCTTCTCCTTGGCGCGCTTGTCGGCAAGCGCGTTGTCTTCGATATCTTCAAGGCGTTCGACCATCGCCTCCCACGTCTTCGCCGGGATGCAATAGAACGCGGGTTCGTTGTGATTCAGGATCGCGACCGGGAAACCCTCTCCCGCCGCGACCGTGCCCATCGGATTCCGCTTCAGTTCCGAAACGCTCGCCGTAACGTTGGCCAGAATGGTATGAGGCATGTCGACTCCTTCTTCAACAGGAAATCGATTGTACTTTATTTGGCACCAAATTTAGATTCTAAATTGGCATCAAACATTCTCGCAGCCTTTCGCTTATGTGCATTTCGCGACTGACTCAACGATCTCGACATGCTGGCGTTCCTACTCTGCCCCGCCCCCCGCCAGCGGCAGAAACCGCGGCGCCACGCGCGCCCGCACGTTGCCGTTCTCATCCGTCCGATAGATCCCGCGCGCCGCGTTGTGCGGATGCACGGCCGCGTCGGCCACGCTCAATACCGGCGCAAAACACGCGTCGGTGCCCTCCAGCAGCGCGCGCCAGTGCGCGGACGGCTGCTGCGCGAACACGTCGGCGAAACGCGCCTTCAGCGCGGGCCAGCGCGCGCGGTCGTACTGCGACGCCGGATCGACGTCGGTGAGCCCGAGCCGTTCGACCAGCAGCGCATAGAACGGCGGTTCGAGCGCGCCGATCGTCACGCATTCGCCGTCCGCGCAGCGATACACGTCGTAGAACGGTGCGTCGTGGAAGAGGCTCGGCTGCGCGCCGTCGAGCTGCCCGTTCGCGCGCGCCCACAGCGCAAGCGAACCGAGCATCGACACGATGTCGACGATCGCGCCGTCGACCACGCGCCCCGGCCCGCCGCCGCGCACATCGAACAGCGCGCAGACGATCCCGAACGCGAGCCCGAGCGCGCCGCCCGCATCGCCGACGACGGTCGGCGGCAACCCCGGCCGGCCGTCGCGCGGCGCGGACAGCGACAGCAGCCCCGTCAACGCGACGTAGTTCAGGTCGTGCCCGGCCGCGGCCGCGAGCGGGCCATGCTGGCCCCAGCCGGTCATCCGCCCGTACACGAGCTTCGGGCTGCGACGCGCGCAATCCTCGGGCCCGAGGCCGAGCCGCTCCATCACGCCGGGCCGCAGCCCCTCGATCAGCGCGTCGGCCTGCGCGATCAGGTCGAGCGCTGCGTCGCGGCCGGCCGTTGATTTCAGGTCGAGTTCGACGATCGTCTTGCCTTCACGCAGCAGGTCGCCGTCGCGGGCCTTCAACGCGTCCGGCGCGCTCGTGCGGCCGGACGGGCGTGCGACCAGCGTGATCCGCGCCCCCATCCCGGCGAGCATCCAGCCCGCGAGCGGGCCGGGGCCGAGGCCTTCGAATTCGACGATGTGGATGCCGGAAAGCGGCGCATCGAGCGGCATGCGATTCTCCTGTCGACCAGCGTTAGCGCTTTAGCGCCTACGCTGATCCCTTGCTTCGCTGTCGACCAGCTTAACGCTTCAGCACCTAGGCTGCCCCTGCTTCGCGGTCGACCAGCGCCCGCGCTTCGGCACGGATTCCGGTCCCGTGCGTGGCGCAACGGATCGCGTCCGTCACGCGCGCGTCAAACGAAAAATCCCTGCGCGGCGGAATTCGCTTTGCAGGGATCGTGGAAACCGGCGCGCAAACCGGTTGGCGCGCCGGAACCGGCAAGCGTCAGAACGCATCCCCCGGCACGCGCACCCAGCCTTCCATCAGCACGCGTGCGCTGCGGCTCATGATCGCCTTGGTGACGGTCCACTCGCCGTTCTCGAGCCGCGCTTCCGCGCCGACGCGCAGCGTCCCCGACGGATGCCCGAAGCGCACCGCGTTGCGTTCGCCACCGCCCGCCGCCAGGTTGACGAGCGTGCCGGGAATCGCCGCGGCCGTACCGATCGCGACCGCCGCCGTGCCCATCATCGCGTGGTGCAGCTTGCCCATCGACATCGCGCGCACCAGCAGGTCGACGTCACCCGCGTTCACGCGCTTGCCGCTCGATGCAACGTAATCGGCCGGCTTCGCGACGAACGCGATCTTCGGCGTGTGCTGTCGCGTCGCGATTTCATCGAGCGTGTCGATCAGGCCCATGCGCAGCGCGCCGTGCGCACGAATCGTCTCGAACTTCTCGAGCGCCTTCGCATCGCCGTTGATCGCGTCCTGCAGCTCGGTGCCCGTATAGCCGATCGCTTCCGCTTCGACGAAGATCGTCGGAATGCCCGCGTTGATCATCGTCGCCTTCAGCGTGCCGACGCCCGGCACCGCGAGATCGTCGACGAGGTTGCCGGTCGGGAACATCGCCCCGCCCGCGCCCTCTTCCTCGGCGGCCGGGTCCATGAATTCGAGCTGCACCTCGGCGGCCGGGAAGGTGACGCCGTCCAGTTCGAAATCACCCGTCTCCTGCACCGCGCCGTTCGTCACCGGCACATGCGCGACGATCGTCTTACCGATGTTCGCCTGCCAGATTCGCACGGTCGCGATGCCGTCGCGCGGCACGCGCGCCGGATCGACGAGCCCGCCGCCGATCGCGAACGGGCCGACTGCCGCCGACAGGTTGCCGCAGTTGCCGGTCCAGTCGACGAACGCCTTGTCGATCGAAACCTGCCCGAACAGGTAGTCGACGTCGTGGCCGGGCCGCGTGCTCTTCGACACGATCACCGTCTTGCTGGTGGACGACGTCGCGCCGCCCATCCCGTCGATCTGCTTGCCGTACGGATCGGGGCTGCCGATCACACGCAGCAGCAGCGCGTCGCGTGCGGCGCCCGGCGCCTGCGCGGCGTCCGGCAGATCCTGCAGCCGGAAGAACACGCCCTTGCTGGTGCCGCCGCGGATATAGGTCGCGGGAATCCTGATTTGAGGAATGTGAGCCATGTCTGTGTTCTCAAGTTGCGCGGGTCACGCCGCCTGCGACGATTCGAGGAAGTCCTGCGCGAAGCGCTGCAGCACGCCGCCCGCTTCGTAGATCGACACTTCCTCGGCCGTATCGAGCCGGCACGTCATCGGCACCTCGACGCGCTCGCCGTTCCTGCGGTGAATCACGAGCGTCAGGTCGGCGCGCGGCGTGCGCTCGCCGATCACGTCGAAGGTTTCGGTGCCGTCGATGCCGAGCGTCGTCCGGTTCGTGCCCGGCTTGAACTCGAGCGGCAGCACGCCCATCCCGATCAGGTTCGTGCGGTGGATCCGCTCGAACCCTTCGGCGGCGATCGCCTCGACGCCCGCGAGCCGCACGCCCTTCGCGGCCCAGTCGCGCGACGAGCCCTGGCCGTAGTCGGCGCCGGCCACGACGATCAGCGGCTGCTTGCGATTCATGTACGTCTCGATCGCTTCCCACATCCGCATGACCTTGCCTTCCGGCTCGACGCGCGCGAGCGAGCCCTTCTTCACCGCGCCGTCGACCACCGCCATCTCGTTGACGAGCGTCGGGTTCGCGAAGGTCGCGCGCTGCGCCGTGAGGTGGTCTCCCCGGTGCGTCGCGTACGAGTTGAAGTCTTCTTCGGGCAGGCCCATCTTCGCGAGGTATTCGCCGGCCGCGCTGTCCAGCAGGATCGCGTTCGACGGCGACAGGTGGTCGGTCGTGATGTTGTCGCCGAGCACCGCGAGCGGGCGCATCCCCTGCAGCGTGCGCTCGCCGGCCAGCGCCCCCTCCCAGTACGGCGGGCGGCGGATGTACGTGCTCTGCGGCCGCCAGTCGTACAGCGGCGCCGCGCGCTCGCCCGCATCGGCGCTGCGCGCGAACATCGGCTCGTAGACCTTGCGGAACTGCTCGGGCTTCACGCTCGACGCGACGATCGCATCGATCTCCTCGTCGGTCGGCCAGATGTCCTTCAGCGTGACGGGCTTGCCGTCCCGGTCGTGGCCGAGCACGTCCTTCTCGATGTCGAAACGGATCGTGCCGGCGATCGCATACGCGACGACGAGCGGCGGCGACGCGAGGAACGCCTGCTTCGCATACGGGTGGATGCGGCCGTCGAAGTTGCGGTTGCCGGACAGCACGGCGGTCGCGTACAGGTCGCGATCGACGATCTCCTGCTGGATCTTCGGGTCGAGCGCACCCGACATCCCGTTGCAGGTCGTGCACGCGAACGCGACGATGCCGAAGCCGAGCTTCTCGAGTTCGGGCAGCAGGTTCGCTTCTTCCAGGTACAGCTCGACCGCCTTCGAGCCGGGCGCGAGCGAGCTCTTCACCCACGGCTTGCGCGTCAGGCCCTTCGCGTTCGCGTTGCGCGCGAGCAGGCCCGCGGCGATCACGTTGCGCGGATTGCTGGTGTTCGTGCAGCTCGTGATCGCGGCGATGATCACCGCGCCGTCGGGCATCTCGCCCGCCTTCTCTTCCCATGCGCCGGCGATCCCGCGCGCGGCGAGGTCGGACGTCGGCAGCCGCTTGTGCGGGTTCGACGGGCCGGCCATGTTGCGCACCACGCTCGACAGGTCGAACGTCAGCGTGCGCTCGTATTGCGCGCGGTCCAGCGTATCGGCCCACAGGCCCGCCGCCTTCGCGTAGGTCTCGACGAGCTTCACCTGCTCGTCGCTGCGGCCGGTGAGGCGCAGGTAGTCGGTCGTCTGGCCGTCGATGAAGAACATCGCGGCCGTCGCGCCGTATTCGGGCGCCATGTTCGAGATCGTCGCGCGATCGCCGAGCGTGAGGCTCGCCGCTCCCGCACCGCGGAATTCGAGGTATGCGCCGACCACCTTCTCCTTGCGCAGGAACTCGGTCAGCGCGAGCACGATGTCGGTCGCGGTGATGCCGGGCTGGCGCTTGCCGGTCAGCTCGACGCCGACGATGTCGGGCAGGCGCATCCACGACGCACGGCCGAGCATCACGTTCTCGGCTTCGAGGCCGCCGACGCCGATCGCGATCACGCCGAGCGCGTCGACGTGCGGCGTATGGCTGTCGGTGCCGACGCAGGTGTCCGGATACGCAACGCCGTCTTGCGCCTGGATCACCGGCGACATTTTCTCGAGGTTGATCTGGTGCATGATGCCGTTGCCCGGCGGGATCACGTCGACGTTCTCGAACGCCTTCTTCGTCCACTCGATGAAGTGGAAGCGATCCTCGTTGCGGCGATCCTCGATCGCGCGGTTCTTCGCGAACGCGTCCGGATCGAAGCCGCCGCATTCGACGGCGAGCGAGTGGTCGACGATCAGTTGCACAGGCACGACCGGGTTCACCTTGGCCGGGTCGCCGCCGCCGTCGGCGATCGCGTCGCGCAGGCCGGCGAGATCGACGAGTGCGGTCTGCCCGAGGATGTCGTGGCACACGACGCGCGCCGGGAACCACGGGAAATCACGGTCGCGCTTGCGCTCGATGATCTGCTTCAGCGAATCGGCAAGGATCGCCGGATCACAGCGGCGCACGAGGTTTTCGGCGAGCACGCGCGACGTGTACGGCAGCGTGTCGTAGGCGCCGGGCGCGATCGCTTCGACCGCGGCACGCGCGTCGAAATAGTCCAGCGACGTGCCGGGCAAGGGTTTGCGGTTGGCGGTATTCATGGTGTGGGGCTCGGGTAAGGCGTCCGACGCACGCCGGCCCCCCGTCACGCGGGAGGCCGGGGTGCACGGTGGGCGTTTCAGCGCTTTTCGATCGGTACGAACTGCAGGTCTTCCGGACCGGTGTAGTTCGCGCTCGGGCGGATGATCTTGTTGTCGATGCGCTGCTCGATGATGTGCGCGCTCCAGCCGGACGTGCGCGAGATCACGAACAGCGGCGTGAACATCGCGGTCGGCACGCCCATCATGTGATACGACACCGCGCTGAACCAGTCGAGGTTCGGAAACATCTTCTTCGCTTCCCACATCACCGATTCGAGGCGCTCGGCGATGTTGTACAGCTTCAGGTCGCCCGCTTCCTTCGACAGCTTGTGCGCGACGCCCTTGATCACCTTGTTGCGCGGATCGGCGATCGTGTAGACCGGGTGGCCGAAGCCGATCACGACTTCCTTGTTCTCGACGCGGCGGCGGATGTCGGCTTCGGCGTCGTCCGGCGAGCTGTAGCGGCTCTGGATTTCATACGCGACCTCGTTCGCGCCGCCGTGCTTCGGCCCGCGCAGCGCGCCGATCGCGCCGGTGATCGCCGAGTAGATGTCCGAGCCCGTGCCCGCGATCACGCGGCCGGTGAACGTCGACGCGTTGAATTCGTGCTCTGCGTACAGGATCAGCGACGTGTGCATCGCCTCGACCCACGACTTCGACGGCGTCTTGCCGTGCAGCAGGTGCAGGAAGTGGCCGCCGATCGAGTCGTCGTCGGTTTCCGTCTCGATGCGCTTGCCGTTGTGCGAGAAGTGATACCAGTACAGCAGCATCGAGCCGAGCGATGCCATCAGGCGGTCGGCGATGTCGCGCGCGCCCGGCAGGTTGTGGTCGTCCTTTTCCGGCAGCACGGTGCCGAGCACCGACACGCCGGTGCGCATCACGTCCATCGGGTGCGCGGACGCCGGGATCTGCTCGAGCGCCGCCTTCAGCGCGTTCGGCAGGCCGCGCAGCGCGCGCAGCTTCGCCTTGTACGCGGCCAGTTCGGTCAGGTTCGGCAGCGTGCCGTGAACGAGCAGGTGCGCGATTTCCTCGAATTCGCACGACTCGGCGACGTCGAGAATGTCGTAGCCGCGATAGTGCAGGTCGTTGCCGGTCTTGCCGACCGTGCACAGCGCGGTGTTGCCGGCCGTCACGCCCGACAGCGCCACCGATTTCTTCGGCTTGAATGCGCCTGCGGCGGCCGGTGCTGCTGCGTCTTTCGTCTCGCTCATGTTTCCGTTCTCCAATGTGTATCGGGGGTATCAGCGGTCGGTTGAACCGGCGCCGCGGCGCCGGGCCCGACCGATGCAAAGCCGTCGGGCGGATTTGGCGCTTCAGCGCCTGGTGCGGCCCCATGCAAAGCTGTCGGCCGGACTTGGCGCTTCAGCGCCTGGTCCCGCCCCATGCAAAGCTGTCGGCCAGACTTGGCGCTTCAGCGCCTGGTGTGGCCCCATGCAAAGCTCTCCGGAATCGTGTCCCGGCGCGCGGGCGCGTTACTTCTTGCCCTGCGCGAACAGCTCGTCGAGCTTGCGCTCGTATTCGTGATAGCCGAGGAAGTCGTACAGCTCGGCGCGGGTCTGCATCGTCGGCACGGCCGCCTTCTGCGTGCCGTCGCGGCGCACCGTCTCGTAGAAATTCAGCGCGGCCTTGTTCATCGCGCGATATGCGCCGCAGCAGTACAGCGCGATGTCGACGTTCGCCTCGCGCAGCTCGTCGGTCGTGAAGAACGGCGTCGAACCGAACTCCGTCAGGTTCGCGAGGATCGGCACCTTCACGGCGGCCTTGAAACGACGATAGTCGTCGAGCGTCTTCATCGCTTCCGGGAAGATCATGTCCGCACCGGCTTCGACATAGGCCACCGCGCGCTCGATCGCCGAGTCGATTCCCTCGGCCGCGGCCGCGTCGGTGCGCGCCATGATCACGAACTGATCGTCGGTGCGCGCGTCGACCGCGGCCTTGACGCGATCGACCATTTCTTCGATCGGCACGACTTCCTTGCCCGGACGGTGGCCGCAGCGCTTCTGGCCGACCTGGTCTTCCATGTGCACGGCCGCGACGCCGGCCTTGATGAACGAGCGGACCGTGCGCGCGATGTTGAATGCGCCGCCCCAGCCCGTGTCGATGTCGACGAGCAGCGGCAGGTCGGTCGCGTTGGTGATCCGGTTCGCGTCGATCAGCACGTCTTCCATCGTGCTGATGCCGAGGTCGGGAATGCCGAGCGAGTTCGCGGCGACGCCGCCGCCCGACAGATACACGGCCTTGAAACCGACGGCCTGCGCCATCTTGGCGGCGTAGGCGGTGATCGCGCCGACCACCTGCAGCGGCTGCTCCGCCGCGACTGCCGCGCGGAATTTCGCGCCGGCGCTCTGAAGATGCGTATTGCTCATGAACGGCCTCCTGAAGGAATGACCATTAACAGCAAGGACCGGGCCAGCTCGCGCAACGGCGCTAACTCACTGATTCTTAAGCACCCGGCACGGGCGAGGCAGCGCCTGATGATTTCAATTTGGCAATTTCATGTTTCAAAAATGAAATCGCGCGCGCATAATCGACCGCCATGGACCTCTCCTCGACCAAGCCCGTCGGCCCGGCCGATCGCGCGGCGCGTCCGCGCATCTGGGCGATGGGCATCAGCCGCCTGCGCGAACTTTTTCGCGAGATCGCCGGCGAATTCGACGAACGCGCCGACGTGCGCATCGTCACGCGCGCCTATGAGGATGCGCTCAGCGCGATCGCCGAGGCCGGCACCGCGCGGCCCGACGTGATCGTCGCGGCCGGCTCGAACGGCGGCTTCCTGAAGACGCGTGCGCAGGTGCCGGTGGTGGTCGTGTCGCCGACCGGCTTCGACGTGATGCAGGCGCTCGCACGCGCACGGCGCGACGCATCGCGGATCGCGCTCGTCAGCGCCGGGGAAACCCCGCCCGAAGTGCGCCGCTTCGTCGCCGCATACGGCCTCGACGTGCAGTTTGCGTCATATCAGTCCGCACAGGAAGCGGAAGCCTGCGTGCACGAGCTACGCGACCGCGGCATCGAGACGATCGTCGGCCCCGGCCTCGTCACCGACCTCGCGGCCAGCGCCGGCATGGGCGCGGTGTTCCTGTATTCGCACGCCTCGGTACGCAAGGCCGTCGATACCGCGCTCGAAGTCGCGTATGCGACGCATGCCGAAGCGTTCCGCCGCCAGCGGCTCGACAACCTGCTCCAGCACCTGCGCGACGGCGTGGTCGCGCTCGACGCGCGCGGCCGCGTCGAAGCGATCAACGAGCGGCTTGCGACGGCGCTCGGGGTCGAACCCGCGGCGGCCGTCGGCCGCGCGCTCGTCGACCTGCGGCCCGAGTTGCGCACGCTGCGCGGCGAGGATGGCGACGCGCTCGCGACCGTGCGCGGCGTGCGCTACGTCGTACATCGCGGGCCGCTCGTCGATCGCGGCGTCACGTCGGGCAGCGTGCTGACGTTCCAGGAATCGCGCGCGGTCGAACGGCTCGATCGTGCGCTTCGTTCGCAGCCCACCACGCAGCAGTTCGCGGCGCGCTACGCGCTCGACGACGTGGTCGGCGCATCGGCGCCGATGGCGCGCGTGCGCGATCTCGTGCGCCGCTACGCGAAATCCGACGCGACCGTGCTCGTGCTCGGCGAAAGCGGCACCGGCAAGGAAATGATCGCGCAAAGCCTGCACGCGCTGTCCGCGCGGCGCAGCTACCCGTTCGTCGCGGTCAACTGCGGCGCGTTTCCGGAAGCGCTGCTCGAAAGCGAGTTGTTCGGCTATGAGGAAGGCGCGTTCACCGGTGCGCGGCGCGGCGGCAAGACCGGCCTGTTCGAAGCCGCCCATCGCGGCACGCTGTTTCTCGATGAAATCGGCGAAATGCCGCCGTCGCTGCAGAGCCGGCTGCTGCGCGCGCTGCAGGAGCGCGAGGTGATCCGCCTCGGCTCGACCGAGCCGATCCGCATCGACGTGCGCGTGATCGCCGCGACGCACCGTCCGCTGCTCGCGGCCGTCGAGGCCGGCACGTTCCGCGCGGATCTGTATTACCGGCTCAACATCCTGAACGTCGGCCTGCCGCCGCTGCGCGAGCGCGCGGCCGACATCCCGGCGCTCGCGGCCACGCTGCTCGTGCAGGCCGCGCGGCGCGAGCCGCGCCTCGCCGAGCGCCTGCGCGACGCCGGCGATGCCGCACGCGTGCTCGGTGCGACGCAGGCAACGCTCGCGCGCTACCGGTGGCCCGGCAACGTGCGCGAACTGCAGAACGTGATCGAGCGGATCGCGGTGGAGCTGGCCGAGGAAGCCGACGAGAACGATGCCGCCGCCGCATGCGCCGCGCTCGCTCCCGACGCGCTGCGGGCGATCGCACCCGAGCTGTTCGCGGCGCCGCCCGACGCGACCGACGGCGACGATGCGCAGACACTGCAGGCGCGCCGCCGTCGCGCGGAAGCCGACGAGATCCGCGCGGTGCTCGACGCATGCGGCGGTGACCGCGACCGTGCGTGCGCGATGCTCGGCATCAGCAAGACGACGCTGTGGCGGAAGTTGTCGGCGAAGTAGGAAGATCCGGGTTCGACGCGCCGGTATGCCCGTGCCCGAACGGGCTCGTCAGTCGGCCTTGTGATAGTGGCGGTACGCCTTCGCGCGATTGCCGCACGACGACATCGAACACCAGCGGCGGCTGCCGTTCTTGCTGTCGTCGATGAACAGCCACTGGCAGGCGTCGTTCGCGCAGCGCTTGACCTTCGCGAGCCGCGCGCCGCCAAGCAGGTCGATCGCCGACCAAAGCACCGGACTCAGCAGCCCCGCGAGCGTTGCGCCCGTCTCCCCGATCCGCCACGCATAGCCTCCGTCGACGCGCGCCAGCGCAACGCGCGGCGACGCTTCCGCCAGGAAGCCGCCGAGCAGCGCGAGATCGTCGGCAAGCGGCTCACGTTGCTCCGCCTGCGCATAAAAGAGCCGATACAGCGCCTCGCGCAATGCGAGCGCACGCGCGAGCATCGCCGGCTCGCCTTCCTCCACGCCGCGCACGCGGCACTTGTCGGCCAGGCCGGCCGGCACGCCGGCCTGCTCGCGGCACCACGCCAGCAGGTCATCCATCGTTCCGAAGGTTTCCGTCGGCGGGTCGCTGCCACGCCAGTACAGCGTGTTCGCGAAATCGATGCTCAGGGTTTCGGGCGGCGCCGGAATCAGGCAGTCCGTCGTGACGGAAGGTTGCATATCGCTCATGCCCGGATCGTATCTAACCACCATGCCGGTTGACAAGCCCGCCGACGCTTTCTAACATAACCTGCATAGCGGTTAAAAAAGATCTGCTGCACTGACGTCCCCCTTCAGTTCAAGGGGCCACAGATGATCGATCGCCTTTCCTGCGGAGTTATCCACAACGACCGAAACCGTGCGTTCTACGACAGCACGCTCGGCGCGCTCCGCGACACGCGGCTGGCATGGTGCTTATAGGCGGGTTTGCCGCACTGACGTCCCCCTTCAGTTCAAGGAGCCAACAGATGATCGATCACCTTTCCTTCGGCGTCGCCCACATCGGCCGCAGCCGCGCGTTCTACGACAGCACGCTCGGCGCGCTCGGCTACAAGCGGCTTTACAGCGACGACGGCTCGATCGGGTACGGCGCGACCGAGCCGCAGCTGTGGTTGCAATATGCGCCTCGCCCCGTCGCCCCTGATCCCGACTCGGGGATGCACCTGTCGTTCAAGGCCGCTTCGCCCGTCGAGGTCGACGCGTTCTACCGCGCCGCGCTCGAGCACGGCGGCCAGGACAACGGCGGGCCCGGCAAGCGCGAGCACTACGGCCCCCGCTACTACGCGGCGTTCGTCGTCGATCCCGACGGGTATCGGCTGGAAGCGCATTGCGAACTCGATAACGTCGTGTGATCGAACCCGCGTACACCACGTACGAACGGCAAGGGCCCGATTCCGCATTACGCGGATTCGGGCCCTTGGTTTTGACGCGTCAGCGTCAGCATCCGGTTTCCGGCGACCGCCTGCAGCGGTCGCTCAACGGGATCGCGGCTCGTTCGGTTACTGTGCGCCGCGCGTGTGCTGCAACTGCTCGCCGAGCCCTTCGACGCCGAGGCGCACGATCTGGCCGGCCTTGAGGAATACCGGCGACGGCTTGACGCCCATGCCGACGCCCGGCGGCGTGCCGGTCGTGATCACGTCGCCCGGCTGCAGCGTCATGCAGCTCGACAGATAGGCGATCAGCTGCGCGACGGTGAACACCATCGTGCGCGTGTTGCCGTGCTGATAACGGTGGCCGTCGATTTCGAGCCACAGTTCGAGACGCTGAGGATCGGGCACCTCGTCGCGCGTGACGAGCCACGGACCGATCGGACCGAACGTGTCGAAGCCCTTGCCCTTGTCCCACTGGCCGCCGCGCTCGATCTGCCATTCGCGCTCGGACACGTCGTTGACGACGCAATAACCCGCGACGTAATCGAGCGCGCTCGCTTCGTCGACGTCCTTGCACCGCGCGCCGATCACGACGCCCAGCTCGACTTCCCAGTCGGTCTTGACCGAGCCCTTCGGGATGTCGATGCCGTCGTTCGGGCCGCAGATCGAACTCGTCCACTTGCCGAACACGACCGGCTCCTTCGGCACCGGCATGCCGGCTTCGGCCGCGTGATCGGCGTAGTTCAGGCCGATGCCGATGAACTTGCCGACGTGCCCGACACACGCGCCGATGCGCGGCTCGCCCGGCACGAGCGGCAGCGTGGCCGGATCGATCGCGCGCAGCCGCGCGAGACCCGCGTCGGACAGCACGTCACCGGACAAGTCCGGCACATGCGCGGACAGGTCGCGAATCCGGCCGTCCGCGTCGAGAATCCCGGGCTTTTCCTGGCCGGACGGTCCATAGCGAAGCAGTTTCATCGTGGTCAACCTCTGTTGTCGAATGGGACAGGATACCGGCCGACGCGGCCCTTCGCGGCCGCGCGCCGGACTGATTGTCGATCGTCGATTGCGCGCGTCGGCGCCGCATCCGGCATGCCGTCGACACGCGAGGGTCGCGCGGGCGCAGCGATCGTGGCGCCGCACCGAAGTATGGCGCACATCGAACGGGCGGCCGCCGGTCTGCGCATCGGCGACGACGGCCCGGCACCCGCGACATGGTCCGGCCCGTACCGGCCGGCTTCACGCGCGGCCGCACCGTCGCTGGCCCGCCAACCTTTGTACCACCGGCCGTGCGCGATGAAATGACGCGCGACGGATACCGACTATTGGTGCGTCCGCGGACGCCGCGGCGCAGCATCGCGAATGGCGCCGCCGCCCGATTTCCTTTCGAATACCTTGAACCGGTGCTACCTGTTACAAATACTGGGTATTTGGGGCTTCCCTGTCATCCTGAAAGCGAACCGATCCGTTCTTATTTGGTAACGATCGGTAAAAAGACGCTGCATTGCACACTAAATGTTTGTTGTTAAGCTCAAATGGCGGACTTCGTTGCCACACGCGGGCTCGACACAAGCGGGTTGCAGAATTGGTCAGCGTGCGTCGCCAACCGACCGACGGCAATCTCCCAACCTCACACCGACAATGCAAACAACCAACGACCTGCTTCCCGGCTGCGACGCTCGGGAATCGATGGGCGCAGTCGACCGCTATCGCGCACCCGCACTCGACAAGGGTCTCGACATTCTCGAACTCCTGTCGGAGCAGAAAGAAGGCCTCACCCGCACCGAAATCACGAAGGAACTCGGCCGCAACGCGAGCGAGATCTACCGAATGCTCGAACGCCTCGTCGCGCGCCGCTACGTGATGCGCTCGACCGGCGGCGACCGCTACACGCTCAGTCTCAAACTGTTCTCGCTCGCGCACCGGCACCCGCCGATGAGCCGGCTCATTGCCGAGGCGTTGCCGCCGATGCAGCGTTTCGCCGACGCCTCCGAACAATCGTGCCACCTGTCCGTCTACGATCGCGGCAACCTGCTCGTGATCGCGCAGGTCGACGGGCCCGGCCCGTGGGGCGTGTCGGTCCGGCTCGGCTCGCGCGTCGGGCTCGCCGATACGGCATCGGGGCGCGTGATGCTGGCGTTCCAGGGCGCCGAGCAGCGCGCGCACATGCTCGTCGAGCACCGCAAGGTCAAGGGCGAAGCGCCGGTGAACGAGCAGGAACTCGCGTACGCGTGCCAGTCCATCCGGCAGGACGGTTACCTGCGCCAGGACAGCCGCCAGGCGTACGGCGTGACCGACCTGACCGCGCCCATCCTCGGGCCGTCCGGCCATGCGATCGCGGTGCTGACGTGCCCCTACATGCGCCGGATCGATACGCACATGGCGCCGTCCGTCGACGCGGTCGTCGAAGGGTTGCGCGACACGGCCGCCCGTTTGTCGATGTGCCGCGACGAGACCTGCTGACACGCAGGCCCGGCGGAGCGCACCGGGTATGGCGCCATTGCGTCGATCCCGATCGCGCATAACACCTGCGCGCGGCGCGACGCACGGCGCCATATCGTGCGCCCACGGCGCTACGCTAAAATAGCGGCCCTCTCAAAAACTACGGCGGCCGGTTGTCGCGGCCGTCGTGTCCGATGGATGTCATGGCCAAACTTCTGAACGATCAAGAATTCCAGCGTTTCTCCGAACTTCAGCAGAAGCAGGCAAGCTTCACGATCACGCCCGAGGAGGCGGACGAACTGCGCGAAATCGTCGCGCGCGCGCAGAAGAAGCGCGACGATCGTGCCACCGCAATGCAGGCGATCGAGAGCTACATCGAGCAGTTCGACATCACGCCCGACGAACTCTTCTCGCCCGAGCAGATCGGCGACGCGGCCCGCACCTACGGGCTCATCACGGCGACCAAGAAGGAACGCACGCTGCCGCCGTCGATCACGTTCAACGGCAAGCCGTACCAGTGGACCAAGACGCTTCCGGACGACGTGCGCGGCGCGCTGTTCGAAGCGTTCACGTCCGGCGAATCGGTCAAGCGCTTCATCGCGATGCCGAAGGACACCGCGCGCTGTGCACTGACGATCGCCCGCCTCGAGCGCGAAACCGGCGCCGTCTATGCCGATCCGCACCTCGAGGAACTCGCGATTTCGCGCGACCAGGTGAACGACGCGGCATCGAAACTCGCTGCCTGAAGGTAGCCGCGGGCACGGTTCATGCGTGCCCGCCCCCTGCGTGACGCCGGCCTTGGCCGGCGCTGCGCCTGCGGGAAGCGTGCGTCCGGGTGCTCCCGAAAATCCTCACCTTGGTGTCCTGCAGGCGCTCACCCAAGCCTCCCGAAAAAGCTCACCCAGACTCCCGGAGACCCTCACCCAAGTCTCCCGGATGTTCTCACCGATACCTCCCGCAGATCCTCACCCATGCGCCCCGGAAAGGCTTCCCGATGCCTCCCGGAGACACTCACCGGCGCTTCCCGGGAAGGCTCACCGAGCGCTCCCGTATCAGCTCACCACCGCCATCCCGGAGAAGCTCACCGGCGGCTCCCGAAAAATCTCACCTTTTGGGCACGTTCGAGTTTTCGACGGTGGAATGCGGCAGTCAATGCGTGCGGACACCTTGCGGAAAGCCGCGACGCGGGACGGATATCGCGGCGAGCGGTACGCGTCTCGCGGTGCCTGATCGGCGCCATTCGTGCGTCGATATTTCCGTTGCGCACAGGCGCCGACACGTTCGCGGTCGCTTCGCTCGCCAGACAGGTTCGAATGCCCTGCATGCCTGTCTGAAAACATCCGCAACATGCCGGGAGGCGGAGACACCGACTGCATGCAACCTCTCCGCGCGTCGCACCGACGACACCCGCTACGGCTGCAACTTCATCCTGAAGCCCACGACGCCAGGCTCCTCCGTCGTCGACACCGCAAACCCGCACGCCTTCGCCAGCGAGATCATCGCCGAGTTCTCGCGCAGCGCCTCGCCGATCATCCATGCGGTTCCGCGCGAGCGCGCGTAGTCGATGATGCGCGTCATCAACAGCCGGCCAAGCCCCTTGCCCTTCTGATCGGGCCGTACCGCGATCGCGAACTCCGCCGTCTCGTTGTCGGGATCGGCCACCGCGCGCACCACCGCGAGCGTGTGGTCGCGCCCCGACACATCGGTGAACGACACGATGAACGCCATCTCACGGTCGTAATCGATCTGCGTCATGCGCGCGACCTGCGAATGATCGAAGCTGCGCACCGCACCGAAGAAACGCATCCGCAGATCGTCCGGTGTCATCGCGCCGAGCAGTTCGTTGTGCGCGGCCTCGTCCTCCGGACGGATCGGGCGGATCGTCACCGTCTCGCCGCGCCACTCGAGCGTCTGCTCGAGGTGACGCGGGTACGGCATGATCGCCAGCCGGCTGCGCCCTGCTGCCAGCGTGATGCGCGGCGCGATCACCTGCGCGCGGTCGGACAGCACGCGCAGCGTGACCGACATCGCAACGACTTCGCGCACGTCGCAGACGACCTGCGACAGCGCCGTCAACGCGTCGAGCGTCGGCTCGATGGGCGTGCTGCGTGCATACGGCGAGCGCTCCATCACCGCGCGGGCGAGCACGGTGTTCAGCGGCGGCAGGCCATAGACGACGAACGGCGCCGATACGCCGTCCGCGGGCGGCACGGCATAGCGAAATACCGGGCCGAAGTTCGAATCGTCGTACATGTCGACGGTGACATCGACGACTTTCCTCCCGGCCGGCTCGCCCTGCAGGCCGAAATGGGACAGCCAGCGCAGCGCGGCTTCGCCCGTCATTTCATGCTGACCGGCTTCGACCATCCGGCGCGCATCTGCCTGCGCGGAGGCAACGCACTCGGCCGGCTGCAGCGGCGTACCCTCCGGCGTTTGCATCAGCAGTTGCCGCCCGAGGTTGTAGTCGACGAGACGCGCATACGCGCGCGCGAGCCGCTTCGGCGTGGTATGCACGGGAATGCCGTTCGCGTGCAGTGCATCGCGCGTCGCCGCGTCGACCGCGCCGAAGAAACACGCAAGGATGCCGCGATGCGCGTACTGCCGTGATTCGATCAGCGTGTGCGCAACCGCATCGGCCGGCGCGCTGTGGGAAGTCGAATGGACGACGAACAGCGTGCCCGTTTGCGGGAACGGCGCGAGCGCCTTGAGCGCCGCGGCAAAATGCTCGGGGCGCGCATCGTCGCCCAGCGCCAGCGGATTGCCGGGTGACGCGAGATGCGGCAGCGCAGCCGACACGGCCGACGTGGCCGCGGGCGACCAGTCGGCCAGCACGTCGCGTACCTCGGCCACCGCATCGACCGCGAGTTTCGCGACACCCGCATCACTCGTCACCAGCGTGGCCGCGCCGCGCGCCGTGACGCGGCCGACGCCGAGCGTCTCGATCTCGTCGAGCAGATCGTCGAGCGCATCCACACGCACCATCCCCGCGCGCTGGAACGCCGCCGTATAGAGTGCGTCGCCGGGATCCGCGCGGCCGGTGCGCAATGCGAGCACCGGCTTGTTGCGTGCGGCCGCGCGCGCGGCCGACATGAACTTGCGCGCGGCGCGCACGGTGTCGAGTTCGAGCAGGATCGCGCGCGTGCCGGGATCGCTCGCGAGATAGTCGAGCACGTCGCCCGCATCGACATCGGACTCGCCGCCGAGTGCGACGACATGCGAAAAGCCGAGGCCCCGTGCATCGGCCCAGCCGAGCACCGCGTTCGTCAGCGCATTCGATTGCGACACCCATGCGACGCCGCCCGATCGCACCGTGTAGGCCGGCGCGCCGAAATGCGCATGCCGCGCAGGCGACAGCACGCCGAGGCTGCCCGGCCCGACGATACGGAGCACGAACGGCTTCGCCGCCTTCAGCGTGCGATCGAGCGCGGCGCGATCGGCGTCGGTGCGCGCCTCGCCGACGATCACCGCGACGCGCGTGCCAAGCTCGCCGAGCTTGCGCACGATGCCGGCCCAGGTCGCGGGCGGCGTGCAGATCACGGCCACCGACGGCGGCGCGGGCAACCGGTCGACATCGGCAACGACCGGATGCCCGTGCAGGTCACGATACTTCGGATTGACGGGCCACACGGGCCCCTCGAAGGCACCGTCGAGCACGCGCGACCACACCATCGCGCCGATACTGCCCGCGCGCGACGACGCGCCGACGACCGCAACGGACTTGGGCTGGAACAACGCGTCGAGATGGCGAACGGTCACATCGGCTCCCTGCGGTAACGAAAGACGGCCCGATCGGCATGCGGCACGCACAGGCCGTACGCCGATCGACGCGAACCACAAGCATAGGCGAAGCGCATGCGGCTGCCTATATGCCGAACGGCCGACTGTTCGACCCACGTCAACGCCCGCACCATGGGCCTGCGACACGAGCACGGAAGCCATCGCCGCGCGCCGGCCGAGCACATTCGCTCGGCGCGCACGGTGCAGGCATGCGGCGCGACGCTGCGTCCGCTTCCTCAAAGGTGAGGATTTACAGGAGCCATGGTGAGTATCTTCGGGAAATGCACGGCGCCACGCGCAAACACGCGAAAGGTGATCGGAATTCGCTGCATGCGTGCACCGCGAGAATGGCGCAGGCCAATGCGCATGTGCTGCGCAATTGCACGGCTGTTTACCGGAATTCGCCGCGATATGCCGTCGAATCGCAGCGAATACGCAAAACGTAATCCGTTAATTGCGCGGCGTCGCCGTTCAATACGCCATCGGGAATCGCGCCGGGAATGCACAAAAACAAAACGGTGCGACGGCCGCATGGCCGTTCGCACCGTCAGTCAGTACGCGAAAGGTGAGGTTTTTCGGGAGTCAGTCCTTGATCAGGAAACGTGCGCGGTTCTTGCCGAGCCACGTCGGCGCGCGCCCGCGGCCACTCCACGTTTCGCCCGTCTTCGGGTTCAGGTATTTCGGCGGCGACGTACGCTTCGGCTTTGCTCTGGCAGCGGCCGCGCCCGCCGGACGAAACCCGAGCTCTTCCGGCGTAATGTCGTATTCCTCGATTTTCGCGCGGATATCGGCAATCGCATCGGCAATCGCCTTTTCGCGTTCCTTGTCGATCTTTTGCTGAAGCCGTTCGAGCTGCGCGGTCAGTTGCCTGTAGGTCGCCATATCGATGGGACTCCGTGAGTGTTATTCGTGAAAAATAGATGACTCTCAGCCAACAGTAAAACGCTTCGCCCGATCGTGATCTCCTCAGCGGGTGATCTCGGGATCAATAACCGCTCTTCTTCCTGCACGCGAAGAGAAGATTTCGCGTGCCGTCGTCACTCGATTGCTGAAGCACGTCGAAATCCCCGTTGCAAATCGCCCGGGCGTTGTCCGTGCAATTGCTCCAGTCGCTACCGGTGCATTGCACCTGGGTAGTCGGACGCCCGTCCGAAGTGAACAGCGGCGCGCTGCCGCCACACCCGCCGAGCCCTGCAACCAGTGCCAACACGATGGCCGCCCGAGGCCGCCGACAGACCGACGCAAGCATGTGTTTCATCGTTGTTCCCGTCAACCTTTTTTGAATGTCGCGAGTATGCCATGCGCAGCCGTTCGGCCGTCAGTTCGGCGTACGGCCGGGTTGCCCGCGCGCCTTGTACGGCAAGCTCTTGCTCGGATCGTCGGTGATGCGGACGAACACCTGCTCGACGTCGGGAAGCGCTTCGAGTTCGCGCTGCAACGCCTGCCGATCGAACGCCGTGTCGGCACATCCTTCGACATAGATGAAACGTCGCTGCACGGTGATCCACAGGCTCGTGCCATGCAGCCGATCGGAGCCGGCGAAGCGCGCCTTCACGGCGTCGGCGATCGGTGCGTCATACATATACGAATTCGGCTTCGTGCAGCGATGCGCGAGCCAGCAGGTGGTGCCGCGTTCGGCGCGGTAATGCGCGTCGTCCGTCATCTCGGCCCGGGTCATCCACGGGCCGAGCGGCAACGGGCATTCGGCCACGTCCCGCGACAGCGCGATGAACGGATCGTTGTACCAGTTGCGCCGCGCCTCGGGCGCGTCGGCGTCGCCGGACTGCGCGAACGCGGAGGTCGCCAGCAATAGGGGCAGCCACCCTGCGATGCCGATCCGTTTCATCGTGATCTCCTGTTCGATGCCCCGCGTCCGAGCGCGCCGGTTTTGCCGATCGGCTTACCGGCCGATGCCCAGCGCCGCCAGTTTCTTGTACAGCGTCGCGCGGCCGATCCCGATGCGCGCCGCCGCTTCCACCACCTTCCCGTCGCAGGCCGCCAGCGCATCGGTCAGGAACTGGCGCTCCCACGCCGCCAATGCGTCGGCATACGAGGCGGCCGGCGCAGCAGGCACCTCGCCCGCGCGCCGTTCGACCGGCGACGCGGCCAGCGGCCGAGCCGGTACGGCACTCTCCATCGATACGCGCACCGGCCCAAGGAACGGCGCGAGCGCACGCGCATCGATCACCGACCGGTCCGACAGCATCAGCGCGCGTTCGAGCGTATTGCGCAACTCGCGCACGTTGCCCGGCCACGGATACGCACACAGCATCCGCAGCGCATCGTCGGTCAGCTCGCAATGGGCGGCGCGCCCGTGCTGCGCGGCCAGCTCCTCGAGCGTCGCGTAGACGAGCGCCGCGATGTCGGACGCGCGCTCGCGCAGCGGCGGCGCGTGGATCGTCAGCACGTTCAGCCGGTAATAGAGATCCGCGCGAAAACGCCCGGCCGCGACTAGCGCCGGCAGGTCGACGCTGGTGGCAGCGATGATCCGGACGTCCGCGCGCACGATCCGGTTCGAGCCGACCGGCTCGAATTCCTTGTCCTGCAGCACGCGCAGCAGCTTGCCCTGCAGCGGCAGCGGCATGTCGCCGATCTCGTCGAGAAACAGCGTGCCGCGATCGGCCAGCTCGAACTTGCCGACGCGCCCCTTGCGATCGGCGCCCGTGTAGGCGCCGGGCGCCGCGCCGAAGAATTCGGTTTCGAGCAGCGTGTCGGGAATCGCGGCGACGTTGACGGTCACGAGCGGCTGGAGCGCACGCGCCGACGCCGCGTGAATCGCATGCGCGAGCAGCTCCTTGCCGGTGCCCGTCTCGCCGAGCAGCAGCACCGGCGAATCGACCTGCGCGGCGCGGCGCGCCTGGCGCTTGGTTTCGAGGCTCGCGGCGCTCGTGCCGACGAAGCTCGCGAACGTGTATTTTGCGCGGCGCGCCTGCGCGAGCGAACGCTGCGTCGCGATCAGTTGCTGCTGAAGCTGTGCGTAGCGGGAGAAGATCGGCGTGAGCGTCTTCAACTGGTCGAACAGCGCGAAGCCGATCGCGCCGACCGTCTCGCCGGCCTCGTTCTTCAGCGGCAGGCGCGTGACGACGAGCGGCTCGCGGCCCGTCTCCATGATGTCGAGCAGGATCGGCTGCCCGGTCGAGACGACCTCGCGCATCAGGCTGTTCGGGATCACGGCCTCGCAGTCGAGGCCGACGGCCTGCTGCGGATCGGCGAAACCGAAGCGCGCCGCGTACCGCTCGTTCATCCACACAACGCGCGCATCGCGATCGACGACCACCGTGCCCGCACTCGAATCCTCGAAGGTCCGGAACAGCGACTCGGCGGCGCGCCGCAGCACGTCTCCGTAGTTGACGGGCAGGCGGGCCCAGTCGTTCATCATCGTGTCTTCGTCTCCGTGTATTTTCGACCGGCCGTCTCCAGAACGAGACGGATTATCTCACTCTGGAGACATGCCGCAAGACGTTGTCCGGGAAAGCCCTGCCCGATTACACGGGCTGGCCGGACGGCCATTTCGTCTCCGGATGGAGACGTTTTATGTAGAATCCTCAGACAACGACCGGCGCGGCCCCTCCGGTCTCCGGCGGACCCACGTCCGGCGGCGCAATCCGGCCGATGGCACGAAACCTGCACGAACCTGAGCCGGTCCGCGACGCGTCGCGCGATCGAACAACTATCAAAGCCATTAGGAGACTCCCCTTGTCTTTCGTGATCGTCCTCGCCGCGCTGGCGTTCCTGATGTACGCCGCGTATCGCGGCTACAGCGTGATCCTGTTCGCGCCGATCGCCGCACTCGGCGCGGTGCTCCTGACCGAACCCGCCGCCGTCGCACCGGTCTTCTCCGGCATCTTCATGGAGAAGATGGTCGGCTTCGTCAAACTGTATTTCCCGGTATTCATGCTCGGCGCCGTGTTCGGCAAGGTGATCGAACTGTCCGGGTTCTCCGAGTCGATCGTTCATGCGGCGATCCGCTACATCGGCCGCTCGCGCGCGAATGCGGTGATCGTCGCGGTGTGCGCGCTGCTCACCTATGGCGGCGTGTCGCTGTTCGTCGTGGTGTTCGCGGTCTATCCGTTCGCGGCCGAACTCTATCGCCAGAGCAACATCCCGAAACGGCTGATGCCCGGCGCGATCGCGCTCGGCGCGTTCTCGTTCACGATGGATTCGCTGCCCGGCACGCCGCAGATCCAGAACATCATCCCGACCACGTTCTTCAAGACGACCGCGTGGGCCGCGCCGGCACTCGGCACGATCGGCTCGCTGTTCATCGTCGTCGTCGGCCTCACGTATCTCGAATGGCGCCGCCGCTCGGCGATGGCGAAGGGCGAAGGCTACGGCACGTCCCTCGTCAACGAGCCGGAGCGCGTCGAGGCGACGTCGCTGCCGCACCCGGCGCTCGCGATCCTGCCGCTGATCCTCGTCGGCGTGTCGAACTTCGCGTTCACGAAGCTGATCCCGCAGTGGTACGGCGCCGCGTCGTACACGGTCGCGCCGGACGTGCTGCCGGGCGTGCACACGCCGGTGACGACGTCGATCAAGACCGTCGTCGCGATCTGGTCGGTCGAGGCCGCGCTGCTGCTCGGCATCGTGCTGGTCGTGCTGACCGCGTTCAATCGCGTCAGCGACCGCTTCGCGGCCGGCTCGAAAGCTGCCGTCGGCGGCGCATTGCTCGCCGCGATGAACACCGCGTCGGAATACGGCTTCGGCGGCGTGATCGCCGCGCTGCCTGGCTTCCTGGTCGTCGGCGATGCGCTGAAAAGCATCCCGAACCCGCTCGTCAACGCGGCCGTGTCGGTCAGCTCGCTCGCCGGTATCACGGGCTCGGCGTCGGGCGGCATGAGCATCGCGCTCGCCGCGATGTCGGACCTGTTCATCAAGGGTGCGCAGGCCGCCAATATCCCGCTCGACGTGCTGCACCGGGTCGTCGCGATGGCGAGCGGCGGCATGGACACGCTGCCGCACAACGGCGCGGTGATCACGCTGCTCGCGGTCACGGGCCTCACGCACCGCGAGTCGTATCGCGACATCTTCGCGGTCACGATCATCAAGACGCTCGCGGTGTTCTTCGTGATCGCCGTGTACTACACGACGGGGCTCGTGTAACACCCGCCCCAGCGGCCCGCCTCCGGGTTGCTGTCCGCCGGCTGCGCAGATGCGGCCGGCGCCTCCTCCGCTCCCCCCTTTTTGCCGGACGCCGTCCAGGCGCTCTCGCCGGCTCACGCATTGTTGTCCGCAGCAGAACACTACGTTGGGCGTAGCGGCATTTTTCGCGAGTCGGGCGAGGCCTACACTGCTTTCGACGGTCGCCGTCTGCGATCGGCGCCGTCGAAAACCTGGAGGTAACCGCTCATGAAACCACTGATCCGCACCATCGCCCTGGTTGCCGCATTCACCGCTCCCCTCGCCGCGCACGCGCAAGCCAACCAGCCGCTCACACGGGCCGAAGTTCATGCTGAAGTGGTTGCATTGAGAAAGGCCGGCTTCCAGCCGAGCGACTGGTTCTACCCGGCCAGCATTCAGGCCGCCGAGGCGAAGATCGCCCGGCAGCAGGGTGCGTCGCGGGCCACGGGCGCCGGTTACGGCACTCGCGGCGCGTACTCCACGGGCCAATAGCCCGGTTTCGAATCCGCCGGCTGCGTGCGCGTCAGCGCCACGCTCCCGGCCCGCGCGGCGCGCACCGCGCCGCCCGCTCAGCGCGGCTCGATGCTCGCTTTCGCGTAGGACTCGCGTTCCAGTTCGAGTATTTCCGCGCACAGCTGCAGGTGCGTGCCGGGCGGCGCGACGACGTGCCGCTTCAGTTCCGCCAGCACCTGCTCCGAAAGGTCGCGCTTGACGTCGGTCGTCCGGCCGCTCAGCACCGCGAGCTTCGCGTGGACGAACGCGCGCGGCGCGGACGACGTTCCGACCGCGAACGTATCGAACCGCAGCGCGCGGCTCTTGATGTCGCGTTCGTCGAAATGGCCGGACGCGGCAAGCGCGGCATTGAGCGCGCGCAGGGTCGCGCCGGCGTCGAACCCGTCGAGGTTCGCGGAATATTCGAGCGTCAGGTGGGGCATGGTGTCGGTGGCCTCGTGGGTATCGGGAAAAGCGCCGGACGGCATCCCGAAAGCCTGCGCGGCGCCGCCGGATGCTATGCCTTGACCGGCTGGATCAGGCGCGCGCAGGCGCTTGCCTGCGGATCGCCGGCGGGCAGTTTCCCACAGATGCCGTCGAACTGCTTCGCGATCGACCTGACCGATGCATCGTGTGCACCGCTGCCGCGCCAGCGGTTCAACTGCGTGACGACCTTGGTCAGCGCGCGCAGGTTCGCGCCGTAGAACGCGTCGCGCGTCTTGTCGGCCTGCGCGAGCACGCTCGCGGCGATCCCTTCGATGCGCGCCGAATCGTCCGGCGCCAGTTCGACCGCATTCGCAAAGTAGGTCGCGCCCCAGCGCAGCTTCGTCGCCGGCCCGCTCGCCGAGTCATATGCCTTGCGGTACCAGTCGAGCGCCGCGGCCTTGTCGCCGCGCGCCTTCGCATTCGCGGCCAGCCCGGACATGAAGTAGTACGGCGTGGACGAGCGCGGCAACTCGGCCTTCAGCAACGCATCCGACTCGTCGTAGAGCCCTGCGTCGGTCAGCGTGTCCGCGCCTTCGCTGACGAGCGCCTGCCGCTCGTACGCATTCGCGGCGCCCTGCACCGACGTGGCGATCTGTTTGCGGGCGGTATCGGCCAGTGCCGGCGCGGCCAGCGGTGCCCCCTTGCGTGCATCGCCGCGCGCGAGCAGTACGCGGCCGTGCAACGCCATCAGCCGGTCGATCGACGACAGCGTCGTGTCGGTCGACAGGCGCGCAAGCGCCGCGTCGTACGCGCCGCGCAATTTCGCGCGCTGCGCGTCGTCCCCGCCGAGGTACGCGACCACGCGCGCGGGCGCCGCAACCAGCACGTCCGAATCGGCGCGCGACAACGCAGGATCCTGCAGCACCGTGCGCAACGAGCCGGCAAGCGCCGCCTTGTCGAGCGCACCGGCCTGCGCCGGATCGTCGGACGCGGCGACCACGGCCGACTTCAGCGCGAAGCGCGCCGATTCGGCCTTCGCACCGGCCGCGCGCGCACGTTGCGCGAGCGACTGCAGCGTCTCGGCGACGCGATCCGCCGCCACCGGCAGCGCGCCATCGGTATCCCACGAATAGTCGGCCAGCAGGCGCCATTCGTCCGGCGTCAGCGACGCGCCATTCTTCAGCGCGGTCGCGAGCGTCTGCCGCACCGGGTGTGCGGCCGTCATCCCGAGCGACAGCGCCTGCATGTAGCGATCGAGATCGGCTTCGCCCGGCAGCCGCGTCACCTCGGTGCCGTCGGGACGGAACAGGATCATCGTCGGGTAACCGTGCACCTTGAAGCGCTCGCCGAGCTTCTGCGCGCTTTCGGTATCGCCGTCGAGATACACGGGCACGAAGAACGACGAGCGGGCCTTGAATGCCTGCTGGCTGAAGATCGTCGACTTCACCTGGTTGCACGACGGGCACCACACCGCGCCCCAGTAGAGCAGCAGCGGCTTGCCGGTGCGCTTCGCCAACGCGAAGGCGGCGTCGACGTCGCCGTGCTGCCACGCGATGCCGGGCGGCAGGTGCGCGCCATCGGACGATGCGCTCGCCACCGGGGCGCCAGTGGGCGTAGCAGCGGCAAACGCCGCACCCGCGGCGGCGAGCAGGCAGGCGGCAGTCAGATTCCGGAGAGCGGTTTTCATCGAAGCGGGTCCGTTGAAAGAGACGGTTGCGGGAAGGTGCGGCGCGCGAAGCAATGGCTGTGAAGCAACAGCCACGAAGCGATGACGATGAAGCCAGCCGGCGTGCAACGCCGCGCAGGATCGTTACGGAAAAGCGCACGCCGGCCGAGGCGACCGGCAAATCGTTCAACGATATGACGGGCACGGCCGGGAGAAAACGAACGAATTCTCGAATGAATATGACGCGCGGCATCGCGGCCGCGCGTGCCGTCGGATACGCGTCGGCCGAGCCTTCACTGTCGCGCCTTGATCCGCGCCATGTGATACACGGACGCATGCACGCCGTCGCGCAATGCATAGCCCGGCGATTCACCCTCGATCCGGAAGCCATGCTTCTCGTAGAGCGCGATCGCCGCGCGGTTGTCGGTGAACACGATCAGCTCGAGACGTGTGATGTTCAGCCAGTTTTCCGCGAGGTCGATCGCGGCCGCGAGCAACCGGCTGCCGACGCCGCGCCCGTGATACGCCGCATCGACCATCATGCCGAGCCCCGCCGCATGGCGCCGGCGCGGATTCTGTTCGGGATGCAGGCCGAGATGGCCGACCACCGCGCCGTCGATTTCGGCGACGAGGCTCACGCCGTGCTCGCGTGCGCCTTCGAGCCGCTTCTGCCATTTCTCGAGCGACGGAAACGGATACTGCAACGTATTCGCGTACACCGCGGGATGCGCGGCGATCTGCCGGATCGCGTCGACGTCGTGCGTCTCGCTGTGCCGAATCGTGATGTCGGTCATGGGTGGGCCGGTTCCGAAAAGTCGCGCCAGTCGCGCGGACTGCGCACGTGCGCAGCAACAGATCGAGCTTATCCGATTTCACGCATTTGAAACACGGGTGTCATGCGATGCCGTTGCACCCGCAACGACACGCGATCACGCCACCGCGAACAGGAACAATCCGACCGATTCCGCACCCTGCAATCGGTAATTCCCGACCCGCTTCCGTCGCGCATCGCTTTCCGATCGATCGTTGCGTACGCAACTTCACGCGCGCGACATGCGATGCCATGTCTTCATCACGCCGACGTCACGCCGCCTCTCTAGACTGGCCGCCGCCCAATCCGGCATGCGCCGGGCTGGCGCGTGCCGATGTGGGGCGTGTCGCCGTGGAGCCGCGGCGGCGAAGTCAACTCGCAGGTGTTCGACCATGCGTCGACGCCGCGCTTCCTCGAAAGACGCTTCGGCATCGCGGAGCCGCGGATCGGCGCGTACCGCAGCGCGGTATGCGGCGACCTGACGAGCGCGTTCACCTTCCGCTCGCCGAACCACGAACCGCTGCCGCCGCTCGCCGGCCATACGACGAAGAGCCAGGTCGACGCGCCGAGCGCCGCGCAACAGGCCGCGCCGAAGAGCGTGCCGCCAGCCGCGCCGTCGCTGCCCGCGCAGTCGACCGGCGTGCGCCCGTCGCGCGCGCTGCCTTACGAACTGCATGCGAGCGCGTACCGATGCCGGCAACAGCCAGGGCCGCGGCCTCGATCACGGCACCGGTACCACGTGGACGGTCACGGTGCGCGCCGGCGACCAGGCCGAGCTGCACTGGCAACTCGACTCAACCGGCCACGGGTACGACTTCATCGTCACCGCGGACAGCGGCACAAGTTTCTCGCGCCGCGTCGAAACCGGCCGCCACTCGGTCAGCGACCCGGCGATGGGGCTTGCCGGCGGCTTCTGATGCCGCCGCGGCGACCCGCGTTGCGCCGCGTGTCGCCGCCCGGGCCGGCCCGGCCGCGAACGGCGACCAGGCGCCGGCCGCGTTTGCGCCCGATCCGGCGCAAACGCCCGCCCCGCGCGGCTCAAACATCATAAGGATCCATGCTTCAGCCCTCATTTCGCCCCACGAAAATGCTCCGAATTGCGGCCCGTTCGCGTTAAACTGCGTCAAGCTGTATTCAACTAAGACATCTTCACCACGACGGCATCCACGATACGAGGATAGGTTCGATGCGCACTACCGGCTCATCCGGGGCAATGACCCTGCTCACCGAACACGACCCGGCCGACGGCCGCGAATTGCGCTCGCTCCGGCTCGAAGCAACCGGCGACGGCAAGAGCGTGCTGCTGATCGAGATCGACGAACGCAAGCCCGGCATCCACCGCGAAGTCCGCTACGAGATCACGCCGGCCGAACTGATCGCGGCGATCCGCTCGCACGGCGCCGAGCTGCCCGGCGAAAGCCATGGCGCAGCGTCGCTCGCCCGCACCTCCTCCTGATTGATTTCGGACGGTGAGCCGCACGCAGGTCGCCGGCTCACCGACATCCCCCTGCCGCCGTCAGGCGCTTTGCGTTATTCCCGCCGCCGACTTGAAAAAGGCCGATAATCGGCCCATCCGCGTGCCTTCCGCACGCGTTTCCTCTTCGGCCAGCCGTCATGCTCCTCCGCGACCTCGTCGCCCAATACGGGCCGCTTCTCGTCTTCGCCAACGTACTCGCGGCGGCCATCGGGCTGCCGGTGCCCGCGATGCCGACGCTCGTGCTGTTCGGCGCGATGTCCGCGATGCATCCGGCGATGATCGACTCGCAGCTGGTCACGGTGGTCGCGCTGTCGGTGCTCGGCGCACTGATCGGCGACACCGTGTGGTATCTCGCCGGCCGGCGCTTCGGCGGCACGACGCTGAAGACGATCTGCCGGCTGTCGCTGTCGCGCGACAGCTGCGTGAAGAAAACCGAACGTTTCTTCGGCCGCTACGGCGTGCGCGTGCTCGCCGTCGCGCGCTTCATTCCGGGGCTGTCGCTCGTGTCGGTGCCGATGGCCGGCGCGTTCGGCACGCGCTATCGCACGTTCGTCGGCTACGATGCGCTCGGCGCCGCGCTGTGGACGATCGTCGGGCTGGTGATCGGGATGATGTTCTATCGCCAGATCGACTGGCTGTTCGCCGGTGCGGGCCAGCTCGGCCGCGTGGCGCTGCTCGCGGCCGTCGCGGTGCTGGCGGTGTACGCGGCGATCCGCTGGATGCGCCGCCGCGCACTGATCCGCCAGCTCGCGAGCGCGCGGATCGGCGTCGACGAGCTCGACGCGATGCTGCGCGATACAGCCGCGCCGGTGGTCCTCGACGTGCGCTCGCCCGAGCACCGCAAGCTCGACCCGTTCACGATTCCCGGCGCGCAGTTCGCGGACGAACGCCAGATCGGCGACATCGTCGCGCGCTATCCGTTCACGCAGAAGTTCGTCGTGTACTGCTCGTGCCCGAACGAGTTCACGGCCGCGTTGATGGCGAAGCGCCTGCTCGACGCCGGCTTCGCCGATGCGCTCGCGCTGCGCGGCGGCCTCGATGCATGGCGCGATACGGGCCGCCAGCTCACGTCGCTCGTGGAAGACATGCCCGCTGCGAACGATCCGGTCGCGGGGCTGCACAAGCCGGCCTGATCGTTTCGATCGAAGGCCGGCCGTGCGAGGCGGGGGCGCATGCGCCCCGTGCGATCAGAACGCGTGCAGCGGCACGTTCACGACCAGGCGGTACTCGGTGTTCGTCGCGTCCGAGTAGTGTGCCGAACCGGCGTGCCACATTGCGATGAACGTGACCTTCGTGTCCTTCAGCTTGCCGCTCTGGAACGTGTACGACGGGATGAAGCCGAACTCGTGGTGACGGCCCTGCACCGGCGCGCCGTTGCTCCAGTAGATGCTCGACTTGGTCGGGTCGTTCGCCGCGCCCGCGCTGCCGTCCGCCCCCCAGCCCGTGACGCCCCAGACCATCGCCTTGAAGCCCGGCAGGCCCGCTTCCTTGCCGTAGAACGTGTAACGCAGCTGCAGCGACTTCTCGTGCGGCGCGTTGTAGTCGACGTCCATCGAGTTGGTCAGGAAGATGCCGTTCGTTTCGTTCAGGTAATCGAAGAACTGGTCGCCGAGCACCTGCTGGAAGCCGAGCAGCAGTTCGTGCGGGCCGTGCTGCGCGGCCAGCGACAGGCTGTACGCGTTGTTGTCGATCTTGCCTTGCAGCGCATCGCCCGTGTCGTGCGTCGAGTAGACGTTGCCGAAGCCCGTCCACTTGATCGTCTGCGGGCTGCCGATGCTGTGCTTCACCGACGCGTAGTACTGGTGCCACACGTCGTCAGCCTGGTTCGCGTACAGCGCGATCTCGCCGTTCGGCGAGTAATCCCACGTGCCGCCGACGTACGACAGGCGGTTGATGCGCGTGCCGCCGTATTGCGTCGTCAGGTTGGTGAGCGTCGTGTGACCGCGCGCGTCGGTCTTCGTGAAGCTGCCGGCCTCGAGCATCACGTTCTTGAATTCGTTGCTGACGACGGTCGCACCGAGGAACGTCGGCGGCAGCGCGCGGTTGTCGTGCTGCTCCATGAACGGGTTGTCGACGGCCTGCAGACCGTACTTGATCACCGTGTTCGAGATGCGCGCCTTCACGTCGTAGATGCCGGGATAGGCCCATGCGAGCTGGTTGCTGCCACCGCCGCCCTTCGCGATGTGCACCATGCTGCCGGCGCCCTGGCCGCCGTCGAGTTTCAGCGCCGCATACAGCGACGCGTCGAAACCGATACCGACCAGGCCCGTCGTATAGCCCGACTCGAAGTTCGCCATCGCGCCCTGGACCCACGCGTGGCGATGCGGCCCGCCCTTGGCGTCGAGCACGTCCGCATAGTTGCGGAACAGGAAGTCGAGATGGCTGTCGGCAATGAAGCCCTTCGACTTCGACTGGGCCGATGGCTCATCGGGCGGCGTAACGGCCTGGCTTGCTTCGGCGTTGACAATGGCGTTCGGGGTCGTTGCCTGCGCAACGGTTGCGCCCGGCGCGGCCTGTGCGACCGTCAGCGGTGCGGGGGCCGCGTCGTCGGCGTGCGCGACGCCCGTCAGCGAGACACCGGCGAGTGCCGGCAACCCCCATGCGAGCAGCATTTTCGATGCCGTCCCGATCGTTTTCTGTTTTTTCATCGTAGTTCTCGTCTTGTGTTGATATCGTCCACGCCGGTTGCGATCCGCTCCCGGCCCCCCGGCGCGCCCGGTTAAGGACGCGCCTGTACCCGCGGCGCGAAGATCGTTCGCGCCGCACCTACCCCTGTTGACCTGCCTTGGTTATGTTTGCTGCGTCACTTCAGCTCACGCCACACCCGCGCGGATGCACGCGACACGCGCGGCCGACCCCTGCCGAACTTCCGGCAGCGGCACGTCCTGCGCGCACGCTTCGATCGCGACCGGGCAGCGCGTGCGGAACGCGCAGCCGGACGGCGGGTTGAGCGGCGAGGGCATCTCGCCCGCCAGCAGCATCGGACGGCGAGCACGCTCGCGCGCCGGCTCCGGCGTCGGCGCCGCATCGAGCAGCGCCTTCGTGTACGGGTGCTGCGGCACGCCGTACACGTCATGCCGCGTGCCGAACTCCATCACGCGGCCGAGATACATCACGAGCACACGCTGGCTGATGGCCTTCACCACCGCCAGATCGTGCGCAACGAACAGATAGGACAACGACAGTTCGCGTTGAAGGTCGCGCAGCAGGTTCACGATCTGCGCCTGGATCGACACGTCGAGCGCCGATACGGGTTCGTCGCAGATCACGAGCTTCGGCTCGCCGATCAGCGCGCGTGCGATGCCGACGCGCTGGCACTGGCCGCCCGAGAATTCGTGCGGATAACGCAGCAGGTGATGCGCGTTCAGGCCGACGCGCTCGAGCATCGCGACCACGCGGCGGCGCACCTCGGTGCGGCCGAGGCCGGCCTGGTGCGTGACGAGCGGCTCGGCGACGACCTGCTCGATCGTCATGCGCGGATCGAGCGACGCGAGCGGATCCTGGAAGATCATCTGCACTTCGCGCCGCATCGCGTTGCCGCGCAGGTGATCGGGCTCGACGGCTTCGCCGCGCCATTTCACGGCGCCGGCCGTCATCGGCACCAGGCCGATCAGCGCGCGCGCGAGCGTCGACTTCCCGCAGCCCGATTCGCCGACGAGCCCGACCGTCTCGCCGCGCTTCACGTCGAACGACACGCCGTCGACGGCGCGCAACGTGCCTTTCGGCGACCACGGATAGCCGCCGAGCGGCACGCGGAAATGCACTTTCAGACCATCGACGGACAGCAGCGTGTCGTCCGTCGCGCCGGATTGGCGGCGTTCATCGACGCTCATCGCAGACCTCCCGTCAGATCGGCCACCGGGCGGTGGCACGCGCGCACCGCGCCCACGGGGCCATAGGTTTCGAGCACAGGGCGCGCGGAGCCGCAGCGTTCTTCCGCATACGTGCAGCGCTTCGCGAACGCGCAGCCGGCCGGCGCGGCGCCGGGCATCGGCGGATTGCCGGGAATCGCGACGAGCGGCGCGTCGTCCGCGTCGGTCAGGCGCGGCAGCGCGTTGAGCAGGCCGATCGTGTACGGATGCGACGGCGCCGCGAAGATCGATTCGGCCGGCGCATATTCGACGGTACGGCCCGCATACATGACCATCACGTCGTCCGCGAGGCCGGCGACCACGCCCATGTCGTGCGTGATCAGCACGATCGCGGTGCCGCGCTCGCGGTTCAGCTCGCGCAGCAGGTCGATGATCTGTGCCTGCACGGTCACGTCGAGCGCGGTGGTCGGCTCGTCGGCAATCAGGATTTCCGGCTCGGACAGCAGCGCCATCGCGATCATCACGCGCTGGCGCATGCCGCCCGAGAACTCGTGCGGATACATGCGGATGCGGCGCGCCGCGTCGGGGATGCGCACCGATTCGAGCACCTCGATCGCGCGCTTCGTGGCTTCCCTGCGCGACAGCTTGCGATGCAGCTGCAGCGTCTCGGTCATCTGCCGCTCGATCGTCAGGAACGGATTGAGCGACGTCATCGGATCCTGGAAGATCATCGCGATCCGGTTGCCGCGCACCTTGTTCAGCGCGCGCGTATCCATCTCGAGCAGGTTGTCGCCGCGATAGTGCGCAGCGCCCGTCGTCGTGCCGTTGCCGGCCAGCAGGCCGAGCAGCGCCATCACGGTCTGGCTCTTGCCCGAGCCTGATTCACCGACGATGCCGAGCGTCTTGCCGGCTTCGAGCGAGAACGACACGCCGCTCACGGCGTCGACCGGCGGCGCGTCCTTGCGCGTGAAGCGCACGCCGAGGTTGTCTACTTCCAGCAGTGCAGCCATTTCAGCGATCCTTCGGGTCGAGCGCGTCACGCAGGCCATCGCCGACGAAGTTCACGCAGTAAAGCGTCACGCACAGCATGACGGCCGGAGCCAGCAGCAGCCACGGCATCGATTCCAGTTTCTGCGCGCCGTCCTGGATCAGCACGCCCCAGCTCGTCATCGGCTCCTGCACGCCAAGGCCGAGGAACGACAGCACCGATTCGGTCAGCACGATGCCCGGCACCGAAACAGTTGCATACACAACGACTACGCCGAGCAGGTTCGGCACGATGTGGCGCAGCACGATCGACGTCGGCGTCACGCCGATCGCGCGCGCCGCATCGACGAACTCGCGGCTGCGCAGCGACAGCGTCTGGCCGCGCACGACACGCGCCATGTCGATCCACGAGAACGCGCTGATGGTCAGCACGACCAGCATGAACGAGCGGCCGAACAAGGTCATCATCAGGATCGCGATCAGCAGGTACGGGATCGCGTACATCATGTCGACGATGCGCATCATCACGGAGTCGACGCGGCCGCCCGCGAAGCCCGCGGTGGCGCCCCAGGCGACGCCGAACAGGCCCGACACGAGCGTGCCGAGCAGGCCGACCTCGATCGACACGCGGCCGCCGATCAGCGTACGCACCAGCAGGTCGCGGCCGAGCTCGTCGGTGCCGAACCAGTGCTGGTTCGCCCAGGTCGGCGGCAGGCTGATCGAGCCCCAGTCGCTCGCGGCGGGATCGGCCGCGAGCAGCCACGGGCCGACAAAGCATGCGAGCGTGATCAGCGCGAGCAGCACGAGGCTGAACACGGCCGCACGGTTGTGAAGGAAGCGCGCCATCGCAAGCGCGAGCGGCGAGCGCGAACGCGGCGGCGAGTCGGTCTGCACGGGCAGGCCGACGACGGGAGTAGTCGGAGTCATCGCTGTGCCTCGCTCAATAACGGATGCGCGGATCGAGCCACGCGTACGCGAGGTCGACCAGCAGGTTGAACAGCACCGCGCAGACGGTGGTCAGCACGACGAGGCCGAGCACCAGCGTGTAGTCGCGGTTGATGGCGCCGTTCACGACGAGCTGCCCGAGCCCCGGCAGCGCGAACACCGATTCGGTGACGACGGCCGCCGTGATCGACGAGATGCAGACCGTGCCGAACAGCGACACGACCGGCATCAGCGCGGGTTTCAGCGCGTGGCGCAGCACGATCGTCGAGCCCGGCAGGCCCTTCGCGCGCGCGGTGCGGATGTAATTGCTCGACAGCGTCTCGATCATCGAGCCGCGCATCACGCGCGCGAGCAGCGACATGTTGATGAAGGTCAGCAGCACGATCGGCAGCAGCCGGTACTGCCAGCCGCCGTCACCCCAGCCGCCCGCCGGCAGCCAGCCGTTGCCGGCCGAGGTTTTCAGCAGGATCGCGAAGATCCACACGAGCACCGGGCCGAGCACGAACGGCGGCACGACGTTGCCGATGTTGCCGATCAGCATCACGACGCGGTCGATGAAGCTGTCGCGGCGCACGGCCGCGACGGTGCCGAGCAGCACGCCGAGCCCGATCGAGATCGGGATCGACACGCCGCCTACGCCGAGACTCACCGGCAGCGCCTTGCGCACGAGATCGTTCACGGACCAGTCGACATAGCGGAACGACGGACCGAGATCGCCGTGCAGCAGCGCGTTCAGGTACATCAGGTACTGCTTCCACAGCGGCTGGTCGAGGTGGTACTTCGCGTTCAGGTTCGCGAGCGTTGCCGCGGAAAGCTGCTTCTCCGTATCGAACGGGCCGCCGGGTGTGAAGTGCAGCAGCAGGTAGCAGACGGTGACGACCGCGAGGATCGTCGGCACCGCCCACAACGTGCGTCTCAGTGCGTAGGCCAGCATGATCGCTCCGCTCAGTGCTTGATCAGGTACATGTCCTGCGAAGCACGCATGTCGATCACGTTCTTCAGCGAGTAGCCGCCCACATACGGCTTCACGAGACGGTCGGCCGAGTACTGGAACAGCGGCACCATCGGCGTGTCGTTCATTGCGAGGTCGTGCGCCTGCGTGAGCAGCGCCGCACGCGCCTTGTCGTCGAGCTTCTGGTTGCCTTCGTCGACAAGTGTGTCGGCCTGCTTGTTGCAGTAGCCGACGGTGTTCTGTGCGCTGCCGCAGCGCAGCAGGTCGAAGAACGTCATCGCATCGTTGTAGTCGGCGAACCAGCCGTCGCGCGCGATCTGCACCTTGCCGTCATGCCGCTCCTTCATCAGCACCTTGAACTCGACGTTCTCGAGCTTGGTGTTGACGCCGAGCTTCGTGCGCCATTCCGACGCGGCGAACAGCGCGACCTTCTTGTGCAGGTCGTTGGTGTTGTAGGTCAGCGTGAACGACAGCGGCTTCGCATCCGAGTAGCCGGCCTGCTTCAGCAGGTTCTTCGCGTAGTCGACCCGCTTGGCCATCGGCCACGACGCCCAGTCCGGCGTGAACGGCTGCACGCCCTTCGTGCCGTTCGGCATCAGCCCGTACATCGGTTTCTCGCCCGCCTGCGTGAGCTTCGAGGTCAGCACGTCGCGATCGAGCACCATCGACAGCGCCTGGCGCACGCGCTTGTCCTTCAGCGCCGGATCGCTGTTGTTCAGGTAGTAGTAGTACGTCGCGAGCTGCAGGCCCTGGCGCAGTTCGCCGCCGAACTGCTTGCTGACCTGCTGGAAGATCCCCGACGGAATCGAGTAGCTGTAGTCGATCTGGCCGGCCTGGTACATGCGCATCGCGGTCTCGTCGCTCTCGATCGGCAGGTACGTGACCTTGTTGATCACGACCTTCGGCGCGTTCCAGTACTTCGCGTCCTTCGAGATCACGATGCGGTTGTTCGGCTGCCAGTCGACCAGCTGGAACGCGCCGTTGCTGACGATGTTCCCCGGGCGCGTCCATGCGTCGCCGAGCTTCGTCACCGTGTCCTTGTTCACCGGCGCGAGCGGCACCATCGCGGTCAGCTCCGGGAAGAACGCGACCGGCACGTCGGTCGTCACCTCGAGCGTGTACGGGTCGATCGCACGCACGCCGAGCGTCGACGGCGCGGCCTTGCCGGCGATGATGTCCTTCGAGTTCTTCACGAACTCGACGAGGATCGTGTATTTCGAGCCCGTCTTCGGATCGACGAGGCGCTGCCACGCATAGACGAAATCGGCGGCCGTCACCGGCTGGCCGTTGCTCCACTTCGCGTCGTGGCGAAGCTTGAAGATCCACGTCTGCGGCGTCTTTCGCTCCCACGACAGCGCGACGCCCGGCACGACCTGGCCTGCCGCATCGATGCGGGCCAGCCCTTCGAACAGGTCGAGGCCGATCGTGTTGCCGGTCCACGACTCGATGTGCGCGGGGTCGAGCGACTCGACTTCGGCGGGCACCTGTCGCGTCAAGTCCTGTTGAGGAGCGAGCGTGACATTCGACGGAACGGTAACGGCGTGGGCGGCAGGCGTCAGGGCGAGCGCGGTCAGCACGGCCGACATGGCATGCAAGGATTTCATCGTGGCGGTCTTGAGAAGGGTTGTTCGGTGAGCGTCGCGCGGCGGATGCCGCGGCTTACGCTTGAGACGCTGACGGGTGCAGCGATTGAGGAGGCCCGTGATTCTCGTATTGCATTTTAGTATTCCTTACGTTTCTTTCGACAGGCATTCCGTCTTCGAAACGAAGGAATACCTGTGCGTTAGAACAGCCTTGGCGTCCCCACCCAGACCACCACCGACTCGATCTTCGCGGTGTTGACCCAGCTATGCGGGACCGTCGACTGATAATGCGAGCTGTCGCCGGCCTGCAGGACGAACGTCTTGCCTTCCAGCGTCAGCGACACTTCCCCTTCAATCACATACAGGAACTCCTCTCCTGCATGTGTCGTCACCTCAGACCGCTTCTGCCCCGGCGGCATCCTCACGAGGATCGCCTCCAGCTGGCGCCCTTCGGATACGTTCGTCAGCCTCGCGAACAGGTTCGCCGAATCGGCAAACCCGAAGAAGCGCAGCTGTTCGCCGCGGCAAACCGAGCGTTCCTCGCTCGGCGTATCCACAAAGTACTGCACCGTCACACCGAGCGCGTGCGCGATACCGGCCAACGATGTCAGCGACGGCGACGCGAGCCCGCGTTCGACTTGAGACAGAAACGGCTTCGAAATCCCCGCGGCGGTAGCGGTGTCGTCGAGCGTGCGCTTGAGTCGTTGGCGCAACGCGCGAATCTTGCTGCCCAGAGCGGCGGGAGCGTCTGCCGACCGCGAGTTTTCAGTGGGGGGAACCATAGCAGGCCGAAAAGTGATCGTCAAAAAATGTTTGATGGAAAATAACTAAGTTAGAACGATATCGCTTAGTCTTCGGGTTCGCCCACGTCTTCGGTGTTGAGCCCGGTGCACTGAACGGGACACGAAGCGAGCGAAATGACGCGCTATCTTGCCAGACTCGCCGGCTTCACAGGCAAGCTGCAAGCGGCTCTCCGGGAATCTTCGGAGGGCCGGCACGAAATCTTACAAATAGATGATGAGACGAATGTTCCTGAAAGCTTCTACCGCATTGGGAGTTTCCCTAAGTGGCAGATACGTGACGCACCGGACCGGCAGCCGTTACCATGCGCGCGCCGGTCGGGGCCCCTCCCCGCCACACCAGGCGGAGTCAGACCCCGGCCCGGGCTAACCGCCCGACTGTTCCATCGCCAGCACGAAGCCTACCCGGCCCATTGTGCACCGGCGCCAGTTCGACCCCCAGACGACGCGCGATCCGTGCCGTCCGTTTCAAACGAGATTGATGATGCAACCACCTGTTTCACAAACCCGATCGTTCACGACGGTCTTCCTCATCGAAATGTGGGAGCGCTTCGGCTATTACGGCATGGCCGCGCTCCTGGTCCTCTTCATGGTCGACCGGCTCGGTTTCACCGACAGCCATGCGAACCTGACCTGGGGTGCGTTCACCGCGCTCGTCTATGCGGCGCCGTCGATCGGCGGCTGGATCGGCGACAAGGTGCTCGGCGCCCGCCGCACGATGATCATCGGTGCGGCCGTGCTGTGCGCCGGCTACCTGATGCTGTCGGTACCGAACGATCAGCTGACGTACATGTACGCGTCGCTCGGCGTGATCGTCGTCGGCAACGGCCTGTTCAAGGCCAACGCGGCCAACCTCGTGCGCCGCATCTATGAAGGCGACGACGCCCGCATCGACAGCGCGTTCACGATCTACTACATGGCAGTCAACATCGGCTCGACGGTGTCGATGCTCGCGACGCCGTGGATCAAGGATCACTGGGGCTGGCACGCCGCGTTCGCCGTCTGCTGCGGCGGCATGCTGCTCGCGATCCTCAACTTCATGCTGATGCATCGCACGCTCGCGCACGTCGGCTCGCTGCCGGACGAGCAGCCGATCCGCTGGAAGCGCCTCGGCGCGGTCGCGCTGGGCGGCGTCGGGCTCGCGCTGATCACGCTGTACGTGCTGCAGCACAAGCAGCTCGCGGTCGCCAGCGTGTGGACGGCAGCGTTCGCGATCCTCGCGATCTTCGCATACATGATCGCGAAGTCGGAGCGCTCGGAGCGCGCGGGCCTGATCGCGGCACTCGTGCTGATCGGCCAGGTGATCCTGTTCTTCATCTTCTACGTGCAGATGTCGACGTCGCTGACGCTGTTCGCGCTGCGCAACGTCGATCCGCGCTTCATGCTGTTCGGCACGACGCTGTTCACGTGGAGCGCCGCGCAGTTCCAGGCGCTGAACCCGATCTGGATCATGCTGCTCAGCCCGGTGCTCGTGTGGGTCTACAACGCCGTCGCGAAGGGCGGCCGCGACCTGCCGGTCGCCGCGAAATACGCGCTCGGCTTCGGCGCAGTGGCCGCAGGCTACCTGGTGTTCACGATCAGCGGCCGCTACGCGGTCGACGGCCGCGTGTCATCGTGGTTCATGGTGTGGGGATACGGCCTCTACTCGCTCGGCGAACTGCTGGTGAGCGGCCTCGGCCTCGCGATGATCGCCCGCTACGTGCCGGCGCGCATGAGCGGCTTCATGATGGGTGCGTACTTCGTCGCGACGGGTGTGTCGCAGTATCTGGGCAGCGTCGTCGCGAACTTCGCGCAGATGCCGTCGCACGAACTGCCGGCCACCGAATCGCTGCCGCTGTATCTGTCGCTGTTCGAGAAGCTCGGCTGGCTCGCCGCGATCGGCATGCTGCTCGCGCTGCTGCTTCTGCCGCTGATGAACCGCCTGTCGCGTCAGCACCAGCGTTGTGCAGAAGAGCGCCGCGAGGAAGCGCTGCAGGCGCAGGGCGTCGCCGCGGCTCAGTAAGGACTATCCCTCGGCGTGCTGCGTGCACGCCACATTCTCCCGCCGGTTGCGCGATTGCGTCCTACACTGGTTGCAAGCAGTGCATCCGCCGAGATGCGCACTGGCGGGAGAAGACCATGAAAAGCAAGACCACGAGGCTCCTCAGGATCCTCTCGGACATCCGGTACGCGCAACGATGCACTGCACTGCGCGCCGCCCGGGCGGCAGCCGAAGCCGACGCGGTACTCGCGGAACGCGACGATCCGGCGCCCGACGAACGCGACGACGCCGAATCCGACGACGCCACCGCCGTTCCCCGCTCCCGTATCGGCTCACCTCACTGACGCCGCGCGGCACATTCCGTGCCGCACGCGCCGCCTCCCGCGCCGCTCATGCGGCCGCGCCGCGCCACCGCGCGATCCACGTTCCCGAACCGGCCACGGCCATCATCAGCCCGAGCGCGCACGCGTCGGCCACGAGGCCCACGCCGACATGCCGCAGATCGGCACTGCGCACGACCGGATGCAACAGCGAATCGATGACGAGCGAGATCGCCGCGCCCGCGACGAAGCAGATCAGCCCGCGCTGGCCCACGGCCACGACGGGCCGCACGCCCTGCGCGATCCGCGCGATCCAGCCGAAACGCACGCAGTCGGCCATCAGCCACGCGATGGCCGCGAAGCTCACGACGCGCGGCAGCGCGAGATCGCGCTTGAACACGCCTTCCGGCAGCGGCAGCCCCGAGAACAGCTTGTAGCTCGCGCAGCCGAGCACGACCGCGCACGCGAGCCCGGTCGCAGCCGCCCCCCAGCGCCCGAGCGCGATGCGCCGGTAGAACGGCTGGCAGCGCGCGAGCACGCCGGCGACGAACATCAGTTGCCATGCGAACGGATTGAAACTCCAGCGGAATCCGTCGGTATCCAGCAGCTCGGGGCCGAGCCAGCCCGCCGCCAGCCACGACGCAACGCTGAGCGCAACCAGCAGCCACGGATGCCGGCGCGCGAACGGCACGAGCACCGGCGACGCGAGCGCGAACAGCACATACATCGGCAGCACCGACGCGAGATAGGGCTGGCGCTGGAACGTCAGCAGCTCGGCGAGGCCCGTGAGCGGCGAGGCGAGCATCACGCTGACGTCGTCGAGCGCGAGGTTCGGCGCATCGATCCCGTAGTGGTCGAGCACGGCCGACACGACGAGCATCAGCGTCGAGGTCGCGAGAAACGCGCGGTAGATCTGCATCGCGCGGCGCACGAACCGCTTTTGCGCCGCGCGGGCGCCGTGCCGCTCGGCGATCGCGCCATAGGCGCTCGCGGTCGCGAAGCCGCCGAGAAAGACGAAGACCTCGGCCGCGTCGCACAGCGCGAACGCGTGCAGCGTGACGCGCGACAGCACGCTTGCACCGATGTGATCGACGACGATCATCAACAGCACGAGCCCGCGGAAGAAATCGACTTCGATCAGGCGGCCGCTGCGCGACGGCTGGATCGTGGCGGGCAGTCCACTCAACGACATGAGCGCACCTGCACGACAACGGTGCGGCACGCACCGGAAAGTGAATCGGGGAGAAGGAGGCGAGCGCGATCCGCGGCGATACGCGTATGCCCGCATCGCGCCGACCCGGCCGGCCAGGCACGGAGATGACCGTTCATTGAAAGGCTGCATACGAAGGGAAATCGGTGAGGCCAGTCTAATGGCCGATCCGGGGAGACCCTAAGTAACAAAGTGCAACCGAATCTTTTGTTCGATTACGGGCGCGAGCCTTGTGGGGCAAAGCAGGCAGCGTCGCCAGACTCGCGTCGGCGCGACGCCAGTTTGCGGCCAGCATCGATGTATCTGACCGCCGCGGCGCAGTGGTTTCGCGATGCACGACGCGGCACATGGCACGCGGCAGCCGCATCGCGATCGACGTTTATCTGCGCGCCGGCAGGCGCCGCATCAGCATGGCGCTATGCCACGCGGTCAGCGCAACGGCGACCCAGATCGGCCCATACGTCGCGAGCTTCGCGACGCTCAGCGTTTCGCCGAGCAGCAGCAGCGACACCGCGACGAGCAGCACCGGTTCGACGTAGCCGAGAATCCCGAACAGCGCCATCGGCAACATCCGGCTCGCCTTCAGGTAGCTCGCGAGCGCGAGCGTGCTGAGCACGCCGAGGCCAGGCAGCAGCGCAGCCCACAGCACCGGATGGCCGGCGACGCGCGTCGCGCTCGTCACGACCATCGCAAACGCGATCGGGCACAACAGCACGATCTCGACCGCGAACGCGGCGAGCGAATCGGCGTTGATCCGCCGGCGCAGCACGAAATACGGCGGATAGCCGAGCGCGACGACGAGCGTCGGCCACGCGAACGCGCGCGTCGCCCACACTTCGTGCGCGACGCCGAGCGCGGCACACGCGACCGCCGCCCATTGCAGCGGGTCGAGCCGTTCGTGATAGTAGAAGCGGCCGACGAGCACCATCGTCAGCGGCAGCAGGAAATAGCCGAGCGACACTTCGAGCATGCGGCCGTGCAGCGGCGCCCACAGGAACAGCCACAACTGCACGCCGAGCAGCGCGGCGCTCACGGGCAGCGCAAGCAGCAGACGCCGGTCGCGCACGCTGCGCCGAAGGAGGTCGACGAGCGCCGGCAAGCGGTCGCGCAGCGCGATCAGCGCGAGCGCGCCCGGTGCGGTCCACAACACGCGCCACGCGAAGATGTCGAGCCCGGTGAGCGGCGCGAGCAGTTTCGCGTAGGCGGACATCAGCGCGAACAGCATCGACGCCGCCACCGACAGCATGAGGCCGCGCCCGGCCTCCGGATACCCCGTCATGATCGTTCCGCGCCGCTTACTGCTGCTGGAAGCGCTCGAAGCGCCGTTCGGTCTGGCGTTCCTCGAACGTCACTTCGGTCACGCGCGCGGCCGGCGGCCCGTGGCGCAGCCACGCGAGCATCCGGTCGATCTGCGCGCCGGGGCCCTGGATCATCGCCTCGACGCTGCCGTCCTCGAGATTCGCGACCCAGCCGCGCAGCTTCAGCGCATGCGCCTCGCGCACCGTCGCATGACGGAAGCCGACGCCCTGCACGACGCCGCGCACCCGCACGTAGTAGGTCTCGATCCGTTCGTCCAGTTCATTGCGGCTCATCGCGTCGCCCTCCCGTTGCATTCAAGCCCGGCATTGTAGTCGCGTCGGCCGCTTCGCACACGGGCCGGAGCCTGTTCGCCGCCGTCGCGGCCTTGCGTCGCCGCGCGCGCCGACCACGTACAATCTCGCCGATGCTCAACCGCCGCGCCGCTCGCGCGCGGCCCTGAAGGAAACGCATGACTGATACCTCCCGCGATCTCGTTCTCGTCACCGGCGCGTCCGGTTTCGTCGGCTCGGCCGTCGCACGCATTGCGCAGCAGAAAGGCTATGCGGTGCGCGTGCTCGTGCGCCCGACCAGCCCGCGCACGAACGTGGCGGACCTCGACGCCGAGATCGTCACCGGCGACATGCGCGACGAGGCGTCGATGCGCGCCGCGCTGCGCGGCGTGCGCTACCTGCTGCACGTGGCGGCCGACTACCGGCTGTGGGCGCCCGATCCCGACGAGATCGAGCGTGCGAACCTCGAGGGCGCGGTCGCGACGATGCGCGCGGCGCGCGCGGAAGGCGTCGAGCGGATCGTCTACACGAGCAGCGTCGCGACGCTGAAGGTGACGAGCGCTGGCGACCCGTCCGACGAAAACCGGCCGCTCACGGCCGAGCAGGCGATCGGGGTCTACAAGCGCAGCAAGGTGCTCGCGGAACGCGCGGTCGAGCGGATGATCGCCGACGAAGGGCTGCCGGCCGTGATCGTCAATCCGTCGACGCCGATCGGCCCGCGCGACGTGAAGCCGACGCCGACCGGCCGCATCATCGTCGAGGCCGCGCTCGGCAAGATTCCCGCGTTCGTCGACACGGGACTGAACCTCGTGCACGTCGACGACGTCGCGCACGGCCACTTCCTCGCGCTCGAGCGCGGCCGGATCGGCGAGCGCTACATCCTCGGCGGCGAGAACCTGCCGCTGCAGCAGATGCTCGCGGACATCGCGCAGATGACGGGCCGCAAGGCGCCGACGATCGCGCTGCCGCGCTGGCCGCTGTACCCGCTCGCGGTCGGCGCCGAAGCGGTCGCGAAATTCACGAAGAAGGAGCCGTTCGTCACCGTGGACGGGCTGCGGATGTCGAAGAACAAGATGTATTTCACGTCCGCGAAGGCCGAGCGCGAACTCGGCTACCGTGCGCGCCCGTACCGCGAAGGGCTGCGCGATGCGCTCGACTGGTTCGGCGCCGCAGGCTACCTGAAGTAGCACAAAGCGGCGCGCTTCACGCCGCTTTGCGCACTTTGTTACACGTCCCGCGCGGCCCGCCACCGGCGCAGCGGGTAAAATCGCGGGTCTTACGCAGAGAAGACACGCATGAACCTGAACGATCAGATCGCTTCGCTCACCGTGGGCGTCGATCAGCTCCTCCACGATCACCACGCCGCGCAGCAGGCGGCCCGCAGCGCGGAAGCCTTCGCGCGCGCCGCAGCAGCGGAAGCCCAGGCCGCCGCGCAACGTCACGCCGCCGCGGAAGCCGAAGCGCAGGCCGCCGCACAACGCCACACGGCGGCAGCCGCCGACGCCGAAGCCGCGCAACAGCGCCACGCGGAAGCCACCGCCGCCGCCGAAGCCGCCGCCCACCGTCACACGGATGCCGCCGCGCAGGCCGAAGCCGCCGCGCAGCGCCATACGGAAGCCACCGCACTGACCGAAGCGCTCGCGCAACGTCACGCGGATGCCGAAGCCGCATCGCAACGTCACGCAGCGGCGATCGCCGAAGCCGAAGCCGCCGCGCAACGCCATCACGCCGCCGCGACCGAAGCCGAAGCGGCCGCGCAGCGCCATGCGGCCGCGACCGCCGAAGCCGAGGCCGCCGCGAAGCGTCACGCGCAGGCGACTGCCGAAGCCGAAGCGGCCACGCAGCGTCACACGGCCGCGATCGCCGAAGCCGAAGCCGCCGCGCAGCGCCACAAGGCTGCGATCGCGGAAGCCGAAGCGCTCGCGCAGCAGCACATGCAGGCGATCGCGGAAACGCAGGCCGCCGCGCAGCGTCATGCCGACGCGACCGCCGAGGCCGAAGCCGTCACGCAACGCCATGCCGAAGCGATCGCACAAGCCGAGGCGGCCGCGCGGCGCCACGCCGACGCCGCCGCGCAGGCCGAGGCCGTCGCGCAGCGTCATACCGAAGCGATCGCGCAAGCCGAAGCGGCTGCGCAACACCACGCGAAGGCCATCGCCGACGCCGAGGCGCTGGTCGAGGCCGTCGTCCAGGAAGCCGCGACCCACGCGGTCGCCGCCCCGGCCGTGGCGGCCGAAGTCGTCGAACCTGCGCCGGCCGCGGAACCGGCCGTGATCGCGCCGGCGCCCGCGCCGGCTGCGGCCGAAACGGTGGATTCGACGGCCGATGCCGAAACGGCCATCGTCGCGACGGCGCAAGCCGACACGCCGGTTGAAGGCGAAGCCGACGCGGCCACCACCCCGGCCCAGTCCGACAAATCGACGCTGCACGTGTCGCGTCCGTCGCAGAACGAACTCACGCTGACCATCAACGGCGAATCGATCACGCTGCATCCGGAGCAACTGGGGCAGTTGATCGAGGAACTCGCGCACGCACGCGCGTCGATGCAGCCGGAGCCGCCGCCCGGCATCCCGGCCGGCTGGCGCTTCGTGACGACGAAGAATCCGATGATGGCCGTGCAGAAGCAGACGAACGGCGACCGCCTGCTGGTGGCCCGCCACACGGGCTACGGCTGGGTGCCGTTCACGTTCTCGCCGGACGTCGTGGTCCAGATGTACATGATGCTGACGCAGCGCTAGGCACCGGCAGGCCGCACCGCCGAAAACGAAACAGCCCGACCGGTTTCCGCCGATCGGGCTGTTTGCTTTCCGGCTGCCGGAAAGGCAGCCTTCCGGGACGCGCGCCAACGGCGCGCGAAACCGCTCAGCGATCCACCGGCGCCTGCACGCGCGCCTTCCACTGGCCGCCCTTGCCGCGCCAGTAACGCCACGCGGACGCGAACGTCGCACCGACGTAGAACAGCGCGACGAGCGGCAGCGCCGGCGCCCACAGCGGCGAGCGCCGGTAGTAGCGCAGCATCGGCGCATACGCGGCGCACATCGACGCCCACGCGAGCCACGCCGGCCATGCGCGCGCGCCGTACGCGAGCGCGGCTGCGGGCGGCACGAGATAGATGATCGTCATCCCGAGCAGCGTGCCGGCCAGCAGCAGCGGCGAATAGTGCAGCTGCGTGAACGCCGTGCGCGCGATCATGTTCCAGATGTCGCGCCAGCTGTCGTACGGGCGCAGCGATACGCTGCGGTCGGCCAGGTCGAGCCGGATCGGATGGCGGCCTTCGCCGCGATGCTTGATCTGCGCGGCGAGGCTGCAGTCGTCGATCAGCGCGCCGCGGATCGACTCGATGCCGCCCGCTTCCTCGAGCGCCGTACGCTTGACGAGCATGCAGCCGCCCGCGGCGCCGGCTGTCCGGTTGCGCGGATTGTTGATCCACGAGAACGGGTAGAGCTTCGCGAAGAAGAACACGAACGCCGGGATCAGCGCCTTTTCCCAGAACGAATCGCAGCGCAGCCGCACCATCAGCGAGACGAGATCGCGGCTCTCGGCCTGCGCACGCGTGACGAGTTGCGCGACCGCGTCGGGCGGGTGGCCGATGTCGGCATCCGTCAGCAACAGGTAGTCGGCCGCCAGGCCGAGCGTCTGCACCGCGGCGATCCCCTGCGACTGCGCCCACACCTTGCCCGACCAGCCGGCGGGCAGCGGCTTCGCGGCCAGCACCGTCAGCCGGTCGGCGCGGTTGATCGCGAGCGCGGCCGCCCGGGCCGCGTCGGCGGTACCGTCGTCGCTGTGGTCATCGACAATGATCAGATGAAAATCGCCCGGGTAATCCTGCTCGAGCAGCGAAGTCGCCGCCCGGGCGATCACGTCGGCCTCGTTGCGTGCCGGCACGACCGCGACGACGGCCGGCCAGCCGGCCTCGGCCGCGGCGCCGCGCGCCTCGGGCGGCAGCGGCCGCGCGGGCACCGCGCGCCAGAAGCCGCCGCGCGCGACGAGCAGCACGATCCAGATCATCAGCGACAGGCCGGACACCAGGAAAGCGAGCACCAGCATCATCGGCGCGCCTCCTGCCGGGCGCCGGCATCGGCCCAATCAATAGGGGTCAGGAACAAAACGCCCGAAACCGCACGGGCGGCCGGGCAATACGCGTAAGAATCGACGGTCATCGAATGGCCTTGAAATGAGCGCGACGCCGGGCAGCCGGAGCGGCTGCCCGCGAAACCGCATAGTTTACTGGGTTCCGCGCGCGCCAGCGCCGACGCGGCTCTCCCGCAAATGCAACACGCCGGATACAGCACCGAAGCAAGGACTTGCCGATGAGGTTAAAATGCGCGATTAATTCGGGGTTCCGGGGCCTGGCCGGCCGGTTCGTTCCTGCCTTCATAACATCAAGCCGGGGCGAGCGAGTGCCAGCTCCTCGAACCCCGGCGTCTGTCGTCGGAGTTCGCTCACCTATGCGAGTCATCCTTGCCCAGCCTCGCGGCTTTTGTGCGGGGGTTGTCCGTGCGATCGAGATCGTCGATCGCGCGCTGCAACAGCACGGTGCGCCGGTCTATGTGCGTCATGAGATCGTGCATAACCGGCATGTCGTCGAAAATCTGCGTAATAAAGGGGCACGATTCGTTGAGGAACTCGACGAGGTGCCCCACGGCGCTGTCGCGATCTTCAGCGCGCACGGGGTCGCCCAGACGGTCGAGCTCGACGCGCAAACGCGCGGGCTCGACGTGCTCGACGCCACCTGCCCGCTCGTCACGAAAGTGCACGTGCAGGGTCGCCAATATGTCGCGGCGGGCCGCCGGCTGATCCTGATCGGCCATGCGGGCCACCCGGAAGTCGAGGGGACGATCGGCCAGATTCCGGCCGAGGTGATCCTCGTGCAGAGCGAAGCCGAAGTCGATACGCTGACGCTGCCTGTCGATACGCCGGTTGCGTACATCACGCAGACCACGCTGTCGGTCGACGATACGCGCGGCATCATCGAGGCGCTGCAGCGCCGGTTCACCGACCTCGTCGGCCCGGACACGCGCGACATCTGCTACGCGACGCAAAATCGCCAGGCCGCCGTGCGCGAACTGAGCGAGCAGGTCGACGTGCTGCTCGTGGTCGGTGCGACGAACAGCTCGAACTCGAACCGCCTGCGCGAGATCGGCACCGAAAGCGGCGTGCCGAGCTACCTCGTCGCCGACGGTTCGGAAGTAAAGGCCGAATGGTTCGCGAATGCGAAGACCGTGGGCCTGACCGCCGGGGCGTCCGCGCCCGAGGAGATGGTCGAAGATGTAATCGGCGCGCTGCGCGCGCTGGGTCCCGTCGACGTCACGACGATGGCGGGCCGAGAGGAAAAAGTCGAATTCAAGCTGCCGGCGAAGCTCACGCAAGCCGTCGCCCGCGAAGTTTAAGGAGGACATCTCTTGTCTATTCCGCTGCTCCAGCAAGTCCGCGTCGGCGCGTACATCACGCGCCAACACCTGTCCGGCAACAAACGCTATCCGCTCGCGCTGATGCTCGAGCCGCTGTTCCGCTGCAACCTCGCGTGCAACGGCTGCGGCAAGATCGATTACCCGGACCCCATCCTGAACCAGCGCCTGTCCGTCCAGGAATGCCTGGAAGCGGTCGACGAGTGCGGCGCGCCGATCGTGTCGATCGCAGGCGGCGAGCCGCTGCTGCACAAGGAAATGCCGGAAATCGTCCGCGGCATCATGAAGCGCAAGAAGTTCGTCTACCTCTGCACGAACGCGCTGCTGATGGAAAAGAAGATGGACGACTACCAGCCGAGCCCGTACTTCGTCTGGTCGGTCCACCTCGACGGCGACGCGCAGATGCACGACCACTCGGTGTCGCAGGAAGGCGTGTACGACAAGGCGGTCGCGGCGATCAAGGAAGCGAAGCGCCGCGGCTTCCGCGTGAACATCAACTGCACGCTGTTCAACGATGCGATCCCCGAGCGCGTCGCGAAGTTCTTCGACACGCTCAAGCCGATCGGCGTCGACGGCATCACCGTGTCGCCGGGCTACGCGTACGAGCGCGCGCCGGATCAGCAGCACTTCCTGAACCGCGACAAGACGAAGAACCTGTTCCGCGAAATCCTGAAGCGCGGCGAAGGCGGCAAGCGCTGGTCGTTCAGCCAGTCGTCGCTGTTCCTCGACTTCCTGGCCGGCAACCAGACGTACAAGTGCACGCCGTGGGGCAACCCGGCGCGTACGGTGTTCGGCTGGCAGAAGCCGTGCTACCTGGTCGGCGAAGGTTACGTGAAGACCTTCAAGGAACTGATGGAAGACACGAACTGGGACAACTACGGCGTCGGCAACTACGAGAAGTGCGCGGACTGCATGGTCCACTGCGGCTTCGAAGCGACCGCCGTGATGGACACGATGGCGCATCCGCTGAAGGCGTTCGCCGTGAGCCGCAAGGGCATCAAGACCGACGGCCCGTTCGCTCCGGACATTCCGATCGACAAGCAGCGTCCGGCCGAGTACGTGTTCTCGCGTCACGTCGAGATCAAGCTCGAGGAAATCCAGCGCGCCGGCAAGGGCAAGCTGCAAAAGCCGGCGAAGCCGGCAGCCGCCGCTTAAGCGCGTTTCGCCGCGCGGGGGCCCTGCCTCCGCGCCGGCGGGAAAAAACGAAGCGCCACGGAGTCCGCTCCGTGGCGCTTTTGTTTTGGGCCGCGGTTTTGCGTCGCGTTTCGCCGTCACCGCATGGCCGCGACGGACGTGCAATCGTCGAAGCCGAAGCCGCGCGATTACCGCAGCCACGCCGGTGCGGCTGGCCCTGTCTCCTCCAACCTCCCTGCGAAACCGGTGCGACGCTACGCGGCCGTCGATTCGGCGGCATGCCTGCGCATCTTCTCCGCCGCGCTCGCGACGAGCGCCGGCTGGCCGCTCGACGCGAACGTGCAGACGTGCTCCCACAGTTCGGCCAGCCGATGCCGCGTGAGCGTCGCGACGCACGTGTCGTTCGCCGCGAGCACATGCTCGAGTACCGCGCATTCGTCGTCGCGCAGCGTCCATGCGCCGCTTTGCGCCGCACGCGCCACGCCCGCATCGAGCGCACGCTCCGCGTCGACGCACAGGTCGATGTCCGCGTCCGCGCTCACCGCATCGTCAAGCGCCAGAAACACCAGGTAGACGCTCGTGCGCAAGCGCATCAGCAGCGCCTCGTTGCCGTGCCCGCCACGCAGCGCGACGAGCGCCATGTGGCATTTCAGCGAGATGTCGCGCGCATGCACGGGCGGCAGCGGCAGCAGCCACTCGCGGGTCAGCGGCACGTGACGACGCTTCTTCCGGGCGCCCTTCATGACTGGCCCCCGCTTGCCGGCGCATCGGCCGCCGCAACGGCCGGCCATGCGATGCGGCACGCAACCGCGTCACGGCGCGCATGGCGCGGGTGCTTCGCACGACGCCGCGCGCCGTGCCCAGCCTCGCGCCGCTGCGTCGCTCGCGCGTCCGGCAGCCGGTGCGGCGTCGACGCGTGCACGACGTCGACAAACCGGATCGTGCAAGCCATGCTCGTCTCCCGCATCAGAACGTGTTCTCGCCCTTCAGGTAGTACGCGGTCTTCACGAAGAACGCCTTGACCGGATGGCCGCCCTGCACGTCGCGCGCGACGCGCGCTTCCATCTCGGCCCGCTCTTCGCGCGACCGGTCCGGCACCGGATTGTGGACACGTTCGAGCGCACGCTGCATCGCGAGCGGATAGTTCTGGTTGCCGGCCGACGTCGCGCGATAGCCGGCGCGCGTCATCTGCATCAGTTGCGCGTCGGTTTCGGCACGCGCGGCGGACCAGGTCGACACGGCGGCATTCGGTGCGCCGTCCGGCGCGACCGGCTGCGCAAGGCTGACGGCGGGTAGCGCAACGAGTGCGCAGGAAAATACGGCAACGGGAACGAGGGATCGCATAGTGGCCTCCAGATGGTTGTCCCCGCATCGATCGTGTTCGACGATGCGTTGAAACCATCGTATGTCGCGCTGCATTCCGCTTGAATAGCCGATTCCGCAATTGATATTTTCGGCTTCGAAATCCGGTGCGCAAACCGCGTCATGCGCGAATCCCGCCAAACAGGAATTTCTCTATTTCATTCAACGCCCTGATCGCGTTTGTTCAGACGATCCGAAGCGGCGCACGCAGCGCTTTTTCAATTTCCGAAATGACGTGTTGCCGGTGCGATCGCGGCTCGTGCACCCGCCGGCAAGGCTTCCGGCGTGATATCGCGCGTGCGGATACCGGCTATTCCAAACCCCGGCCCGATCGAATCGAACGATTCTCGTGACTCAGGACAAGTCATCGGATCCGGATTGCCGGATAGCGACACGACGCGCACGGCAAGGACGCGCGATAATCACGCATCGGCCGTTTCGCACGGCACCTCACGCACGTCCATTTTTATCGAGTCCTTCCATGGCTGCCCTCGACACCACCGCCATCCACAGTTGGCACGCACACGTCTATTTCGATGCGGCCAGCCGCGACGCGGCCTGGGCATTTCGCCAGGTCGTCGACGAGCGGTTCGGCGCGGTCATCGAACTCGGCCGCTTTCACGAACGCCTGGTCGGCCCGCACCCGGCCTGGTCGTACCAGATCGCGTTCGACGCCGCACGCTTCGACGACATCGTGCCGTGGCTCGTGCTGAACCACGGCGCGCTCGATATCTTCCTGCATCCGAATACGAACGACGAACTGCGCGACCATCGCGATTGCGCGGTGTGGATCGGGAAGTCGTATGTGCTGAATCTCGACGCGCTGGCCGGATAAGGGCCGGCACGCGGGCACCTGCACCGCAGGCGACATCCACGTTTCGGGCCGACGTGAAACGTCTCGCGGCGGCGCGCCCATACAGTGGGTTCCGTTATCGATGCTTCCGGAACCTGCCATGTCACACGCCAACGCCGATGCTCGGCATATTTATGAAAGCTGGCACGCGGCCGTGGTCGCTCGCGACCTCGATGCGCTGATGTCGCTGTATGCGGACGACGCGATACTCGAAACGCCGCTCGTCGTCGTCACGCTGCCCGATCACGGCTCCGGCGTGCTGCACGGCAAGGCCGCGATCCGCGCATTCTTCGCGGCGGGCCTGCGCAATCCGGGCAGCCGGCTCGGGCGCTGGTACCGCACCGGGCTGTTCCTCTCGAACGGCCGCCAGCTCACGTGGGAATATCCGCGCGCCACGCCGGACGGCGACCAGGTCGATCTCGTCGAGGTGATGGATCTGCGCGACGGGCTGATCGCGCATCATCGCGTGTACTGGGGATGGGTCGGCTTTCTCGCGCTGCGCGCCGCCACGCTGGCGCCCGAGCGCGCATGACGGCCGCCGCGCCGAACCGCGCCGCGGCCCGCCGCGTGCTCGCCGCGACCTGCGTGAGCTACACGCTCGTGCTGCTCGACGCGTCCATCGTCAACGTCGCGCTCACCGACATCGCCCACACCTTCGGCAGCCGCGTGGCCGGCCTGCAGTGGATCGTGAACGCGTACACGCTCGCGTTCGCGAGCCTGCTGATAACGGGCGGCACGCTCGGCGACCGGCTCGGCGATCGCGACGTCTATATCGCGGGGCTCGCGGTATTCGTCGCCGCGTCGGCGCTGTGCGGCGTCGCGCCGACCCTTCCGGCGCTCGCGATCGCCCGCGCGTTACAAGGCGTCGGCAGCGCGATGCTGGTGCCCTGCTCGCTCGCGCTGCTCAACCGCGCATTCCCCGAACCGGCCGCGCGCGCCTCGGCGATCAGCCTGTGGATGGGCTGCGGCGGTATCGCGATGGCGTCGGGCCCGCTGATCGGCGGCCTGCTGATCCATCTGTTCGGGTGGCGCAGCCTCTTCTTCGTGAACCTGCCGCTCGGGCTTGCCGGCATCTGGCTCGGCCGCACGGTCGCGCGCGCCGCCGGCGACGGATCGCGGCAGTTCGACTGGGGCGGCCAGGCCACGGCCATCGTCGCGATCGCGGCGCTGATCGCCACGCTGATCGAAGGCCCGTCGCTCGGCTGGCGCTCGGCGCCGATCGTCGGTGGCGCGATCACGAGCGTCGTCGCGTGGAGCGCGTTCATCGCAATCGAAGCGCGGCGCCGCGAACCGATGCTGCCGCTCGCGTTCTTCCGCAACCGGTTGTTCGCCGGATCGACGTTCGTGTCGATGGCGTCGGCGTTCGTGTTCTACGGGCTGCTGTTCGTGCTCAGCCTGTTCTATCGGCAGATCCGCGGCGCGAGCCCGCTCGACACGGGGCTCGCATTCCTGCCGATGACCGCCATGGTCGCACTCGGCGGACTGAGTTCGGGCAGGCTGGCCGCGCGCTTCGGCGCGCGCGGCTCGATGTGTGCGGCGTTCGCGCTCTATGCGGCCGGCGCGCTCGGCATGACGGGCATGAGTGCGGCGACGCCCGCATGGCTCGCCGTCGCGCCGATGCTCGCGATCGGCTTTGCATCCGGATTCATCTCGCCGGCCGCGACATCGCCCGCGCTCGGGACGGTCGAACGGCATCGCGCCGGCGTGGCGGCGGCCGCGCTGAACGCGGCGCGCCAGAGCGGATCGGCGCTCGGCGTGGCGATCTTCGGTGCGTGCATCGCGACGCTGCAGCCGTTTCCGGCGGCGATGCGGGTGGCGCTCGGCATCGCGACCGGATTGTCGGCCCTCGCCGCGACGACGTGGTGGATCACGGCGCGGCTGACACCGGCAACCGGCGAACCGGCCGCGCCGCTGCGGACCGCCACGCGCCGCTAGCGCATGCCGTGGCGGACGCGCGGCGGCTCATCGCGTCGGGATCAGTGCGGCACGCCGCTCACGCGACATACATCGCGACACTGACGAACTGGCACAGGCTTCCGGCCAGCACGAACAGGTGCCAGATACCGTGCCCGTGGCGGATGCGTTCGTCGTTGATGAAGAAGTAGATCCCCGCGCTGTAGATCAAGCCGCCGGCCACGAGCCACGCGGTACCGACCGGCGGCAACGCATGGATCAGCGGGCGCACCGCGACGAGCGCGAGCCAGCCCATCGCCACGTACAGGATCATCGACAGCAGGCGCGTGCGCCGGCCGAGCGTCAGCTCCTGCACGATGCCGAACACGGCCAGCCCCCAGCTCACGCCGAACAGCGACCAGCCCCACGGGCCGCGCAGCGTGACCAGCGTGAACGGCGTGTAGCTGCCGGCGATCAGCAGGTAGATCGCCGAGTGGTCGCACTTCTGCAGAATGGCTTTCAGGCGCGGATTGCGCACGCTGTGGTACAGCGTCGAAATCGCATAGAGCAGGATCAGCATCGCGCCGTACACGCTGAAGCTCACGACCTTGTACGGATCGCCTTCGAGCGCGCCCATCGTCACGAGCGCCACGAGACCCGCCACCGACAGCACCGCGCCGACGAGATGGGAAATGCTGTTGAAACGCTCACCGACATGCACGACGTGTTCTCCTGCGGGGGTCCATCGGGGAAAAAAAGAAGCCCCTATGATACCGGCGGCCGAAGTTTGCCGTGCTGCGCCCGGGCAAACGGCACGCGCGCCGCCGGCCCGCCCACGAAAAAAAACGCCGCGACATCCGTCGCGGCGCTTCTGTTTCGATGACAGGCCCGAATCATCGGTCCATTTCGACGAACGGGCTCAGCAACACTTTCCCGCCCCCGACCCGTACCGCGCATTCTGACGCTCGCGGAAAAATTCCTCGTACGTCATCGGCTCGCGGTCCGGATGGGTGGCGCGCATGTGCGCGACGTAGGTGTCGTAGTCGGGCAGGCCGACCATCAGCCGCAACGCCTGCCCGAGGTAACGCCCCGCGCTGCGCAGGTCGCCGCCAAGATCGCTGAACATCGCGGCCTCCCCTTAACGTCCGCTGCCGAGCGCCTGCGCGGCCGGCATCGCTTCGTACGGCGTCTCGCGCACGGTCGGCTTCGACTCGCGGCGCGCGCGCAGCACGGCGATCACGCCGTACACCGCGATGCTCACCACGACGAAGATGAACAGGCCCGCCAGCGCCGCATCGATGTAGTCGTTGAAGATGATCCGCTTCATCTGCGCGATCGACTTCGCCGGCGCGAGCACCTTGCCTTCGTCCACCGCGGCCTGCAGCTTCGCGGCGTGCGCGAGGAAGCTGACCTTCGGGTTCGCGTCGAAAATCTTCTGCCAGCCGGCGGTCAGCGTGCAGATCAGCAGCCACACGGTCGGCACGATCGTCACCCACGCATAGCGCTCGCGCTTCATCTTGAACAGCACGACGGTGCCGAGCACCAGCGCGATCGCGGCGAGCATCTGGTTCGAGATGCCGAACAGCGGCCACAGCGTGTTGATGCCGCCGAGCGGATCGACCACGCCCTGGTACAGGAAGTAGCCCCACGCGGCCACGCACAGCGCGGTGGCGACCAGGTTCGCGGGCAGCGACTCGGTGCGCTTGAGCGCCGGGTGGAACGTGCCGAGCAGGTCCTGCAGCATGAAGCGGCCCGCGCGCGTGCCGGCGTCGACGGCCGTCAGGATGAACAGCGCCTCGAACAGGATCGCGAAGTGATACCAGAACGCCATCATCGCTTCGCCGCCGATCACCTGGTGCAGGATGTGCGCCATGCCGACGGCCAGCGTCGGCGCGCCGCCCGCGCGCGCGATGATCGTCGTTTCGCCGACGGCCTTCGCGGTCTGCGTCAGCATGTCGGGCGTCAGCACGAAGCCCCATTGCGTGACCGTGTTGGCCACCGCTTCCGGCGTCGAGCCGAGCACGGCGGCCGGTGCGTTCATCGCGAAGTAGATGCCCGGCTCGATCACGCACGCGGCGACCAGCGCCATGATCGCGACGAACGATTCCATCAGCATCGCGCCGTAACCGATGAAGCGCGCGTTGGTTTCGTTGTCGATCAGCTTCGGCGTCGTGCCCGACGAGATCAGCGCGTGGAAGCCCGACACGGCCCCGCACGCGATCGTGATGAACAGGAACGGGAACAGGTTGCCCGACCACACCGGGCCCGTGCCGTCGACGAACTTCGTCAGCGCGGGCATCTTCAGTTCCGGCGCGACGACCAGGATGCCGATCGCGAGGCCGAGGATCGTGCCGATCTTCAGGAACGTCGACAGGTAGTCGCGCGGCGCGAGCAGCAGCCACACCGGCAGCACCGATGCGACGAAGCCGTAGCCGATCAGGATCCACGTGAGCTGCGTGCCCGTGAACGTGAACCATGCGGCGAGCGTCGGCGAATCGTGCACGTGCTGGCCGAACGCGATCGACGCCATCAGCAGCACGAAGCCGATGATCGACACTTCGCCGATGCGGCCCGGGCGGATGTAGCGCGTATAGACGCCCATGAACAACGCGATCGGAATCGTCGCGGCGACGGTGAACGTGCCCCACGGCGAATTGGTCAGCGCCTTCACGACGATCAGCGCGAGCACCGCGAGGATGATCACCATGATCAGGAACGCACCGAACAGCGCGATCACGCCGGGCACCGTGCCGAGCTCCATCTTGACGAGGTCGCCGAGCGAGCGGCCGTCGCGGCGCGTCGAGATGAACAGCACGATGAAGTCCTGCACCGCGCCGGCGAACACGACGCCGGCCAGGATCCACAGCATGCCGGGCGTGTAGCCCATCTGCGCGGCGAGCACGGGCCCGACGAGCGGCCCCGCGCCGGCGATCGCGGCGAAGTGATGGCCGAACAGCACGTACTTGTTGGTCGGCACGTAGTCGAGGCCGTCGTTGTACTTGACGGCCGGCGTCATCCGCAGCCCGTCGAGCTGCATCACCTTGCTGGCGATGAAACGGCTGTAGAAGCGATACGCGATCAGATACACGCAGACTGCGGCGATCACGATCCAGAGGGCACTGACGCGCTCGCCGTGTGCGAGTGCGATCGTGCCGAACGAGAACGCGCCGAGCAGCGCGACCGCGATCCAGAGCAGGGTACTGGAAGCCCGATTCATGGCGTCTCCTGGTCTCCAATGTGGTTTTGATGGCATGCGGCTAAGTGGCCGCACACGCGTGACGTCGATGCGTCGCGCCACGGCCTCGCAAAGGCCGCGGCGATGGGCCGTAGTATTCCGTGCGACGGGGGCAGCTTACAAGCGGATAACTACGTATGCGGAGCTACGTAGAATTACGTAGATGCGTGCGCAACGTTCGGGTGGAAAGCATAGGGAACGCGCCGGCCTGCCCGGCGCGGCACGATGCAAAACGGCCGGCGACAGAGGTGCCGGCCGCTGGTGTGAAACGCATGATTCCCGCAATGCGCGCCGCCATCCTCGCAGACGGCGCACCGCCACGGAATGCCTTCCTACGACTGCCGCTCGGCTGCCACGACCGGCTCTGCCCGGCTTTCGCGCGCGCCGCTCGCCGCCGCCGGCTTCTCCCAGAACGTCGCGTTCGCGATGCCGAGCGCGGCCGGATCGAACGACGGCTCGCGTCCCGCGCGCTTCTGCGCTTCGTAGTCGCGCAGCGCCTTGAGCGCCGGCTTCTGCAGCAACAGGATCGCGACGATGTTGAGCCACGCCATCAACCCGACGCCGATGTCGCCCAGCGCCCACGCGACGCTCGCGCTCTTCACCGCGCCGTACAGCGTCGCGAGCAGGATCACCGCGCGCAGCACGAACGTGCCGGCGGCGCTGCTGCGCGCGCGGCTCAGGTACGCGACGTTGGTTTCCGCGATGTAGTAGTACGCGAGGATCGTGGTGAACGCGAAGAAGAACAGCGCCATCGCGACGAACGCCGCGCCGAAGCCCGGCAGCACCGATTCGACGGCCATCTGCGTGTAGCCGGGGCCGGCCTCGACGCCGGCCGCGCCCGAGAACAGCGTACGGCCGCCCGGCGCGACCACGTTGTACGCGCCGGTGATCAGGATCATGAAGCCCGTCGCCGAGCAGACGAACAGCGTATCGACATAGACGGAGAACGCCTGCACGAGCCCTTGCTGCGCCGGGTGCGTCACTTCGGCGGCAGCCGACGCGTGCGGGCCGGTGCCCTGCCCCGCTTCGTTCGAATAGACGCCGCGCTTCACGCCCCACTGGATCGCCATGCCGAGCACCGCGCCGAAGCCGGCCTCGAAGCCGAACGCGCTTTCGAACACCAGCTTGACGACGCCCGGCAGGCGCTCGATGTCGAGCGCGATCACGACGCACGCGATCAGGATGTAGCCGAGCGCCATGAACGGCACGACGATTTCCGCGACGCGCGCGATCCGCTTCACGCCGCCGAAGATGATGAGCCCGAGCAGCAGCACGAGCACCGCGCCCGTGACGGGCTTCGCGATGCCGAAGGAATTCTCGATCGCGGACGAGATCCCGTTCGCCTGCACGCCCGGGAGCAGCAGCCCGCACGCGAGCACGGTGGCAATCGCGAACGCCACCGCATACCAGCGGATGCCGAGCCCCTTCTCGATGTAATACGCGGGGCCGCCGCGATACTGCCCTTCGCGCCGCACCTTGTAGATCTGCGACAGCGTCGATTCGACGAACGCGGTGCTCGCGCCGAGGAACGCGACGAGCCACATCCAGAACATCGCCCCGGGCCCGCCGAACGTGATGGCCGTCGCGACGCCCGCGATATTGCCCGTGCCGACGCGCCCCGACAGCGACATCGCCAGCGCCTGGAACGACGACACGCCTTCCGCCGAAGCCTTGCTGCCGCGCATCAGGCGCAGCATCTCGACGAAATGGCGAACCTGCGCGAAGCGCGTGCGCAGCGAAAAGTACAGCCCCGCGGCAAGGCAGAGAAAGATGAGCGCGGGGCTCCAGATGACACCGTTGAGCGATTCGACGAGTTGTTCCATGAGGCGTTTCTGTTGAAGGCGAGGATGGCGCGTGGCGGAGGGTCGGATCCGTCGCGTGACCGCGCGGCGTCGCGACTACAGACAAATCCGAATTTATCTTTCATTTATATTACATGCCTTACGATCTTCTTCGCATTGGGGTGTCCCCCAAGTGCGCGTGACGAACCCGGGCGGCGTTGCAACGACGGGATCGGCAATCGGGCGGCGCGGCGTGCGCCGTGCGCCGGGCGCCGGGCGCCTCGAATCTCACGGCGCGGCAAGGCCCCGCGCCCGAACGGCATTGATCCCGGCCCGCGCGCACCGTACAGTGATCGCCTGCCTCGATACCGGAACCGCCATGCCGATCGGATTTCAGAAAATGCACGCGAACGGCGACGACTTCGCAATCGTCGACCTGCGCGGTCAGGATCGAGCGCACGCGATCGATGGCGACCTCGTGCGGCGCATGGGCGACCGCCATCGCGGCATCGGCTTCAACCAGCTCGCGGTCGTGTCGGACTGCGACGACGCGGCGGCCCGCGTCGCGTTCTGGAACGCCGACGGCTCGCCGCTCGACACCTGCGGCAGCGCGACACGCGGCGTCGCATGGCGATTGATGCGGGAAACCGGCCTGTCGTCGCTCGTGCTGCGGACTCCCCGCGGGTATCTCGTGTGCTCGACGGCGGCGAGCGGCCTCATCACCGTCGAGATGGGCAGGCCGCTCACCGGCTGGCGGGACGTGCCGCTCGCAGAGGCGCTCGACACCCTCGCGCTGCCGCTGCCCGGCGCACCGGCCGCATGCAACATGGGCAATCCGCATTGCACGTTCTTCGTCGACGACCTCCGCGCGATCGATGTCGCGGCGCTTGGCCCGGCCATCGAAACGCATCCGCTGTTTCCGCGGCAGACCAACGTGCATTTCGTTCAGGTCATCGATCGCACGCACATTCGCCTGCGCATCTGGGAGCGCGGCGGCGGCGTGCCGCTCGGTTCGGGATCGTGTTCGTGCGGGGCGGTCGTCAACGGCATCCGGCGCGGGCTGCTCGACGAAATCGTGCGGGTCGAGTGCGACGGCGGTGACGTCACCGTTCAATGGGACGGCACTGACAGCGTGTTCTTGAGCGGGCCGGTCGCGTTCGGGTTCGACGGGTTGTGGGTGGACGGGGAGGTGACGGCAAGCTGATCGCAGGCATTCGCGGTGCGGCGTGAATCACGATACCGATTCGCGCCGGATGCGCAGCGGCAACGCAGCCACATCGTCATCGATCGTCAACGTAATTCGTTCGCCGCCATGATGTGGCGCCCGGCCTCCAACGATCGCGCCGACGCGCGGGGCCATTCATCGCCCGCGGTCGGCGTGGCCCGGCACGTGCCGGGCCGCATGCATCACTGCTTGTCGTCGAGTTTCTTCGGCTTCGGCGGCGACGGCACCTTCGCGTACTGGAACGCGGGCGTCGCTTTCAGCGCATCCTTCGTCGCACCCGGCAGGTAGATGTTGCCGTTGCGCACGTCGAGCGACGCGATCGGCACCGCGACGTCGTGCGCGGCCACGCCGAGGAAGCCGCCGGCCGACACGATCGCCGCCGACACCGAGCCGTCCGGTGCGACGATCAGGTCGCGCACGGTACCGACCTTCTGGTTGTCGTCGTTGTAGACGGCCTTGCCGAGCACGCTCTTCTTCACGCTCCAGCCTTCGAGCAGCGCCTGCGATTGCTCGACGGTCACGCTGATCGGCTGCGCACCCGCGATCTGCGCGTGCGCGCTGACGCTCGATGCGAGGACGGTTGCTGCGATGAGGGTCTTGTAGAAAGCCATGCTGTCATGTACTCCGGTGAATTGTTGTCGGTGTCGGCGGCCGGCCAAGCCGCCTCCGTGCCTGCGCCGCGTGAAGCACGGCGCATCGCACCGGCCCATGTTAGCGCCACTCGCGCAACGCTGCATCGGACGCGATGACGCAGCCCCCGTCATGCGCGCCGCGCGACGGCGACATTACGGACACCGCAACGAATCGCGAACGCGGTCAAACTCCGGCAGGTAACGCGCGTAGTTTTCCTCCCGCGCGGTGTAGATCAGCACACAGGTCTTCGTGTCGCCGGACGTCACCACGGCCGCCTGGTGCACGATTTCATCGTTGAACGCCCCCTTGTGCTCGCACGTCATTGCGGGCCGGCCCGCTATCGTGCCGTTCTCCGCGTGCGACCATTCGATCGCGCTGCCACCGTCCTTGACCGCATCGACCATCTCGTCGCAGAAGCTCGACGGCGTATCGTCGCTCTTGTCGCCGATGACGAACTCGATCCCCGCCGACATCAGCCCGAACCTGAAACGCCGGATCCGGTAGGTCGCGTCGCCGCGATCCTCCGGCTGGTTCGCGACCCGCCATCCTGCCGGCAGATGCAGCTCCGCCGGCGCCGGATAGTCGCGCACGAGCCGCAGGTCGTTGTCGAAGTTCAACACGCCCGCGACACCCAGCGCCACGATCGCCACGGCAATCGACAGCCAGACGCCGAGCAGCGTCAGCAGGCCGATGCCCGCCGCACGCCAGTTCGATTGCAGCGCGCCGCCGGCGGCCCGATGCGCGTCCACGGCCGCGCGTTGCGCGTGCCGTGCATAGAAAATCGTCCCGGCGAGACCGGCAATGACCACCGCATGCACGAGCGCGTGCGGCACCACCGTGGGTTCCGGTATCTCCGCCGCCGCGTACAGCACGATCGACACGAGCGTGACGAGCGCCGTGACGAGCATCTGCCGCTGTGCGAGCGCGCGGTGGCCGAGACGCCGTGCGTTCGCCGCGAGCAGGATGCCGCCGGCGAGCGGCGAGCCGAGCAATGCCGCCCAGCCGACGCCCGCCATCGTGTACAGCTTGCCGGGTGGGATCGGTGCCGGTGCCGGTGCCGGTGCCGTCATACCGGAAGCAGCGGGTTCGCCCGGCATGGCCGGTGGGTCAACGGACGGGAAATCACTCATGTCGGCATCGCTTCCGTCACGCGTTGCGCGACCGCGCGCGTCGTTGCCGCACGGCGTCGGCCAGCACGTCGAGCACCGGTTCCGTCTGGGTCCAGCTCAGGCATGCATCCGTGATCGATACGCCGTACTTCAGCGGCACGCCCGGCTTCAGGTCCTGGCGCCCGGCCTCGAGATGACTCTCGACCATCACGCCGACGATTCGCTGCTCGCCCTGCGACAGTTGTCGCGCGAGATCCTGCGCAACGTCGATCTGACGATCGTGCGACTTGTTCGAGTTCGCATGCGAGCAGTCGACCATCACCTGCTCGCGCAAGCCGGCCTTGCGCAGCACCGCGCAGCTCGCCTCGACATGTTCGGCGTCGTAGTTCGGGCCGTTCTTGCCGCCGCGCAGGATCACGTGCGCGTCGTCGTTGCCGCGCGTCTCGAAGATCGCGGCCATCCCCATCTTCGTCATCCCCATGAACGCATGGCTCGCCGCCGCGGCGACGATCGCGTCGGACGCGACCTGCACGCCGCCGTCGGTGCCGTTCTTGAAGCCGATCGGGCAGCTCAGGCCCGACGCGAGCTGGCGATGGCTCTGGCTTTCGGTCGTGCGCGCGCCGATCGCCCCCCACGCGATCAGGTCGGCGATGTATTGCGGGCTCAGCAGGTCGAGGAATTCGGTCGACGCCGGCAGGCCCAGCGCGTTGATGTCGAGCAGCAATTGCCGCGCGGCGCGCAGCCCTTCGTTGATGCGGAAGCTGCCGTCGAGACGCGGATCGTTGATGTAGCCCTTCCAGCCGACCGTCGTGCGCGGCTTCTCGAAGTAGACGCGCATCGTGATCAGCAGGTCGTCCTTCAGCGCATCGGCGGCCGCCTTCAGGCGGCGCGCGTAGTCGAGCGCCTGGTCGTGATCGTGGATCGAGCACGGGCCGACGACAAGCAGCAGCCGGTCGTCGAGGCCGTGCAGGATGTCGCCGATTGCGCGGCGCGTATCCTCGACGAGCGTCTGCGTGGCGGGCGGCACCGGCAGTTCGTCCAGCAGCAGCGCCGGCGAGATCAGCGGGCGCACGGCGCCGATGCGGACGTCGTCGATGCGCGTGGTGTCCTGCGTCGCGTCGGCGCTGCCTACCTCGCGATCGTGGGAAGGATTGTCGAGGTTCTGCATGGTGATTCTCCGGGGACGTCTGGAATGATGGGCAGGCTCGATTATGGCACCCGGGCGGGACGGCGGCGGATTGCGGCGGGGGAGCGCGCGCGGCTGCATGACGGCAGCGCGACGGAGATCAAAAGGCGAAAGAAAAAAGGCGACCCGCGGAAGGTCGCCCGGCCATGCGCCGCATCGCATGCGGCGCTCCTTGCTTCTTGCACTGCAGCCGGCAAGGCTCGTTCGCAAGCCCGTTATCGGCGTGAACAGGCCCTAATGCAGCGTTTCGGGCGCCAGCGAATTGCTCGGCAGCAGCGACGTCAGCCAGCAATTGCTCGGCGCGGCTTTCCCGTTGAAACGGTCGTAGAGCCACGGCAGCATGCCGGCCACCCACGGCACGATCGCGCCCGCATGTTCGAGCGGATACTCGTTGTACGTGACCGGCGTGCCGCTCGCGCAGAACTTCTGCGCCAGTGCGCGCACGTCGTACGCCATCATCACGCCGTCGCCCACCTGGCTGCTGAACGTGCCATCCAGCGCGCCCGCCGTGCCCTGGCCGATGAACATCGGGATCGTCGGCGCTGCGGCCAGCCCCGCATTCACCTTGTTCGCATACGTCACGTACACGGGAATGCTGTTGATGTCGTTCGCGTATTGCGGCTTGAACAGCGTGCCCCAGTGCAGCCCCGTGTACTTCGGCAGGATGTACGCGAGCGACTGGCTCTGGATGTCCTTGAACACGGCGACGCCGGTATCGCTGAGATAGGGCGTCAGGTCGAAGCCGTAGCCGCGCGACAGCCCGGCCAGCGCGGCCGCGGCTACGCCGCCCCAGACGATGCTGCCGTCGACGTAGCGCAGATTGTGGGCGGGGTCGACCAGCACGCCGCCTTCCGCCGCGCCGACGAGCTGCCGGTTGATCTCGGGCGCATAGCTCGGCGCGAGCTGCGCGGCCCAGTTCGTCGCGATCGCACCGCCGGAATAGCCGATCATCGCCACCTTGCTAGATGGGTTCAGGCCGGTCGACGGCGTATTGAGCGCCGCACGAATCGAATCGAGCGTGGTCATCCCGTATTCGGGGCCGGCGGCGAAGTCGGCGGTCTGGCCTTCCGTATCGGGCACGATGATGTTGTAGCCGAGCAGCAGCAGGGTCGACAGCGGAATCGATTCCGCGCTGTAGAGCAGCGTGCCGACGTTGATGACCTTCGTGACGTCGCGGTCGCCGGCGATCACCTGCGACGGCTCGTCGTATGGGTTCAGCGAATCGTAGGCCGACTGGTACGAGATCGCCTGGCCGTTGCTGACCGGGCTCCGGATCACGGACGTCACGTTGACGACCGGCTGGTTCAGCGCGTTTTGGGTGCGGTACAGCAACTGCTGCGCGGTCAGCGCGGTGGGAATGCCGGCCACGTGATAGGTGACGTTGCGCGTCTTGAGCACCGTGCCCGGTGGAATCGATGCCAACGGCGTGGCGCCGGTGTACGTGTAGAACGGGTCGGACACGGTCTGCGCGGCGGCGCTGGCCGGCGGTGCGGCGACGGCCAGCGCGGCGGACACGGCCGCCGCGGCCATCATGAAACGTCTGGAGGACATGGTTGGAGCCCCTGGGATAACCTGCTTGCATCGAAGGAAGTTCGGCGGTGTTGCAGACCATCGTGTGTACCGCTTCAAGACCGTTTCCGAGCCATCGACTGTCTCCTGTGAATGAGTAATCCGGCTTGTTCTGAATCCATCGTTTTAGTAGGAGTACAAACCGCATCAATTGAAGCACAACGCGCACGCACTCGATGGGCGTTTCCCCTTGTTTGAAGGTAAACGTCTAGACCCGCCGCCACGCGATGCGGGGGGCGCCGGCCGTTCGGCCGACTGTCCGTGTTTTGTCGAAGTGCCGTACGATCACGGCTGTCCGGTACCGAAGGCCGCACCGTGCGATGCCGGCCGCGCCGTGCACCGCTTGCCTGTAACCGATCGCTCCCTGCCCAACCGACACGCCACGATGACCGTCTCCGAACTGCTCCGCGCCATCCGCCAACCGTATGCCGACCTGCTCGCGAAAGCCGCTGCACAACCGGCCGTGATCGTCGAACCGGCCTACCGGCGTGCCGACGGCACGCTCGCCGCCGAAGGGCCGCTCGCGTTGCCGTGCCGGGCCGACATCATCGCGACCGAAGGCGAATCGGCCGGCCAGCCGGCGAGGGTCGATTCCGCCACGCAGCTGGCGTTCGAGCCGTTGGCATTCGACCTCGAAACAGCGGCCGTGTCGATTCGCCCGTTCGTGTGGGACTGGGCCGCGATCGAGGCCGGCGGTCTCGACGAAGGCGCGGCCGTCGACGCGTTCAAGACGTGGTTCTTTGCGTGGTTCGATGGCGACGACGAAAACGCGCCGGCCGAAGATGGCCTGCACGGGATCGTTCACTACCTGTCGGAACCGGTTCGCACGGAACAGGGGTGGCGCGTCGATACGGATCTCGGCTCCGCACCCGAGACGGCCGTCGAGGATCTGCTGTTCCGGCTCGTCGATGCGGGCGCCACGCGGATCGTGCTCGGATAATGCCGTACTTCATTCTTCACCGGCCCATCATGAAAAAAACCTTTGCCGCCCTGCTGCTCTGCGCGTCGCTGCCCGCGTTCGCCACGGTCTCCACCGAGGTGTACTGCTTCAAATCGGACGGCGACAAACCCGTGCGCTTCGAGATGCGCACCTACTACGACGACGCCGTCAATTGGTCGGGTGGCATGGTCCGCTATGCGAAAGAAAAAACGGCCCTGCCGCTGGTGGTCGAGCACGTGGACGAGGAAGTGCTCGCCGAGGACCGACCGCACCAGTTCACGACGACCTGGGTCGAGATGGTCGACGGCAGGATCAATGGGCGGTACGAGATGATGTCGCAGGGCGCGATGATCTATTCGATGACCTATACCAGCGCGCGCACCGGCAAGCAGACCGCGTTCGGTAGGGCACTGGACGTCGACGCCTCCGAACAGAACGGGTGCCGCTGGTGATGCGCCCGCTGATCAGGATGGTGCTGGCGCTGATCGCGCTGCGCGCGGGCTTCGCGGACGCCGCACCGCGCACGGTCTACGAAGGAACGCTGCAAGGCGCCGGCGCCGTCGTGATGGAACTCGACGATCGCCCGGCTGCGGATGGTTCAATCTCGGGCCGCTACTTCTATGCGCAGTACGGCGTCGATATTCCGCTGCACGGCACGCCCGCAGAATTGATCGAACCGCTCGTGCGAACGCAGTTGCCGGACGATGCGCGCGTTCCATTGGGATTCAACGAGCAAGCCAATTTCGATCATGCCGCCGCCACCTGGCAGGGCACGCGGGACAAGGCCGGCTATCGCGGCCAGTGGACCGACGCGCGCACCGGCAAGACGCGCAATTTCGCGCTGCGGCGCATCGCCGAATACGATCCCGACGCGGTTGCGCCCGGCTCCGTCGAAGCGATCACCAACCGCATCGCCGGCGGCGTCGGCAGCGGCATCGCAAGCGGCGTGGCCATCGACATGCGGCAGGCGCCCTATGCAACGCTGAAGCTCGCCGGGCACGCGCAGCCGGCCGGCCCCGAGGTCGGAGACGGCACCGTCGCGTACCGGATGTGGCGCGATCCGCGCACGGAGCTCATGTATCCGCGTCTGAGCCGCCATCCCGATCCGGCGGTCATGGCGCAAGTCAACCGCCTGCTCGAACAGCAGCACTGGCAGATGAATCTCGCCGCGCTCGAATGCGCGTCGACCCGCTATACCGACGACGAGCCGGCGGCCGGTTCGCTCGGCGGCTACGACGACGAACAGGTGACGGTCACGTGGCTGTCGCCTGCGGTACTCGGCATCGTGGAATCGGGCAGTACGTACTGCGGCGGCGCCCATCCGAACAATCACTACGATCCGGTCACGTTCGACCTGCTGCGCGGCACGTACCTCGACTGGAATCGCGTGATCGACGCGACTACGGCAGGCAAGGATGGCAACCCGGCAACGAGCCCCGCACTGGTGAGTTTCATCACGCGGCTGCGCGATAAGGGCGAATCCGGCACTCGCGCGACGGATGGAAGCGGCGATTCGATCGCGTGCACCGACGTGTTCCCGGAATATCTGGCGTTCGAGTTCGATGCGCCCGGCAAGCTGTCGTTCAGCGTCTCCGGCATTGGGCACGCGATGGGTGTGTGTCTCGGGCCGCAACTCGGTGTTTCGTTTGCGGCGCTCGCGCCGATCCTGAAGCCGGGCGGCTCGCGCTATCTCGTACCGGGCGTCAAGCTGAAGTAACGCGGGGGTGCGTGCGATTTCCGCATCGCGCCCCGGCCCGGCCGCGTGGCGGCGGGGCCGGGCCATGCTCACGCACCGCAGCCGCTTGTGTCAGGACGCGTCGCCTTGCGCGCCGACGTCGATGCCCAGCTCGCCGGCCATCCGCTGAACCAGCGCACTTAGCCGCGCCACTTCGTCCGCGAGGCGCTTCTGTTCGGCCTTCAGCGCTTCGAATTCCGAAGGCGGAACGGAATCGGCGCCGCCGGCATCCGCGCTCGCGAAGTCGGCCATGTTCACTTCGCCGCACATCAGGTGCATCCAGCGGTTCTCGCGCGCCCCCGGCGCACGCGGCAGCCGGACGACGAGCGGCTGCGCGCGCGCCGCGAGCTCGTCGAGGAACGCCTCGACCGACGAAATATCCGCGAAACCGTGCAGGCGCGCGCTGTTCAGGCGCAGTTCGGCGGCCGTCTGCGGGCCGCGCAGCAGCAGGATCGTCAGCAGCGCGATCGCCTGGCTCGGGATGCCGAGCACGCGGTTCATGTTGTGCTCGAAACGCGGCACGCGGCTGCTGCTGCCTTCCATCACGAGGCTCAGGTGCTTCAGCCCGTCGAGCGCGGTCGTGACTTCATCCTCGCTGACGCTCATCACCGGCGCGCGCGCGGTTTTCTGGTTGCAGCCCGCGGTCAGTGCATTCAGCGACAGCGGATAGGTGTCCGGCACCGTGTGCTGTTTCTCGACGAGCACACCGAGAATGCGGGCCTCGAGAGGCGTGAGTTCGCGAAGGGCGCGTGGCGTGGGCATATCCGGCGTGGTGTTCATGAGTGGCGTCGCAGCGTGCAGCAGGTGAAGGGAAACGGTCGCGGCCCGTCCGGCATCGCGCACGGGCGAGCCATATGATAGCTCGCGTAGCCGGCGCCGCGCGGCGTGCGGGCGCGCGTACTTGCCGCAGCAGGCGCTCGTCCAACCTATCGGCCGGCCGGTGCCGTGCGGCGGATCCCGCCTCCTTGCACGCGGCGGCGTTTGCGTGGCGCGCAGGCGGGCGCTACGATATGCGTCACCCTGACGCCCGCGGCGGCGCGCGAGCGCATTCGCACGCCACACCACGCATCGCTTGTCCCGCACGCGTTGCCGCCACGCCTGTGCACTCGTCGACGCCGCTCATCCCGTTCACCCCTTCGAACCACTCACCGCCATGACCGCCTCCTCTTCCGCACCGCACGTGCGCGCCATCGTCACCGGACACACGCGCGGCCTCGGCGCGTCGCTCGCCGAACAACTGCTGCTGGAAGGCGTGGCCGTGCTCGGCGTGTCGCGCAGCCGCCATCCGTCGCTCGCGTCGCAAGCGGGCGACCGTTTCGCCGAAATCGAACTCGACCTGTCGGACACGTCGGCCGTCGCTGCCTGGCTGGCGGGCGACACGCTACGCCGCTTCGTCGACGGCGCATCGCTCGTGCTGCTGTTCAACAACGCGGGCATCGTCGATCCGATCGGCCCGCTCGCTGCGCAAGACCCGGCAATCGTCGCGCGCGCGGTCGGCGTGAACGTCGCGGCACCGCTGATGCTGTCGGCCGCGCTCACGCAAGCGGCATCGGCCACGACGGAATGCCGGATCCTGCACGTGTCGAGCGGCGCGGCACGCAATGCGTACGCGGGCTGGAGCATCTATTGCGCAACCAAGGCGGCGCTCGATCACCATGCGCGCGCAGTCGCGCTCGACGCGAACCGCGCGCTGCGGATCTGCAGCGTGGCGCCGGGCGTCGTCGATACGGACATGCAGGCGACGATCCGCTCGACCAGCGAGGACGACTTCCCGATGCGCGAGAAATTCGACCAGCTGAAGTCGAGCGGCGCGCTCGCGACGCCCGAGGCGGCCGCGCGACAGCTGATCGGCTATGCGCTGAGCGATGCGTTCGGCTCGGCGCCGACGGCGGACGTGCGGGAACTGCCGAGCCACTGAGCCAGGGCCTGTTCACGCTGATAACGGGCTTGGGCCGGCCCTGGCCGCCACGCAGCCCGTCAACGCCCTTCGAGCCGCTTCGTCCAGTCTTCGACCTGCCGCTCCGCCCGGCGCTTATCGAGCATCTTGCGCCAGCCGGGCGGCAGTATCGGCACGTCGCACAGCGCATCGAGCGCGGCCAGGTCGAGCGTGCGCCGGTACAGCACGTCGAGCACAGTCGACAGCGGCCATTGCGGATAGCCGCGCCGATGCAACGCCAGCACGTCGCCCGGCGCCACCCAGCCTTCCTGCAGCACGCGGTAGTACCAGCCCGTCCGGCCGCTCTGCTGCACGAGCGCGGCCATCCGCGGATGATCGAAACGCGTGTTCAGTTTCCAGCACGGTTGCCGCGACTGCGACACCTGAAGCACGGCGCCCCCCAGCGTGAATTCGTCGCCGAGACACACGTCGCGCTCGGTCACGCCGTGCGTCGACAGGTTCTCGCCGAACGCGCCCGGTTGCGCAAACACGTCGCGCGCGCCGATCTGTGCCGACCACCACGCATAGTGATCGTGCGCATAGTGGTGGACCGCCTTGTCGGGGCCGCCGTGGTGCCGCGCATCGGCCTGCTCGTCGCCGGCAAAGCCGAGCGTGCCCAGCCACAGACGCGAGGCGACCGGCTGCTTGTCGATCGCGCTGGCGTGCGGCGTACCGGCCAGCGGCCGGCTCTTGCCGATCCGCACCGCGCCGATGGCGGCCGAGATCGCCGGCCGTGCCGCATCGCTCATGTCGTCACACCGTCGGGCAGCGCTGCGAGCAAGCGTTCGAGTTCGCGCGTGCGCGCGTCGCCGAGCGGCATCAGCGGCTTCCTCGGTTCGCCCGCATCGAAGCCGCGCAGGCGCAACCCGGCCTTCACGGTCACCGGCAACCCGCCGTTCACGATGAACTGCAGCAGCGGCAGCTGCGCATGAAAGACCGACCTGGCGCGCGCCAGGTCGCCCGCGCGCATCGCGTCGAACAGCGCCAGCGGCAACGCCGCGTTCAGGTTCGGCGCGGCCGTGCACCATCCGGCTGCGCCCGCTGCAAGCGCGGCGAGCGCCATCGGATTGCTGCCGTTGTAGAACGGAATCGCGCCGTCGCTCAGCTGCGCGAGCCGGTGCATCCGCCCGATGTCGCCGGTGCTCTCCTTCACCATCGTCACGTTGTCGACGCTCCGGCAGATCGTCGCGATCAGGTCCGGCGACATGTCGACGCCGCTCGTCGCGGGGTTGTTGTACAGCATGATCGGGATGCCGATGGCGTCGCCGATCGCGCGATAGTGCGCGACGATCTCGTCGTTGGCGAGCTTCCAGTACGACACCGGCAGCACCATCACCGCATCGGCGCCGGCCTGTTCGGCGAAGCGCGCGCGGCGCACCGCGCCCGCCGTGGTGAGATCGGAAATGCCGACGACGGTCGGCACGCGCCGGCGCACCGCGCGAATCGACGCGGTGGCGACCGCCTCCCATTCGGCATCGGACAGGTACGCGCTTTCACCGGTACTGCCCAGCGGCGCGATCGCGTGGACGCCGTCGGCAATCAGGCGCTCGATCAGCGCGTCGAGCGTTTTCAGGTCGATGGCGCCGTCGGCGGAGAACGGTGTAACCGGGTAGGCAATGATGCCTTTCAACAGGATGGACACGATAGGTATTCCTCAATGATGATCTGACATGACCGTGGCGAATCGCCCGCTCATTCGACGCAGTCCCGGTGCGTACGCAACGCCCTGCGCGCGTAGTAGTCGAACGTCACCGCATCGCGCTTCGGCTTCGAAATCCAGTCGTGCGCTTCGCGCGCCAGCGCCGGCGGCACCGGCTTGATCTCTCCGGCCGACATCGCGAGCAGTTGCAGCTTCGCGGCCCGCTCGATCAGCAGCGCGAGAATGCATGCTTCCTCGATCGTCTTGCCGACCACGAGCTGGCCGTGGTGCGACAGCAGGATCGCGCGCTTGCTGCCGAGCGCCTTCGAAATGATCTCGCCCTCCTCGTTGCCGACCGGCACACCGGGCCAGTCCTTCAGGAACGCGCAATCGTCGTACAGCGGGCAGGTATCCATGTGCGACACGACGAGCGGCTGCTCGAGCATCGACAGCGCCGCGACGTGCGCCGGATGCGTATGGATGATGCAGTTCACGTCCGGGCGCTCGCGGTAGATCCACGTATGGAACCGGTTGGCCGGATTCGGAATGCCTTCGCCATCGACGACGTCGAGATCCTCGTTCACGCGCAGCAGGTTCGCCGCCGAAATCTCGTCGAAACCGAGCCCGAGCCGCTGCGTGTAGTACGTGCCGGCGTCGCCCGAGCGGCAGGTGATCTGCCCGGCCAGGCCCGAATCGTGGCCGGCGTCGAACAGGATCCGGCACGTGAGCGCGAGCTTCTGCCGCGCGGACCAGCCGCTGTCGCCCACCGCGTTGTCCAGGCGCCGCTCCGCCAGCGCGACCAGTGCCTCCTTCGTCAGATTCAGCGTTTCCGCCATGTTTACCTCCTGATTGGATCGGGTCGGTCGCGCCGTCCGCGGCCGCTTTCCCGGAGAAACATGACACACAATACACCACAGGACACTTTGTGTCATGCGCTACAATCGGTTTTTCGAAGGACACCTGGCGCCCCATGACGATTCGCCTGAAACTGCTCAGAAAACAGAAGGGCTGGACACTCGACGTGCTGGCCGACGAGACGGGCCTCACCAAGAGCTACCTGTCGAAAGTCGAGCGCGGACTGAGCGTGCCGTCGATCGCGGTCGCGCTGAAGCTGTCGAAAGCGCTGAACGTCGACGTCGAGCAGCTGTTCTCGGAAAGCCACAACCGCGAGCTGATCACGGTCACGCGCGCGGGCGAGCGCACGGCGATGGGCGCGGCAGCCGACAGCCACGCACATCGCTTCGAGAGCATCGCGGCCGGCGTCGCGCCGAAAAAGATGCTGCCGTTCGTCGTGCATCCGCCGCACGCATTCGTCGCGTCGACGTTCCGCGAGCACGAAGGCGAGGAGTTCCTGTTCGTGCACAAGGGGCGCGTCGAAATCGAATTCCCGAACGAGACGGTGCAACTCAAGACCGGCGATTCAGTCTATTTCAACGCACTCATCCCGCACCGCACGCGCAGCCTCGGCACCGCGCAGGCGGAGATCCTGGTCATCGTCAGTCACGACGACTAGCATCGTCACCTTTTCGCGCAAGGATCCCCGATGGTCACGAAGGCCACCGCACCGTTCCAGCAGATCAAGACACTCGTTCGCCAGAACGTCGAATCGGGCGACTGGCGCCCCGGCGATCGCATCCCGTCCGAGCTCGATCTCGCCGCGCAGTTCGGCGTCGCACGCATGACGGTCAACCGCGCGCTGCGCGAGCTGACCGAGGAGGGCGTGCTGAAGCGCATCGCGGGCGTCGGCACCTTCGTCGCCGAGGTGAAGCCGCAGTCGAACCTGCTGATGATCGCGCACATCCGCGACGAAATCCGCGCGCGCGGGCACGAATATCGCTGCCGCGTGTTGAGCCGGTCGAGCGAACCCGCGTCTTTCGACGTCGCGGCCGCGTTCGGCCTGCCGGTCAACACGCCGGTGTTTCATGTGGTGTGCGTGCACGAGGAAAACGGCCGCCCGATCCAGCTCGAGGATCGCTATGTGAACCCGGCCGCCGCACCCGGCTTCATCGACCAGGATTTCCAGGTCGAGCCGCCGTCCGAGTACCTGTACAACAACGTGTCGCACGACGAACTGGAGATCGAGCACGTGGTCGATGCGTCGTTGCCGACCGGCGAACAGGCGCGGCTGCTCGACATGCGCGCCGACGAGCCGTGCCTCACGCTCACGCGCCGCACCTGGACGAACGGGCAACCCGTCACGTTCGTGCACTTCCTGCATCCGGGCAACCGTTACCGGCTCGGCTCGCGCTTCAAGCCGGGCGCCGGACGCCACCCGACCTGATCCTGTTCCCACGCATGCAAACACCCGGCGGCCGTTTCGTCAGAAAACGGTCGCCGCGCCCATCGTGCACGCCCGCCGGCGTCAGATCGCGCCGGCCTGCCCCGCGCCACGCGACCATACGACCGGAAACAGCGGGTGATCGAGCGGCGCGCCGTCGGGCAACTGCTCGGCGAGCCCCGGGAAATCGGGCGACGTCTTCCAGCGGCGCGGCGCATGACGGATATCGTCGCCGACGAAGCGGATCGAGAACGCACGGCGGCGGTTCTGCGTACCGCCCGACGCATGCAGCGTGAGCATCCGGAAGCACACCATGTCGCCGGGCTCGAGCGCCCAGCGACGGATCGGAAATGCCGCGCGGTCGCCTTCGATGTCCGGCAGATCCGCGAGGCTGCCTTCCGGGAACCACTTCGCTTCCTTGTCCATGAACGTGCGCGGCATCAGCCACGGCCCGAGATGCGAGCCCGCGACGAATTCCAGCGTCGATTCGAGCGGCACCGGATCGACCGGAATCCACATGCTGACGTTGTCGTCGCCTTCGATGTTGTAGTACGGCTGGTCCTGGTGCCACGGCGTGCGCTGCCGCGTGCCGGGCTCCTTCACGAGCAGGTGGTCGTGATGGAGCCGCACGTGTTCGGTGCCCATCAGCGCGGCGGCGACCGACGGCGCCGGCGAGCGCACGATGAAGTCGCGATACGCGTCGTTGTGCTGCCAGTTGCAGAAATCCTCGAAGAACCAACCCGGATCGTCGGGCCGGCTCGCGACTTTCGCACGCGTGCTCGGCCGTGCGAGATTCGCGTCGATGCCGGCGCGCAGCACGCCGACTTCGTCGGGCGAGAAGATGCCCTTGATGCAGACCGCCCCTTCCTCGCGGAACGCGGCGATCAGGTCGGGGGTCACGGCTTGCGCGACGCGGTCCTGGATACTCGTCATGGTGTGCCTGTCGATTGGATGAATCACGGAATCACGGTGCGGAAGTCAGCGGCTGCTTCGCGCCGTAGATGTCGAAGTCGAAATATTTCGCGGCGATCTTCTGGTACGTGCCGTTCGCGCGGATCGCGACGATCGCGTCGTTCAGCCGCTTCTTCATCGCTTCATCGCCCTTGCGCACGCCCATTGCGACGCCGTAGCCGGTGATCCGCACGTCGGTCACGTCGGGGCCCGCGAACGCGTAACCCTTGCCGCGCGGCGTCTTCAGGAACGAGTAGCCGGCCTGCGTCTTGTCCTGGAAGGTCGCGTCGAGGCGACCGTTGACGAGATCCTGGTACACCTGGTCCTGGTTCTGGTACGAGACGATCGTCACGCCCTTGGTCGCCCATTCGGCCTTCGCGTACGCCTCCTGCGTCGTGCCCTGGTCGATCCCGACGCGCTTGCCCGCGAGCGATGCGGCGTTCGGCAGCAGCTTCGAGCCAACGGGCGCGACGAGCGCGCCCGGCGACGCATACAGCTTGTTCGAGAAGTCGATCTGCTTGAGCCGCTCGTCGGTGGCCGTCATCGCGGACATGATCACGTCGAACTTGCGCGCGCGCAGCGCCGGAATCATCCCGTCGAAGCCCTGCTCGACCCATACGCACTTCGCATGCAGTTGCTCGCAGATCGCGTTGCGCAGGTCGATGTCGAAGCCGGCGAGCGAACCGTCGGGCTGCTTCGCCTCGAACGGCGGATACGTGGGGTCGATGCCCCAGCGGATCGTCGACATGTCCTGCGCGAACAACACGAGCGGCGCGAACGCCAGCGCGGTAACGAGGAGCTTTGCAGTGCGGTTCATGGCGTGTCCTTGAAGGTCTCGACGCGGCGGGCAAGCGCCGGCGTCCGGTGGGGAGCGGTGCGCCGGAACGCCCGGCACGGTGCGCGAAAGACGGGGACTTCGATGGAACTGCGATGCAGTCTAGACCGCTTAATTTTCGAGCGCAAGCAGGGGAAACGGGGGCGGGGTGGATGGGAGACATGAGCCGGGAAGGAAGAATGCAATTGCGCCTGCAACTTGACTGTCTGGCAGGGATTTCCTCGCATTCCTGGGGTGTTTGACCTGCGGGATGCACACCGGCACAGAGCGTGTTTTTCCGGATATAGGTGAGATGACGATGTCTATACCGGTAATCCCGGCACGGTCTCGCCCAATTCGGCCGCGCTGCGCAGCCGGCCTTCGAGCGCGCCGCCGTCGGCGGCCGCCACCGCCGACGCGAGCGAGGTCAACGCAAACGAGCCGATGATCGCGATCCGTTTGAACAACATCGCGTTTCCTCCTTGCGTGCCGCGCGCGCCGAAGCGCGGCCGATGCAATGCGCCCGGCACCCCGTGGCGCCGCAAAACGCCGCGCCGCGTCCGGCGAAACCGCGATTGCCCGCGGCATCCGGCCATGTTAAAAGTCGTCGCACGCATTTGGAAATGAAATGCTTGAATCCACAGAAGTGCAGAAATGAATAGACCCCTGTTCGACCTCGACCTGCTGCGTGCGCTCGTGATGGTCGCCGACTGCGGCAGCTTCACGACGGCGTCCGCGCGCCTGCATTCGACGCAGTCGACGGTCAGCCAGAAGGTGCGCCGGCTCGAGGAAATCGCTGGGCACCGCCTGCTCGACCGCGGCACGCGCGACGTGCGGCCGACCGATGCGGGCGTGACGGTGCTCAGCTACGCGCGGCGCATGATCGCGCTGAACGACGAGATGCTGGAAGCGCTGTCGGGCGCCACGGTCGCGCTGACGATCCGGCTCGGCGTGCCCGACGATTTCGCGGCAGGCCGCACGACGCATGCGCTCGCGGCATTCAAGCGCGCACATCCGCAGGTGAAGCTCGAAGTGACGTGCGGGCTGAGCCGCGACGTCAGCGCCGCATACGACCGTGGCGAGCTCGACCTCGTGCTGATCAAGCAGCGTCGCGACAGCCGCGAGGCCGTCGTGCGCTGGCCCGAGAAGCTGCGCTGGATCGACAGCGCAAAGCATCCGTCGATCGGTCTCGACCCGGTGCCGATCGTCGTGTTTCCGCCGCGCGGGCTCTATCGCGACGACATGATCAAGGCGATCGAGGAGCGCGGCCGCCGCTGGCGGATCAGCTTCACGACGTCGAGCCTGAGCGGCATCCAGGCCGCCGTCGCGGACGGGCTCGGCATCAGCGTGCTGCCGGCGCGCGCGGTGACGGACGAGCACGTCGTGCTGACCGCGAAACAGGGCTTCGCGCCGATCGAGCACATGGACATCGCGATCCTGCATCGGCCGACGGCCGACCCGATGGTCAGCGAACTGACGAAGGCGCTCGCGACGATGCTGGAGCACGAGGAGTAGCAAGCAGGCCGGATGCGGCGGCACCGTGAAGGACGCCGCCGCGCCGCCGGCACCGCCGATGCGGCACGATCGCGGGCGCATCGGCGGTGCCGGCGCCCCCATCCCCGTCAGAACATCGTGTTCCCGTTCGCGGCCTGCTCGGGCACGGGTTGATTGACGTCCCAGTGCTCGACGATCTTGCCGTTCTCGAGCTTGAAGATGTCCATGATCGCGCTGCCGCGCGTGCCGGGTTCGCGTACCGCATGCACGTGCAGGATCACGTAGTCGCCGTCGACGAACGAGCGCTTGATCTCGCTGTGCGACCGCGGATATTTGTCCCGCAGGAATGCAACGAATTGGCGGAAGCCGTCGCGGCCGTCGGCCGCGTTCGGGTTGTGCTGCACGTAGCGATCGCCGACGTACGCGAGCGCGGCGTCCGCATCTTTCTCGTTCAGGCCTTTTTCGTAGAACGCGAGCACCGTCCGCCGGTTGGCCTCCTGCTGCGCGTCGGTCGGCCCAGCCGCCACCGCATGCGCGGCGTTCACGGCGAACAGGGCCGCCGCCATCCATCGTGCGGCCCGTGCCGCTGTCGTGCGTCGCATCGTCGTCTCCCGGGAAATCCGGCTGAAAACCGGATCATACCGGGGCGACGCCGCGCCCCCGCTTCACTCAGGCCAGCGCGCCGTTGCGCGCGACGATCTTCCCCGACGACACGACGAGCCGCCGCAGCGGCCGTGCGACGACCGCCTCGGCGAACGTCAGTGCATCGACGAGCACGACGTCCGCGCGGCTGCCCGGCTGCAGCCCGTAGTCGGCGAAACCGCACCCGCGCGCGGCGCTGTGCGTCACGCAGTCGAGCGCGACTTCCAGCGCATCGTCGCGGCGGAAATCGTTGCGCATGCCGATCAGCATCGCGCGTTCGAGCATGTCGGGCGACCCGTACGGCGTCCACGTATCGCGCACGCCGTCGTTGCCGCCGATGACCGTCACGCCCGCCGCGCGGCACGCGGCCACCGGCGGCACGGGCACCGCCGCCGGCGCGGTCGTGACGAGCCCGACGCCGAGTTCGGCCATCCGCGCGAGCAACACATCGCGCTCGCGTTCGGCGATATCGCCGAGACAGAACCCGTGGCTGATCGTCACCTTGCCCTGCATGCCGTGCGTGGCCGTGCGCTGCAGGATCAGGTCGAGCGAGTGCGCGCCCATCGATCCGCGCTCGTGCAGATGAAGGTCGAGCCCGCGGCCGTGGCGCTCGGCGATCGCGAACAGCACGTCCACCGCCTCGACCGCATCGCCTTCGATCGCGCACGGGTCGAGCCCGCCGAGCAGATCGGCGCCGGTGGCGAGGGCTTCGGACAACAGCACAGCGGTGCCCGGCCGCTTGAGCACGCCCGACTGCGGAAACGCGACGATCTGGATTTCAACTTCCCCGCGTAGCGTCTCGCGCGTCGCGAGCACGCCGTGCAGATGCCGCAGCCCGGCTTCGGTATCGATGTCGACGTGCGTGCGGATGCGCGTCGTGCCGGCCGCGAGAAACGCGCGCGCCAGCGCGAGCGACGCGGCGCCGGCGTCATGGCCGCTCGTCGCGCGATAGTGGCGTTCGTTCTCGATCCGGTCGACGAGGCGCGGCCCGACCTGGTTGCGATACCACGGCATTCCCCAGTGCGTCTTGTCGAGGTGCGTGTGGCCTTCGACGAGGCCGGGCAGCGCGAGCGCGCCCGCGCCGTCCTCGATCACGCAGCCGGCGGGCGCGTCGAGCGACGGGCCGATGCGCGCGATCCGATCGCCTTCGATCAGGATGTCGAGCGCGGCGCCGGCGCTCGGGCGGACGTTGCGGATCAGCAGGTTCGTCATGTCGGTTCCGGGGTGGTCGGTTGGTGCGGTCAGTGCCATCGGTGAGAAGGGGGCACGGCGCGTACCGTACCGCCGGTCGGGTGAGTCAGCGCGCCAGGCGCAGCGCGGGCGCGAACGGCGCGCCCGTGTCGCTTTCGCCGCGACGGAACACCCAGCGCTCGGCCGGCACGCCCGCGACGGCCGCCGCCGCATTCGGCGCACGCACCGCGACGAACGTCGCATCGCAGCCGACCGCGATTCCATAGTTGTCCTTTCCGATCACGCTCGCGCCGGCGTGCGTCGCCATGTCCAGCGCGATACCGAGCGCTTCATCGGTGTAGAAGCCTGATCGATAGCCGACCATCATCGCGCGCTGCAGCATGTCGCCGTTACCGTATGGCCACCACGCGTCGCGGATGTTGTCGTTGCCCGCGAACACGTGCACGCCCGCATCGCGCAGCGGCCGCACCGGCGGAAACGCGCAGTCGCCGGGCGCATTCGTCAGGATCGACACGCCGGCTTCGGCCAGCGCGGCCGCGGTGCGTTGCACGTCGTCATCGCTCACCTGGCCGAGCGCGTAAGCATGGCTCACGTTCACGCGGCCGCCGAGCCCTGCCGCGCGCGTGCGCGCCGCGATCCGCAGCAGCTGCGCGATGCCCGTTTCACCGGGCTCGTGCAGGTGAATGTCGATCTTCGCGCCGCGCTTCTCGGCGATGCCGAACACGATGTCGAGCTGGCCGTCCGCATCGCCGTCGAGCGTCGTCGGGTCGATCCCGCCGACCACGTCCGCGCCTTCACGCACGGCCGCGTCGAGGATCCCGGCGGTGCCGGGGCACGACACGACGCCCGCCTGCGGGAACGCAACCAGTTCGATATCGACGATGCCGCGCCATTGTTCGCGCGCAGCCATCACGGCCTGCAGGTTCGACAGGCCCGTGGTCGCATCGACGTCGACGTGGCTGCGCATCGCGACCGTGCCGAACGCGGCGGCCTGCGCGATCAGCGCATTCGCGCGCTCGACGATCGGCCGCGCGGCCGCGAGCTGGCGCTTCTCGACCGCGAGCCGCTCGCGCAGCGTGCCGACCGGTTCGTGCGGCACCCAGCGATCGCCAACGAAGCTCTTGTCGAGGTGGATGTGACCGTCGACGAAGCCGGGCAGCACGACGCGGCCGTCGAGGTCGATCGTTTCCGCGCCGGGCGCGGCGGCGCAATCGGCGCCGATCGCGGCAAAGCGGCCGTCACGGACGACGAGGTTGATGGGCTGGCCGCCGGCATCGACGGCGTTGATGAAGAGACGATCGGTCATGGCTCGGAATATGGGGCGGTCGCGGCGCGGCACCAGCGCGGACAGGGGAAGGAACCGCAGCCGGCGCGGCGCGACCGTTGGCAGGGAATCGGGCCACGATATCGGACGCCGCCGCCCGAGGCCAATTAAATGTCGCGATGCCGCGCATTCGATTTCGCGATGCGCGTCGCGCGAGACCGCCGGGCCTGGCGATGGGGCGGGATCGCGGTGAAGACCGCGGAAAAGCCGATGGCCGCGCAGCGTCGGCCTCCCCCGAAAGCGGGCGTCCGGAAGCCGCGTCGCGCCCTTGTCGGGCGTCGCTTCGGCGCCCCGCCGGGACGGCGATTTACGCGGCAACAGACTTTACACGTTGTTACCCGGCCGCACCGGACGCGCTTCCCCCCATTCCTTATACTCACGCCGAGTTCGCCACCCGTCCCGGCATTCGTCGGCGGACCCGTTGCCGATGCAGGAAACACCATGATGCGCATGCCTTCCACGAAGACCGTTCTGTTCGCCTCGCTCGTCGCCGTCGCGGCGCTTCCGCTGACCGCCTGCGTCGCACCGGGTTACTACGGCGCGCAGCCGGGCTATCCGCAGCAGCAATACGCGACGCCCGGCTACGCGCAGCCCGCGTATTCGCAACCGGGCTACGTGCAGCAGCAACCCTATCCGAACCAGGCGCCGCAGCCGTACGACCCGTCCGGCAACCCGCAGCCATACGGGTCGCAGCAGCCGTATGACCAGTACGGGAATCAGCAGCAATACGGCAACGGCTACGGCACGCAGTACGGCACGGTCGCGAACATCCAGCCGGTCAACGGCTCGGTCGGCCCGTCGGGCGTGGCCGGCACCGTCGTCGGCGCGCTGGTCGGCGGCCTGGTGGGCAACCAGTTCGGCCGCGGCCACGGCCGCGATGCGGCGACCGTGATCGGTGCCCTCGGCGGTGCGGTGGCCGGCAACCAGATCGGTCAGCAGATGGGCGCCGCGCAAGGCCCGAGCAGCTACCGGATCGACGTGCAGGTCAGCGACGGCACGATGCGTTCGTTCGACGTGCAATCGCCGGGCAATCTGCGGCCGGGTGATCGCGTGCAGATCAACGGCAATCAGCTGGCGCGGTATTGATGCCGATACGGTGCGCCTGACCTGATCGGGCGCATCGTCGCGCGTTTGACGTCATGCGCCGGTTCGGCGCGACGGTACGCCTGCTTCACGTCATTCCTCATCCTCCGTGCCGACGCGACGCGCATGACGCGCCGCCGGTACCTCCTCAGTCCGTCCACCTTCGCGTCAGCCTCCAGCGCGACGCATCGCACGGCCGTTTCGCCGCTCGTCTGCACGGACCGAGCGCGTTGCCGTCGCACGCGACGCGCACCGAGCGCGATGCGCGTCGACCGCACGGCCGCCCGCGGATGCCCCGAACGCCGCCACGCGTCATCCAGATTCCGATTAGCATAGGCACGATGCAACCCGCGGCCGCAGCAGCCTGCGCCGACGTGCACAACCCTCTACCAGAATCCCCTCGATGACGATCACGACCCGCCTGCTCGATGCGGCCGACGCCGCCCGTTTCCAGACCGTCCGCCTGCGTGCAGTCGACACCGCGCCCACCTCGTTCCTGCCGACGCTCGACGAAGAATCGCAGGTGCCCGTCGACGAATTCGCGACGCGCATCACGCCGACCCACGAACGTGCCGTGTTCGGCGCGTTCGACGGCGATACGCTCGTCGGCATCACCGGCGTGCGCCGCGATGCGCGCATGAAGATCGCGCACAAGGCGACGGTCTGGGGCGTGTTCGTCGATCCCGCGTATCGCGGGCAAGGCATCGCGCAGACGCTGCTCGAAAGCGCGACCGCGCACGCGGCGCAGGCGTGGGGCTGCAAGCAGCTGATGCTGTGCGTGAACGAGGTCAACGGCACCGCCGAGCGGCTGTATGCGTCGCAGGGGTTCGTCCGGTTCGGCACGGAACCGCGCTCGCTGTTCGTCGACGGCCGCTTCTACGACGAGCATCACATGGTCAAGACGCTGGCGTAACGCGTTCAATCAGGTTGGCGCTCGCGTGCATCGACCAACCGCGCGCGAACGCCCTTCACCTTCACCTCACGTCACCGCTAGTCGGTGATCGTCGTATTGACGGCCTGCCCGGCGATCGTCACGTTCGTCAGCGTCATCGCGCTCACGTTGAACGCATGGATCGGCCCCGTCGACGTGACCGTCGGCGTGCCCGACGCGACCAGGGTGCCGAAGTCGCAGTTGCTGATCGTCACGCCGGCAATCGGCTGCACGGCCGGCACGGGCGGCGCGCGCCGCCCGTGCGTCACGTCGACGTCGCGCCCGCGCAGCGCGAGCCGCGATATGTGCGCGAGCGACGCGGCGATGCGCGCAGCCGCGCCATGCTCGCCCCAGACGAGGTCGACCGCCGACGCATTGGGCATGTGGCCTCCCGCGAAGGCGCGGGTCGCCGCGAGCGGTCCGCCGAGCACGGCGCCGCCGGCGAGCGCGCCGGTCCAGCCGGTGAAAGCGCGACGCAACGCGCTTCGACGAGGGCGATCGGGCAGGCGAAAACGAACGGCGATTGTTTGCGGCCGTGGGAGCTCCTTCAGTGCATGGGGTATCGACGCACCTGACGGCGGATCGCTATTTGTACGTTGTCGTATCACGATGCGCAGTCTGAACGCGACCGCAGCCGAGCCCGCATTTGTCGCTTATCCTTTTTTAACCGGGATAATGTCTCGAATGTATGCGCTCACTCACATCGCAAAAGAGTAATTTCAGAGATGTGTTGTCGTACATTTATGCGCACAAACTTCAACTGAAACGCCCCGACCGACACCGTCCGCCGGGGCAACGACCTACTCGCCAGCAGCCGCTACCGCACCCGTTGCCGGCTCGCGTCCCGCCGAAGCGGCCGGTTCGAACATCAGCACCAGATCGCCGTGGTAACTCCCATTGGTCGAGGTCGCACCACTGACGGCCGGCGCATGGGCGCTGACTGTCAGGTTGCGCGTTTCGTCGTAGCCGTCAAAGCCATCGTGACCGGGCTTGACCAGCGTGATCGTGCGAGCGGCGCCGGATGCGATTTCCGCGTCGCCCGCCTTGCCCGTCAGCACGACCTTCGCATTGGCCATGTCGTCGCGACCGTTCGTCAGCCGCAGCGGCTGCAACAGCGTGACGTTGATATCGGGGTTCGTCGTGCGCACGCGGATCGGCAGCGTCGCGGCGAACGCCTGCTGCGCACGGTCCGTCGCGTTCAGTTCGACCACGTCGTACCACGCGGAATTGTCCGGCTTCGACACGAACAGGCTGTCGCCGATATGCGCCGTCAGCGTGATCTTCTTGACGACCGCTTGCGGCGACGTCGGGCCTGCATGAGCGATGCCGGCCAATGCGCCGCACACGGCGAGTGCGGCAAGCTGTTTTCCGATCTTCATTGTGCTGCTCCGCATTCTGGATGGATGGTTGAAATCCGATCGCCGACAAGCCGGCCCGCTTCGAGCCCACGATCCCGCCATTGCTGGAAAATCCGGTATTCGCTTATCTCTAAATTAACAAGCAAATCCCCGCGGAATTCGAAATGCCCAGCCGCATGCACGAGCGATCGAATCGTCCGGATGCATTCGTAACCGCGTATCGGATTCCCGCGTCAGCCAGCAACGACAAGCTCGGACGAACACCTCACGCCACGGCGTGCATTAACGATAGGCCACGAGAACCCGGATAAATATCCATGGAAACCTTCACGGTTTTTTTCGGTTTCCATTCACCAGTGCTATCCCCAAATCAAATAAAACACGCACGGTAAGCACCTGCCGTCACGCTCGACAACGTCATCGTCAATCGCAACGGATATTCGCGCGCCGCCATTCGCCTCGGTAATTCCGCCCCTGTTCAGCCCCCCGCCGCCCGCGCTATCGTTTCCCCATCTTCACAGCCCAGGAGCCCCTCTTGTCTTCCCGCCACGGAGTCGACCTCATCCGCGCCCGCGCGCTGTTCGATCGCGAGCGCCGCGCATTCACCGAAGCCATGCCGGTCTCCCGCGCCCTGTCCGCGGAAGCATCCGAGCATCTGCTGTTCGGCGTGCCGTTGCACTGGATGCAGGACTGGTCGACGCCGTTCTCGCTGTACGTGAAGGAAGCGCGCGGCGCGACGTTCACCGACGTCGACGGCCATCGCTACGTGGACTTCTGCCTCGGCGACACCGGCGCGATGTTCGGCCATGCGCCCGAACCGGTCGCGCGCGCGCTCGCCGAACAGGCCACGCGCGGCTACACGACGATGCTGCCGAGCGAGGACGCCGCGTGGGTCGCACGCGAACTCGCGCGCCGCTTCAGGCTGCCGGTCTGGCAGTTCGCGCTGAGCGCGAGCGACGCGAACCGCTTCGTGCTGCGCTGGGCGCGCGCGGCCACCGGCCGCAATACGATCGTGGTGTTCAACGGCTGCTATCACGGCACGGTCGACGACGTGTTCGTCGATCTCGTCGATGGCCGCCCCGTGCAGCGCGACAGCCTGCTCGGGCAGTCCTACGACCTGCTCGCGAACACGCGCGTCGTCGAATTCAACGATCTGGCTGCACTCGAAGCGGCGCTGAAAAGCGGTGATGTCGCCTGCGTGCTCGCCGAGCCCGCGATGACGAACATCGGGATGGTGCTGCCCGATCCGGGCTTCTGGGAGGCGGCACGCGAACTGACGCGCCGCTACGGCACGCTGCTCGTGATCGACGAAACGCATACGATCAGCAGCGGCCCGGGCGGCTACGCGGTCGCGCACGATCTCGAGCCGGACATGCTGGTGGTCGGCAAGCCGATCGCGGGCGGCGTGCCGTGCGCGGTGTACGGGTTCAGCGCGGAATTTGCCGAACGCGCGAAGCAGGCGAAGCTGAACGCGCCGCCCGGCCATTCGGGGATCGGCACGACGCTCACCGCGAACATGCTCGCGATGCATGCGATGCGTGCGACGCTGGCCGAGGTCGCGACCGACGCGGCCTATGCGCATATGTTCGCACTCGCCGCGCGGCTGGCGACGGGGCTCGAACAGGCGATCGCGAAGCACGGGCTGCCGTGGTGCGTGACGCGCATCGGCGCGCGTACCGAGTTTCAGTTCGCGCCCGTGCCGCCACGCAACGGGACGCTCGCCGGCGCACAGCTCGACAGCGAACTCGAACACATCGTGCACCTGTACCTGCTGAATCGCGGCGTGCTGATCACGCCGTTCCACAACATGATGCTCGTGTGCCCGCAGACGACGGCCGACGATGTCGACCGGCTCGTGACGCAGTTCGACGCGTGTCTCGGCGAGCTGGTTTGACGCAGTGACATTCGCGGCAGGCAACGCATCGCGCGCGTGCGGCCGCGATGGGTTGCCTGCCGTGTCGCTCGTGTCGCTCGTGTCGCCTGACAGTGAAACGGACCGCCGCACGGCGAGCCGTTTCCCGTCGCATGCGCATCACGCAGCGGCGTGCTACGCCGCCTTCAACGCCCGCCGCGCCACCTCCGCGAAATACCGCGCCCCCACCGGCAGGATCTCGTCGTTGAAATCGTAGCCCGCGTTATGCAGCGGCACGCCGCCGCGCCCGGCCGCATCGCCGTTGCCGATGAACATGAAATTGCCGGGCACGGCCTGCAGGAACGCGCCGAAATCCTCCGAGATCATCATCGGCTGCACGTCGGCGTTCACCGCATCCACGCCCGCGACCTGCGCCGCCGCCTGCACCGCCGTATCGACCCACTCCGGCGAATTCACCGTCGGCGCGAACTCGTGCGTGTACTCGAACGTGCAGGTCGCGCCGTGCATGCGGCAAACCCCTTCGCCGATCTCGCGCATCCGCGTTGCCAGCAGCGCCTGCACGTCGCGCGAATAGCTGCGCGTGTCGCCCTTGATCGTCACCGTCGACGGCAGCACGTTGCGCAGCCCGTCGGTGATGAACTCCGTGCACGAGATCACGGCCTGCTGGCCCGGATCGAGATTGCGCGACACGATCGTCTGCAGCGCGAGCACGACCTGCGCGCCGATCACGATCGGATCGATGCCCATGTGCGGGCGCGCCGCATGCGTGCCGCGCCCGTCGATCCGGATCACGAAGTTGTCTTCGCTCGCCATGATGCCGCCCGCACGCGTCGAGAACGTGCCCGCGCGCATGCCCGGCATGTTGTGCGCGCCGAAGATCGCGTCGACCGAAAAGCGCTCGAACAGCCCGTCGGCCATCATCGCCTTCGCGCCGCGCCCATGCTCCTCGGCCGGTTGAAAAATGAAACGCACGGTGCCGTCGAAATCCTTGCGCTCGGCCAGCAGTTGCGCGGCGCCGAGCACCATCGACATGTGGCCGTCGTGCCCGCACGCATGCATCTTGCCGGGCGTGCGCGACGTATGTTCGCGGCCTGGCGCGTGCTCGGCGATGTTCAGCGCGTCCATGTCCGCGCGGATGCCGATCGCGCGACGGCCGGTGCCTGCCGTCAGGTTCGCGACGAGCCCCGTGCCGCCGATCCCGCGATGCACGTCGAGCCCGAGCGTCGTCAGGATGCGCGCGACGTAGTCCGACGTGTTCACTTCTTCGAAACCCGTTTCCGGATGCTGGTGCAGATGGTGGCGCCAGGTCTTCAGTTGCCCCTGCAGCGTGCGTTCTTCGGTTGCGTCCATGGTGTTGGCCTCGTCAGTCGGAGTCGATCGGGATCGGTCGTGATGTCGTTCAGGCCGCCACTGCGGCGCGGTCCAGCCAGTCGCGCTGCCGCGCGAGCACGGCGTCGGCCGCCTCGCCCACGCAGCTCCGGTACACGGACGGCGCCGTCGCGCCTTCGGTATTGATCGCCAGCACGCGCGAATCCGCATCCAGCCCCACCTGTCGCGCGAGCGCGGGGTCGCGCATCAGCACTGCCAGCCCCGCGACGCCGGCCGCGCCCGATTCGCCGGCCACGAGCGGCGCATCGCGTTCGCTGCCGGCCGCGAGGCCGCGCATCGCCTGCACCGCGTCCTCGTCGTCGATCAGCATGAAGTGGTCGATGCACAGCTCGAGGAAATCCCATGCAAGCGGCGACGCCTCGCCGCACGCCAGGCCGGCCATCACGGAATCGACGCTGCCGGTCGCCTTCGCCGCCCGCCCCGCGAGCGCGCTCTGGTACAGGCAGTCCGCCTGGCGCGGCTCGACGACGATGAAATGCGGCCGCTGCGCGCCGTCGCGCTCCCACAGGTAACTCGCGACGCCCGCGGCGAGGCCGCCCACGCCGCCTTGCAGCAACACATGCGTGAACGGCCGCCCGTCGTCCTGCGCCGCCTGCGCGGCCGCCTCGGCGGCGACCACGCCATAGCCCTGCATCACGTCGCGCGGAATCGCCTCGTAGCCGTCGTACGACGTATCCGACACGACATACCAGCCGTTCGCCTGCGCAAGCTGCGCCGCGCAGACGACCGACTCGTCGTAGTTTCCCGCGATGCGCACGATCCGCGCGCCGTACGCCGAGATCGCGCGTTCGCGCTCGGCGTCGACGTTCGCATGCAGCACGATCACGCACCCGCAGCCGATCGCCCGCGCGGCGGCGGCGAGCGCGCGGCCGTGATTGCCATCGGTCGCGCTGATCACCGTCAGGCCGGCCAGCTCCGCCGCGTAGCGGCCGGTGACGAGCCCTTGCGGATCGAGATCCTGCGTGCGCCGCAGGCGCTTCACGAGCCGCACCAGTGCGATCGGCGCACCGAGCGCCTTGAAGCTGCCGAGCGGCGAGCGGCACGACTCGTCCTTCACGCTGACGCTCGCGACGCCAAGCCGCGCGGCGAGATCCGGCAGCGCGCGCAGCGGCGTGCGCGCGTGGCCGACGAGCGGCCAGTGCGACAGCCACGCGCCGCTTTCGTCGGCCGACGCGATGTTCATCACGCGGCGCAGCGCGTTCGGATAGGCGGCGCGCGACGCGCGGGGGTTGGCGATCAGCATGGGGCAAGGCTCCGGTGCGGGACCGCGCAGGCGGTCCGTCGGGTGGTTCGGATCGGGCAAGCGCGGGTTGCATTCGCCGTCGGTCCGAAAAATAATATTGCGCATGCCGGTCAACAAAATCGCCAAATCGGTTGCCTGGACGCAAAAATTTCTCATTCTTTCGAGGTTTCGCGCACCATCATGACGACCCCACTCGATGCGTTCGATCGCAAGCTGTTGATGGAAGTGCAGCGCGACGCGCAGACGCCGCAAAGCGAACTCGGCGCACGCGTGAATCTGTCGACGGCGGCGGTGAACCGGCGTTTGAAGCGTCTCGCGGAAGACGGCGTGATCGAGCGCTACACGGCCGTGGTCGCGCCGGACAAGGTCGATCATCCGCTGACGATCGTCGTCAACGTCGAGGTCGAAAGCGAGCAGATCGACCAGCTCGACGCGATGAAGCGCACCTTCGAGCGCTGCCCGCAGATCCAGCAGTGCTACTACGTGACCGGGGAATGGGATTTCGTGCTGATCCTGGCCGTGCGCAACATGGATCAGTACAACGCGCTCACGCGCGAGCTGTTCTTCGCGAACAACAACGTGAAGCGGTTCAAGACGCTGGTAAGCATGAGCCGCGTGAAGGTCGGGCTCGAGGTGCCGGTCGAACCGGGCGAGTGAGCGTTTGCAAACATGAGGCGACCGGCGCACGCCGGCCGCCTCCCATCGACGGCTACGTCAGCGGCAACTGAAGCTCGCCGCCGAATTCACGTCGCCGGAGCCGTTGTAGCGCGCCACCTGCGGATACGGGCACAGCGGCCGCGTACGCCCCGCCCCCCACGATGCGGGCACGTCCGCATTCGGCACCGCGTTCGTCGCATCGCGTGCAGTGGCCACCACCGCACCGGGCGCTTGCCCCTGCTCGACCCACGCGACGAGCGGCGTCAGCAGGTCGAACTGGTCGGCCGCCGGCCCGCCCGAGCAGTGGTTCATCCCCGGCACCGGATAGAAGCGCGCGAAATCCGACGCATCGCCGCCGTTCGCCTGCGCGACCCGCGCATACCAGTCGCGCGTGTCGTCGAACGAAAACACCGGGTCGCCCGTGCCGTGATAGACCAGCAGCTTCGCACCGCGCGCCTTCAGCGCGGACAGGTTGGTCTCGTCGGGCGGCGTCATGAACGACCACGCGGATTGCGTGTACACGCCGCTCGTCGCGAAAATGGCCGGCGCGTCGTTGTCCATGTCGAAACCGAGCGCGAAGCCGGGCACGTTCGCGAGCACCGCCGCGGTTTTCGGCGGCGACATGAACGTGAACGCCATCGCGACCGGATCGAGCGTGATCGAATTCGACTGCTTCCACGCGGCCCAGCCGCTGCCGGCGATGCCCGGATCGTACGGAAAGCCCGCGTAGAGCGCCGTGCCCGCGCTGTTGCGTGCGCCCGTGAACACGTTCTCGAGCGCGGTCTTCTGCGCGGTCGTCAGGCACGCGCCCGTGCGTGTGCCGTTCGCGCAGGTCAGGATGTCCGCATCGACGCTGAAATGCGCCTGGCACGCGGCGACGTCCTGCACCATCCCGTCGGCCGCGCCGTCGAGCGCATCGCATTTCTCGAGGATCTTCGCGCCGACGAACTGGCGCTCCGCATCGGTGAAGCCGCTGCGGATATCCGGCAGCCCGTTCGATCCGGTCGCCGATGCGATCTTCGCGAACTGCTGCGCGCCATACATCTCGCCGATCGCCGCCTTCGGCAGGTGAAAGCCCGGATCGCCCGCGATGATGCCGTCGTAGTCGGCCGGGTTGCGCACCGCCGTGACCATCGCGTGACGGCCGCCGTTCGAGCAGCCGTCGAAATAGCTGCGGTCGGGCGCCTTGCCGTACGCGAGCCGGATCACCTGCTTCGCCATCGGCGTCAGCGCGTCGACCGCGCCGTAGCCATAGTCGATGCGTGCCTGCGGGTCGATACCGAACAGCGGGTTCTGCGCGGCGCTGTGCCCGGAATCCGAGCTGATCACCGCGAAGCCCTGGTTCAGCGCGTCGGTCAGCGGGCCGCCGCCGCCGATCTCGCCCGTTGCCGTCACGACGTTGCCGTCGAGCCCGCCGTTCGCCTGGTAGAAGAAGCGGCCGTTCCACGCCTTCGGCAAGCGCATCTCGAAACCGATCGCATAGGTATTGCCGTCCACCGGGCTCACGCGCTCGTTCATCTTCCCTTCGATCACGCAGTGCTCGGCGATCGGCTTGCCGGCCACCGTGAGCGCGCCGTCGGCCGCGGTCGCAACCGACGTGAACGACGTGTTCGCATACGCCAGCTTCGCGGCGAGCGCGTCGCAGGTCTGCGCCATCGCGGCCGGTGTCGCGGCGCTCAGGTGCGTCGGTACGGAATTCACCGAATCGTCGCCGCCGCAACCGGCGAGCATCGCGGCGGTGAGCGGGGCAATGCAGAGGAATGCAGATTGTCTGTTCAAGATAGCTCCCGTTCGTCAGGCTGCCGGATCAGAACATGTGCCGGACGCCGACCATCGCGCCGAGCTGCCCCATCCCTTCGCCGGGCGTCGTGCCCGGTCCGCCGCCGCTGACCGCGTAGCGCGCATGCGCGCTGTTCCACAGGTACGACGATTGCGCGTAGACGGCCGTGCGCTTGGTCAGCAGATAGGTCGCGCGCAGCGTCGCCATCGTCGCCCGCGTGTCGTGCTCGCTGTTGACGATCCGGTAGCCTTCGCCGTCGACGACGAAATCGGGCTTCACCGCGTACGACGCACCGACGAAGAACAGGTTCGAATGCGCGCCGGGCGCGGCCGGCGAACCGGTCGACACGCTCCGGCCGATCCAGCCCGCGCCGATCTTCGCGCCCGCCGCCTGCGCGTAGGCGCTCACGTGCGTGCGCGCGTCCTTGCCGCCGCTGCTCGTGAAGGCGACCGGCGCGACGCCGTCGAAGAAATTCGCGGCCGCGCCGGTGCCGCCGCGCTGCTCCTCGTACGACGCCGCCGCGCCGAAATACGCGCTGTCGTACTTGAGCATCACCGACCAGTTGCGGCACTGGAGCGCATCGCCCGGCACCTGCCCCGCGCACGTGCCCTGCCCCGGCGAGTTGCCGGTGCCCGCGCCGTCGCGGCCGAACGAATACGCGGCGCCGAGCGTCACGCCGCGGTACGTGCCGATGTAGGTCGCCGCGTTGTCGGCGCGCCCGTTCGGCACGTATGCGTCGAACGAGCCGAGCCCGTAGATGTCGGGGCCGATGATGTCCGCGCCCTGCAGCGCGAGGTACGTCATCGTGTACTGGCGGCCGAACGCGAGCGTGCCGAAGCCGCCCTTCAGCCCGACGAACGCCTGCCGCCCGAACAGCCGGCCGCCCTGCCCAAGATCGCCGCCGCGCACATTGAAACCGCTCTCCAGCGTGAAGACCGCCTGGTAGCCGCCGCCGAGATCCTCCGCGCCGCGCAGCCCCCAGCGCGACGGCAGTTCGCCGGTCACGGCCGGCATCCGCACCACGTGGTCGCCGGCCGCGTTCGCGTGGGACACGAACTCGACGCCCGTGTCGATGATCCCGTACAGCGTCACGCTCGATTGCGCGTGCGCGCCGGTCGAGGCCAGCGCGCACGCGCCGGCCGCCAGCAAGGCTTTGGTGTGCTTCATGGTTAGTGTCTCCAGACCTGCGTCGATATCGCGCTCTGCCGGCGCTCGTGGGTGAAAGTAAAGAAACTCAGTCGTGTGCCTGCGGCCTGCGGATCAGCACCAGCGCCGCGACGGCGGCGACCAGCGTGACGGGGATGCTCGCGCCGATCACGACCGACGCGCTGCGGCCCATTGCGAGCAGCTCGGCGGCCGCGAGCGGGCCGACCACGGAGCCGAGCCGGCCCACCGCGACCGCCGAGCCGACGCCGGTGCCGCGCATCGCGGTCGGGTAGTAGATCGCGGCGAGCGCATACAGCACCGACTGGCCGCCGACGACGAACATCCCGGCCGCGAACGCGGCGGCGGACAGCCATACGAGGCCCGGCGCGATGGCGAGCGCGGCGAGCGACAGCACGATCCCCGCGTACATGCCGCCGACGACCCGCGACGGCCGCATCCGGTCCATCGACATGCCGATGCCGAGCACGCCGAGGCCGCTGCCGATGTTGAAGAAGATCTGCACGATGCCCGCCTGGCTGCGTGCGAGCCCCTTCGCGGCCATCAGCGACGGCAGCCAGTTCAGCAGGAAATACAGCACGATCAGCGTGCAGAAATAGCTGAGCCAGAGCGCCAGCGTCGTGCCGGTGCGCGAGCCGCCGAACAGCGTGTGCGCAACGCCCGGACGCGCGCCGCCCGATGCGCTGACGTCGAGGAACGCGCGCGATTCCGGCAGCAGCATGAGCAGCAGCGGAGCAAGCAGCAGCGGCCCGATGCCGCCGACGTTGAAGATGTGCCGCCATTCGGTGTCGCCGGCCAGCAGCACGCCGATCAGCGACGCGATCACGCCGCCGAACGGAATCCCGCAGTACATCACGGCCACCGCGCTGCTGCGCGAGCGCGAGTCGACCGCTTCGGACGACAGTGCAATGAGGTTCGGCATCGCACCGCCGAGGCCGAGGCCGGTCAGCGCGCGCACGACGACCAGCATCGCGAAGCTCGACACCTGCGCGGTCGCGATCGACAGCAGCCCGAACAGGCAGACCGACGCGATCAGCACGTGCTTGCGGCCGATCCGGTCGGCGAGCCAGCCGCCGAGCATCGCGCCCGGCAGCAGGCCGAACGTGCCGGCGCTGAACGCGAGCCCCATCTGCGAAACCGTGAGGCCGAACTCGTGAGCCATGCGCGGCGCGGCGACGCCGACCGACTGCAGGTCGAGCCCCTCGAGCAGCGCGATCGCGAAACACAGACCGAGCGTCGTCGCGACGGCCGGCCTCTCGGCAACGGAAGTGTCCATGTCGTCTCCAAACCTTGTACCGCGCGTCATGCCGGGACGCATGCGCGGCGTCTTTTTCGTGATCGGACCATGCATCAGAAATTATCAGGTAGCCTGATTCATTGTCCGAAATAAAATCCGCTCGACCAGCCGGTCATGCGGACCGTCATCCCATCGAAGGACGGGACGATTTAATAACAGGTAACCTGATATTTCAAGTGTGCGGTGCGCCGGTGTTAACCCGCAACGCGCGCGGAAGCCGGCCGGGCAAGGCCGTGCGGAACGACGAAGGAAGCGAACGTGCGGTTCAGTCGCGCAGGTTGCGCACGAACAGTTCGAGCGTGCGCTGGACCTGCGCGGCTTCGGCGGCGGTGAGGTCGTCGCCGAGCATCCGGCGCTCGAGCGGCCGCAGCACCCGTTCGCATTCGCGCAGGATCGCCGAACCTTCGTCGGTCAGGCGCAGCAGGATCACGCGGCCATGATTCGGATCGGCCTCGCGCGTGACGAAACCTCGCGCCGCCATCGCGACCATCACCTCGTTGGCGGATTGCGGCGTGATGAACGAGCGCACCGCGAGCTGCGCATTGGACAGCGCGCCGCGCGACTCGAGCACCGACAGCGCCGTGTATTGCGCGAGCGTCACGCCGAGCGGGGCGAGCGCATCGCTCATCTGGCGGCGCAGCAGCCGATCGAGATTGCCGATCAGGTAGGTCAGCCGCTGCTGGGCACGCATGGGCGGCCTGGCCTCGGTGGCACGGGCAGCGCGCTTCGCGCCGGCCGGTTTGACGGGAGTCGAACTCATGAAGGTGTCGGGAGGAATATCGCGGGCCATCTTACCTCACGCGGCCCGCATGGCGGACAGGCTCGCATCGCCTGCTTCGTGGCGACCGGCGCACTGTATACAACACGAGCCAGACTAGCCGGTTTCGCTCGTGGTTTACCCGCTGATTTGCACGATTCCGCTTGAACGCATGGCAGCGATGTATACAATTTTATCAAGTAACCTGATAACTCCGCACGCCTGCGCCGGCAATGCGGCACAGCTCCCGATATCCGCCATGACCGACCTCGACGTTCCGACTTCCGACACCCGCACCGCTTCCCCGTCGCAAACGGTCCGCACGCTGCTCGGCCTGCGCGAACTCATCGTCGGCGGAGAACTCGCGCCCGGCGCACGCATTTCCGAACTGTGGGTCGTCGAGCGGCTCGGCGTATCGCGCACGCCGGTTCGTGCGGCGCTGATCCGGCTCCAGGAGGAAGGGCTGGTCGAGCCGATTTCGACCGGCGGGTTTGCGGTGCGCGCGTTTTCTGCGCGCGAGATCGGCGATGCGATCGAACTGCGCGGCACGCTCGAAGGGCTCGCCGCGCGGTTCGCGGCCGAACGCGGCGTGCCGCCGTCGATGCTGCACGGCCTGCACGCGTGCGCCGACGAGATCGACGTGCTGCTCGCCGGCCCGCTGACCGACGACACCTTCTCGCGCTACGTCGACGCGAATGCCCGCTTTCACAGGTTGCTCGCGGCCGCGGCTGGCAGCGACGTCGTCGCGCGGCAGATCGACAAGGTCGCGACGTTGCCGTTCGCGTCCGCGAGCGCGTTCGTCGTCGTGCAGTCGCTCGATCCGCGCGCGCGCGAAACGCTGATCGTCGCGCAAGCCCAGCATCGCGCGGTGCTCGACGCGATCGAACGCCGCCAGGGCGTGCGCGCCGAAGCGCTGATGCGCGAACACGCGCAGATCGCGCACGACAACCTGCGGCGCGTGCTCGACAGCCAGCGCGCGATGACAAAGCTCAAGGGCGGCAACCTGATTCGCCGCGACGCCGGCTGACCGGCGCGCGGCGCACGACGCGCCGCTCATCCGACGATAGACACGGCGTGAGGACACGCCATGGAGGAGACGCATGTTCCTGAAAAACGCGTGGTATGTGGCCTGCACGCCGGACGAATTCGCCGGCAAGCCGCTGGGGCGGCAGATTTGCGGCGAACGCATGGTGTTCTTTCGCGACGCGGACGGCGCGGTCGCCGCGCTCGAGGATTTCTGCCCGCACCGCGGCGCGCCGCTGTCGCTCGGCACCGTGCGCGACGGCCGGCTCGTGTGCGGCTATCACGGGCTGACGATGGGCGCGGACGGCAAGTGCACGAGCATGCCGTGCCAGCGCGTCGGCGGCATTCCGGCGATCCGCCGCTATCCGGCCGTCGAGCGGCACGGCTTCGTATGGGTGTGGCCGGGCGACCCGGCCCAGGCCGATCCGGCGACGATCCACCCGCTCCACTGGGCCGACGATCCGGGCTGGGCGTATGGCGGCGGTCTCTATCACATCGACTGCGATTACCGGCTGATGATCGACAACCTGATGGATCTTACGCACGAGACCTACGTGCATGCGTCGAGCATCGGGCAGCCGGAGATCGAGGAAGCGCCGCCCGCGACCAAGGTGAACGGCGATACGGTCACGACCAGCCGCTTCATGGAAGGCATCGTGCCGCCGCCGTTCTGGGCCGCCGCGCTGCGCGGCAACGGGCTCGCCGACGACGTGCGCTGCGATCGCTGGCAGATCTGCCATTTCACGCCGCCGAGCCACGTGATGATCGAAGTGGGCGTCGCGCATGCGGGCAAGGGCGGCTATCACGCGGACCCGCGCGACAAGGTGTCGAGCATCGTCGTCGATTTCATCACGCCGGAAACCGAGACGTCGATCTGGTACTTCTGGGGGATGGCGCGCAGCTTCGCGGTGGACGACCGCGCGTTGACGGAGACGATCCGCAACGGGCAGGGCGCGATCTTCGCCGAGGATCTCGACATGCTCGAAGCGCAGCAGCGCAACCTGCTGCGCTGGCCGGACCGGCCGCTGCTGAAGCTGAACATCGACGCGGGCGGCGTGCAGTCGCGACGCGTGCTCGACCGGCTGATCGACCAGGAGCGCGCCGCCGCGCTGCCGTGCTGACCGCATGCCGCACCGCCGCCGCATGGCGGCGCGGCACGCCTACTTCGCCCTTCCCCATGAAAGTCACGCTCATCCGCAAGCTTCCCGTCGCGACCGACATCTGCGCGTTCGAACTCGCGCCGGCAGACGGCACGGCGCTGCCGCCATTTACGGCCGGCGCGCATATCGACATCCACGTCGGCGGCTTCGTCCGCCAGTATTCGCTGTGCAACAGCCCGTCGGAGACGGGCGTCTACCGGCTCGGCGTGCTGCGCGAGCCCGCGTCGCGCGGCGGCTCGCTCGCGATGCACGCATGCGAGCCCGGCACGACGCTCGACATCAGCGCGCCGCGCAACCACTTCCCGCTCGACCCGCGTGCCGCGCACAGCGTGCTGCTCGCGGGCGGCATCGGGATCACGCCGCTGCTCAGCATGGCCGCGCACCTGATCGAGACCGGCCAGTCGTTCGAGCTGCATTACTGCGCGCGCGAGCCGGCGCGCGCCGCGTTCCTCGACCGGCTCGACACGCCCGGGCTCAAGGCCCGCACGCGGCTCTGGTTCGACGACGCGCCGGACGGCCGGCGCATCGATTTCGCGCAGATGCTCGCGAAGCCCGATGCGGGGACGCACCTGTACGTGTGCGGCCCCGGCGGGTTCATCGGCGCCGTGCTCGCGGCGGCCGCGCAAGCCGGCTGGGATCCGGCGAACGTGCATCGGGAGTATTTCGGCGCGGCCGGCTCGGGTTCGGCCGGCGTGGACGCCGCGGCTGTCCCAGGCGAAGACGGTGCCGACCGCGCGTTCCAGGTCTCGCTCGCGCAATCGGGCCGCGTCGTCGACGTGCCGGCCGGCACGACGATCGTCGAAGCGCTGCGCGGCTGCGGAATCGAGGTGCCGGTGTCGTGCGAGCAAGGCGTGTGCGGCACCTGCCTCACGCGCGTGCTGTCCGGCACGCCCGATCATCGCGACGTCTACCTGACCGACGACGAGCGCGCGGCCAACGATCAGATGCTGCCGTGCTGTTCGCGTGCGGCCACGCCGCTGCTGGTGCTGGATCTGTGAAAGTGCGTGCGGCGCGGTGGACGCGCCGCACGCCGCGCGTTCACGCCGACGGCCGGCTTTGAGCCCCGGCAACCGGCAACGACGCCCGGCAACCGGCCTCGACGAGCGCGAGCCGATGCGCGAACGCCGCCAGCGGTTAGTCGAAGAAGTAAGCGCCGACCGAGCGCTTGTCCGTGCGGAACGGATCGTCGCACGGCGCGTCGCCAATGTCGAACCGGCAGCCGTCGAGATCGCCGCTCGCGTCGAGCGGCGCGACGCGCCCGGTCACGAAGCGCGCCGCATCGTCGAGCACCTGTTGCGCGCTCGATGCATCGAGGTCCGTCCATTCGGGCACACGGCGCCACAGCGCCGGTGCGTCGAGCCATTCGTCGATCACGAACAGCATGTCGCGCGGCGGCGCGCGATATCCGGTACTCATCGTGCGCGCCTTACGCGCCGCGCGCCGTGCCAGCGACGATCACGCCCGAGTCGGCCGCGTCGGCCGCATACATCGCTTCGACCACCGCCGCGCGCTGCGTCAGCACCGCGCGCTGGTTGATCGACCCCTTGTCGGTGATTTCGCCGAGATCGAGCGACGGCGGCGTGTCGAGCAGGCACAGCCGCGTGATGAACGTCGCGCTGCCGGTCGCGTCGCGGTTCAGCCGCTGCAGCAGGTCCGCAAAGAACGCGCGCACGGCCGGCGCCCGCAGCACGGCGCGCACGTCGGCGTCCGGCCCCGCGCCCGCGAGGCGGCGGCAATCGTCGACGCGCGGGAAGATCATCGCGCCGACGTCGTCGCGGTTCATCCCGGTCACGACCGCGTCCTGCACGTACGGCGCGCCGTTCGACACGATCCGCGCGCGCATCGGCCCGACGCTCACGAAGGTCCCCGTCGACAGCTTGAAATCCTCGGCGATCCGGCCGTCGAACATCAACCCGATCTCCGGACGCCGCGGGTCGACGAAGCGCACCGCGTCGCCGCTGCGGTAGTAGCCTTCGTCGTCGAACACCTCGCGCGCGTCGTCGCCGCTCGCGCGCCAGTAGCCGGCCATCACGTTCGGGCCGCGAAAGCGCGCCTCGAGCTTGCCGTCGACCGGCACCAGCTTCGCGTCGCAGCCGGGCGCGGGCAGGCCGATGTAGCCGGCGCCCGACATCGGCCCGGTGGTGAACATGCACGACGGCGCGGCCTCGGTCATCCCGAGGCCCGCCATGATCCGGATGCGCTCGCCGCAGTGCGCGAGCGTCACGCGCTCGAGCCGGTCCCACGCGGCCTGCGACAGCCCCGCGCCCGCGAAGAAATACATCTTCACCCGCGAGAAGAAGGTCGCGCGCAGCGCCGCGTCCGTTTCGAGCGCGACGGTCAGCTCCTCCCAGCCTTTCGGCACGTTGAAGTACACCGTCGGCGCGATCTCGCGCAGGTTGCGCAGCGTCTCGTCGAACTTGCCGGCGACCGGCTTGCCGTCGTCGATGTACAGCGTGCCGCCGTTGTACAGCGCGATCCCGACGTTGTGGCTGCCGCCGAACGTGTGGTTCCACGGCAGCCAGTCGACCAGCACCGGCGGCTCGATGCCGAATTGCGGAAACGTCTCGAGCAGCATCTGCTGGTTGCTGCACAGCATCCGGTGCGTGGTCGGCACCGCCTTCGGCAGCCGCGTCGACCCGGACGTGAACAGGAACTTGGCGATCGTATCGCCCGTGATCGCCTCGTGCGCGGCGTCGACGCTGCCCGGCGCGGTGTCGAGCAGCGACGCGAAGCGCGTGACGCCGCGCATCCCGTCCGGCGCCGACACGACCACGCGCTCGACGTCGGGCGGCACCGTCGCATCGAGCGCGGCGCGGAACGCATCGCCATCGGTGGCGAACACGAGCCCCGGCGTCAGCAGCGCCAACGCGTGGCGCAGCTTGCCGTAGTCGCTCGACACGAGCGAATACGCGGGCGACAGCGGCGCATACGGAATGCCGGCCCACATCGCGCCGAACGCGACCTGCAGGTGTTCGAGATCGTTGCCGGACAGGATCGCGACCGGCCGCTCGGCCGACAGCCCGCGATCGAGCAGCGCCTGGCCGATCGCGCGCGCGCGTTCGAGCATCTGCGCATAGCTGATGCCGATCCACGCGCCGTCGGGGCCGCGCCGCGCGACGAGCCAGCGGTCCGGGTGCGCTTGCGCACCGCTGACGAGCCGGTCGGTCAGCCGGCGCGGATACGCGCCGAGCGCGGTCGATGCGCGCAGGGTCCAGCAGCCGTCGCGTTGCGCGATGTCGGGCGGTGCCGCACCGATCGCGACGGGGCGGTAGCCGGCGGGGGCGGGCTGCGCGGCGGCAGTGCCGTGCAGTTGGGTCGGATCCGCATCCAAGGTCTGTCTCCAGTCGGTTCCGCCTGCGCGCTGGCAGCGCGCGGCGGGAACTTCATTGTGTCGTTGTCGGTGCCGCGACGCGGCGGCCCGCTCAGATCGGGTAGTGGCGCGGCGCGGTCTGCACGGTGATCCAGCGCAGGTCGGTGAATTCGGCAATCGACGCCTTGCTGCCGAACCGACCGTAGCCGCTCGCCTTCACGCCGCCGAACGGCATCTGCGCCTCGTCGTGCACGGTCGGGCCGTTGATGTGGCAGATGCCCGACTCGATCCGTTTCGCGACCTGCATCGCGCGTGCGATGTCGCGGCTGAACACCGCGGCCGACAGCCCGTATTCGCTGTCGTTCGCGGCCGCAAGCGCCGCTTCGTCGCCGTCGACGCGCTGCACGGTCACGACCGGCCCGAACGACTCGTCCGCGTAGAGCTTCATGTCGCGCGTGACGCCGTCGACGATCGTCGGTTGCATCACCGCGCCGTCGACTTCGCAGCCGAGCGGCAACGCCGCGCCGTGTGCGCGTGCGTCGGCGACCAGCGCCGCGATGCGCTGCGAGGCCGCCGCGCTTTCCAGCGTACCGAGCACGACGCCCGGTGCGGCCGGGTTGCCCGCCTTCAGCGTACGCGCCTTCGCGACGAGCCGTTCGACGAACGCATCGGCGACTGTCCGGTCGACGATCACGCGCTCGGTGGACATGCAGATCTGGCCCTGGTTGAAGAACGCGCCGAACGCGACCGCGTCGACCGCCGCATCGAGATCCGCGTCGTCGAGCACGAGCACCGGCGCCTTGCCGCCGAGTTCGAGCAGCGCCGGCTTCAGGTGCTGCGCGGCGAGCGTCGCGACGATCCGGCCGACGCGCGTCGAGCCGGTGAAGTTGACGCGCCGCACCGCCGGGTTCGCGATCAGCCGTTCGACGATCGCGGGAGCGTCCTGCGGCGCATGCGTGATCACGTTGACGACGCCGTCGCCGAGCCCCGCGTCATGCAGCACGCTGCCGATCAGCCGGTGCACGCCCGGGCAGCCTTCGGACGCCTTCAGCACGACCGTGTTGCCGCACGCGAGCGGCATCGCGAGCGCGCGGGTCGCGAGAATCACCGGCGCGTTCCAGGGCGCGATGCCGAGCACGACGCCGCACGGCTGGCGCACCGCCATCGCGAGGCTGCCCGGCACGTCGGACGGGATCACCGCGCCGTCGATCTGCGTCGTCATCGCGGCGGCCTCGCGCAGCATGTTGGCCGCGAGCATCACGTTGAAGCCGTACCAGTTCGCCATCGCGCCGGTTTCCGCGCGGCCGATCTCGATGAATTCGCCGGCGCGCGCGTCCATCCGGTCGGCCGCCGCGAGCAGCCGCCGGCGGCGCTCGGTCGGCGCGAGCGCCGCCCATGCGGGAAACGCGCGCGCGGCCGCCGCGACCGCGGCATCCGCATCGGCGAGCGTCGCCGCGGCGGCGCGCGACGCCACCTGTCCCGTCGCCGGATCGATCCGGTCGAACGTGCCGCCATCCGACGCGCCGCGCGACACGCCGTCGATCAACAAACTCACTTCGTGCATTTCGCTGTCTCCGCTCAGTCCGGTTGCGTGCCGCGTCGCGCGTCAGCGCTTGTATGCCTGCAGGCCCGGCTTGATGCTCTTGTCGTCGAGGAACTGCTTGAGGCCCTGCTCGCGGCCGCCTTCCGGATCGCGGTAGTTCGCCTGGTCGAGCTTCGCGTACAGGTAGTCCTCGTTCTGCTCCCACGTCAGTTCGCGGCAGCGCTTGAAGCCGTGCTTCGCGTTGCGGATCACGACCGGATTCTTGTCGAGCAGCTTCGCGGCGAGCGCCAGCACTTCATCGCGCAGTTGCGCACGCGGCACGCTCTTGTTGACGAGCCCCATCTTCGCGGCCTGCTGCCCGGTGAAGGTATCGCCGGTCATGATGTAGTACAGCGCCTCGCGATGCCCGACGGTATCCGCCATCGCCTTGCTGACGAGGTTGCCCGGCGGGATGCCCCAGTTGATCTCCGACAGCCCGAACACGGCTTCGTCGGCCGCGATCGCGAGATCGCACGCGACGAGCGGCGAGAAACCGCCGCCGAAACACCAGCCGTTGACCATCGCGATCGTCGGCTTCGCATACATGCGCAGCAGTTGCCACTGCCAGCGGCTCGCGTCGCGGCGGATCTTTTCCTGCAGGATTTCCGGGCCCGCGTCCACTTCGCGGAAATACTCCTTCAGGTCCATCCCGGCCGTCCAGGCATCGCCCTCGCCGGTCAGCACGAGCACCTGCGCCTCGGCGTCGAGCTCGACCGCTTCCAGCACGTCGATCATCTCCGCGTTCAGCGTCGGGCTCATCGCGTTGCGCTTGTCCGGGCGGTTCAGCGACACCCACGCGATGCCGCCCTCGACCGTAACCTTCACCGTTTTCCAGCGACCTTCGTAACTCATCTTCGTTCTCCAATAACCGTGCCGCCCTGTGCGACTCGACGCCAATTTACTATCAGGTAACCTGATATGTAAAGTAGAATGGAAGCGGCTCGGGACAAACCCCTAAACGGGCACGAACGCACGGTTTCGCGCCGCGCGGCGCCTGCCCTTCACGACATGAGGAGACACGCTTGGACATCCGCAACCTGATCGCCATCGACACGCACGTGCATGCCGAAGTGTCGTGCTGCCAGCCGCCCGACCTGTTCGCGAAGGCATTCGACGACGCAGCCGACCAGTACTTCGGCACGGTGCTGAAGCAGGGCCGCCGGCCGACGATTCCGGAGACGATCGCGTACTACCGCGAGCGCCGCATCGGCTTCGTGATGTTCACCGTCGACTGCGAGACGAACATCGGCCGGCGCCGCATTCCGAATGAGGAGATCGCGCAGTTCGCGCAGGACAACGCCGACGTGATGATCGCGTTCGCGAGCATCGACCCGCACAAGGGGCGCTTCGGCGCGCGCGAGGCGCGCCGCCTGATCGAAGAACACGGCGTGAAGGGTTTCAAGTTCCACCCGACGATGCAGGGGTGCTTTCCGAACGACCGGCTCGCGTATCCGATCTACGAGGTGATCGCCGAATATGGGCTGCCGGCCGTGTTTCACAGCGGCCATTCGGGGATGGGATCGGGCATGCGCGGCGGCGGCGGGCTGCGTCTGAAGTACTCCGAACCGATCCATCTCGACGACGTCGCCGCCGACTTTCCGGACATGAAGATCGTGATCGCGCACCCGTCGTGGCCGTGGCAGGAGCAGGCGCTGTCGATCGCGCTGCACAAGCCGAACGTCTACATCGATCTGTCGGGATGGTCGCCGAAGTATTTCTCGCCGGAGCTGGTGAAGTACGCAAACACGCTGCTCAGGCACAAGGTGCTGTTCGCATCGGATTTTCCGCTGATCCGGCCGGATCGCTGGCTGGAGGATTTCCACGGCGCCGGGTTCCGGCCCGACGTGCATCCGCTGATCCTGAAGGACAACGCGGTGGCGTTGCTGGGGTTGGGGCTCGACGCGCCGCGCGAGTGATGCGCCGAGTGGTGAATGCGCCGATCGTGGCGCGGCGGCAGGCGCGGCCGGCGCGGCCGTGCGACGACGCCGCGCCCGCCGGCCGCCGGCCGCTGGTCGCTGGCCGCGCCGTAACGCTCAGGTGGCGCGCTTCGGCGTGAACCGCGCGGTCGGCAGCCCCGCATGCCGCGTCTGCGCGACGAACACGCCGCCCGCATGCGCATCACTTGCCAGCGCATCGCCGCTCAACCCGACGCGCGCACTCGTCACGTACAGGCGGCCTTCGCCATCGAGCGTTGCGCAACTCGGCTGCGCGGTCGGCACGTCGACGCGCGCCGTCTCGATGCCGTCCGGCCCGTAGCGCACCACCCGCCGCCCGCCCCACTGCGCGTTCCACAGGCCGCCGTCGCGATCGATCGTCGAGCCGTCGGGGTCGCCGTCCGGGTCGGTCAGGCGCGCGAACGGCCGCACGTTCGCGACGTCGCCGCCCGCGCGGTAGTCGCAGACGAAAATCTCGCGAACGAGCGAATCGCAGAAATACATCCTCGAACCGTCCGGCGAGAACGCGATGCTGTTCGCGATCGCCGCCGGCGGCAGCGCGAGCCGTTCGAGCGTGAGATCCGGCTTGAGCCGGTAGAACCCGCCGACCGCGCGCGGCGGCTCGCCGCCTTCGTCCTTCATCCCGAACACGAACGCGCCGAACGGGTCGCAGCGCCCGTCGTTCAGCCGCGTCGGCAGATCGGGTTCGACGTCGACGATCCGCGTGAACGCGCCGCTGCGCAGGTCGAAGAACGCGAGATGCGTCGCGAGCCCGACGAGCAGCACGTCCGGATCGTCGGTCAGCGCGAAACACGCGAGCCGCTCGGGCATCGGCCACGGCGTCAGGCCGGAACCGTCCGCGCGGCATCGCCACAACTGCGCGCCTTCGATGTCCGTCCAGTACAGCGCGTGCGTCGCATCGCACCACGTCGCGCCTTCGCCGAGCGTGTTGCGGCTGTCGGCCAGCAGCGTTGCCTGCCCGGCCGGATGAATCTGTTGCATGCCGTCTCCCGATATCTGTCGTGTCCGCAGGCGGCCGCGCTTTCGTCAGATCTTCATCGCGCGCCGCTGGTTGCGACGATACTGGTCGAACAGCACCGCGAGCAACAGAATTCCGCCGCGTATCAGATATTGGTAAAACGTCGGCACGTTCAGCAGGCTCATCGCGTCCTGCACCGCGCCCATGATCAGCACGCCGACTAGCACGCCGGAGATCGTCGCGACGCCGCCCGTCAGCGACACGCCGCCGAGCACGCACGCGGAGATCACGCCGAGTTCGAGCCCGACCGACGTCTTCGGATCGCCGAGGCTCATCCGCGACGCGAGCATCACGCCGGCGAAGCCCGTCACGAGCCCCTGCAGCACGAACACGGTGATCTTGATGCGCATCACCGGCAGCCCCGCGAGCAGCGCGGCCTCGCCGTTGCCGCCGACGGCGAGCACGTTCTTGCCGAACACCGTCTTGCGCAGCAGGAAGCCGAACACGACGAAGCCGACGATGTTGCTCCAGATCGGATACGAGATGCCGAGGAACGAGCCGGCGCCGAGGTCGAAGAAGCGTTCCTCGGAGATCATCACCGCGTCGCCGTTCGACGTGATGAACGCGAGCCCGCGCACGACTTCCATCATCGCGAGCGTGACGATCAGCGAATTGATCCGGTAGCGCGCGATCAGCACGCCGTTCACGAGCCCGACCGCGCCGCCCGCGAGCACGCCGGCCGCGGCGCCGAACAGCACGCTGTGCGTCGCGGTGATCAGCGTCGACGCGACGACGCCCGAGAACGCGACGATCGACGCGACCGACAGGTCGACCTCGCCGAGCGCGAGCACGAACATCATCGTCACCGCGATCGAGCCGATCAGCGTGACCGACAGCAGCAGGCCCTGGATGTTGCGCGGCGTGAGGAAGTCCGGCACCGTCAGCGACAGCGTCGCGAACAGCACGAGAAACACCATCACGATGCCGGAACGGTTGATCAGTTGCCACACGCCGCCGCGCGCCCGCATGGGCACGCGGGCGGCATCGGGGGATGGAGAGGTACGTTGGGGTTGCATTGCCTGGCTCATGTCATTTGCATTCCGGTTGATCGTTGCGGGGCGCTAGCGCGGCAGCGCGAGCTTGATCAGCGCGTCGGGCGTCGCCTGCGCCTTCGCGACCTCGCCCGCGATCCGTCCTTCCTTCATCACGATGACCCGGTCCGACACGCCGATCACCTCGGCCAGGTCGCTCGACACGAGGATCACCGTGCGGCCCGCTTCCGCGAGTTCGTAGAACAGGTTGTAGATTTCCGCACGCGCGCCGACGTCGATGCCGCGCGTCGGCTCGTCCATCAGGAACACGTCGATGCGTTCGGCCAGCCAGCGCGCGAGCACGACCTTCTGCTGGTTGCCGCCCGACAGCGCGCCGATCGGCGTATCGCCGTCGCGGGTCTTGATCGCGAGCCGCTCGATGTAGCGTTGCGCGAGCTCGCGCTCGCGCCGCGTGTCGAGCAGCATCCGCGCCGGGCTGAAATGCCGGCGCGCGCTGATGTTCAGGTTGTCGGCCACCGATGCGATCGCGACGATGCCCTCCTGCTTGCGGTCTTCCGGACACAGCGCGAGGCCGGCGCGTACCGCGTCGCGTGGGCTCCCGAACGCCACCCGCTTCCCGTTCAGCTCGACATGTCCCGCGCTCGGGCGCACCGCGCCGTACAGCAGCTTCATCAGCTCCGAGCGGCCCGCGCCGACGAGCCCGAAGAAGCCGACGATCTCGCCGCGCCGCGCGGTGAACGACACGGGCTCGGACAACCCGGGCCCCGCCAGCCCCTTCGCCTCGATCAGCACGTCGCCGGCCGCGCGCGACCGGTAGCCGTACACGTCCTCGATCGAGCGACCGACCATGCAGCCGATCAAGCGGTCGCGATCGAGATCGGTGACGGAATCGAACGTGTCGATGCGGCGGCCGTCGCGAAACACGGTCACGCGGTCGCACAGTTCGTAGACTTCCTCCATCCGGTGCGTGACGTAGATGATCGCGCGGCCTTCCGCGCGCAGCGCGCGGATGATCCGGAACAACTGCGTGGTCTCGCGCGCCGACAGCGAACTCGTCGGCTCGTCGAACGCGATCACGCGCGCGTCGCGCATCAGCGCCTTGCCGATCTCGATCATCTGGCGCTGGCCGATCGACAGATACTTCACCGGGGTGCCCGGATCGATGTGCTCGCCGAGCCGCTCCAGCGCATCGAGTGCGCGCGCGGCGAGCGTGCGTTCGTCGACCACGCCGAGCCGGCTCGGCAGTTGCCCGAGCATCAGGTTCTCCGCGACCGTCAACTCCGGCACCAGATGCAGCTCCTGGTAGATGATCGCGATGCCGGCCTCGAGCGCCGCACGCGTCGACGCGAAACGCTGCTCCGTGCCGTTCAGCGTCAGCGTGCCGGCCTGCGGCTGGTTCACGCCGGACAGCACCTTCAGCAGCGTCGATTTCCCCGCGCCGTTCTCGCCCATCAGCCCGTGCACTTCGCCCGCGCGCACCGACAGCGACACGGCGTCGAGCGCGCGCACGCCCGGGAACGTCACCGTGATGCCGTCGAGCGCGAGCAGCGGGGCGCCGCCCGGTGGCGGGGCGTGGGCACCGGCGTCGGCGTTTGCGTGCGTGACGGCCGTCATCGTCATCGTTTCCTCGCTCGGCGCCCGCTCAGATGCCGAGCTCGGCGCGCACGGCCTGCCAGTTCGCGCGCGTCATCAGCTTGCCGCTCGTCTGCGTGTCGGGCGGCGGCGTCTTGCCGTTGCGGATCCAGTCGACGAGGTTCTGCGTGCTGTCCTTGCCGTGGTTCGTCGAGCTGACGGCGATTGTCCCGTAGAAGCCGGTCGGCTCCTTCTTCTGGAATTCGGCGAACGCCTCGCCCGCGCCGTTGATGCCGACGCCGATCACGTCGGCCGCCGGGATGTGCAGTTGCTCCGTCGCGCGCACCGCGCCGAGCACGGTTTCCTCGTTCAGTGCGTAGACCACCCATTTCTTCACGTTCGGATGGCGCGCCAGCACGGGAGCTGCCGCGCTGAAGCCGCCTTCGTCGTCGGTCGTCTTCTGCGGCGCATCGAAGATGTTTTCCTTGCGGAAACCGTTCGCGAGCAGCGCCTGCGTCGCGCCGTCAGTGCGCAGCTTCGCGGTCGGCAGCTCGTAGTTCGTGATCCGCAGCGCGCCGACTTCCTCGGGCTTCCAGCCGCGCCGCTTCATCTCGTCGGCAATGGCCTGGCCGACCTGGTTGCCGATCTTGGTCGCCGACATCCCGAGGTGCGGCACGTTCGGCAGCGGCTTGCCGGTCGAATCGACGAGCTGGTCGTCGACGGTCACGAACTTCATGTTGTAGCGCTTCGCGCGTGCGGCGATCGCCGGGCCGAGGCGCACGTCGGGCGCGCAGATCACGAAGCCCTGTGCGCCTTGCGAGCCGAGGTTGTCGATCGCGGCCAGCACCTTCTCGCCGTCGGGCGTGCCGATCTTCACGACCGAGAAATTCTCCTTCTGGCCGAGCGCGGACGCCGCGTTCTGCTCGTTGATGAACCAGGCCTGCTCGGGCATCTTCACCAGGAAGCCGATCTTCAGCGGCGCGTCGGCGCGCGCGGCGCCCTGCATGCCGAGCGGCGCGATGCAAAGCGCGGCCAGCAGCGCGCGCAGGGTATGGCGGCGAATCGTGCGATTCATGTCGTGTCTCCTTGTATCGACTGGGGTCTTCATCATTCGTCGTGCGCGGCCGCGGCGAAGCGCGCCGGCACGTTCATCGGCCGAACGCGTCGGTCTGGACGCGCCGCCCGAACAGAAACGCATCGGCGACGAGCCGCAGCGGCCGCACGTCGACATCGCTTGCGCCGCGCGCGATCAGCGCGCGGAAGTGCGCGTACAGCGCCGGATACTCGCGTTCCGGCCCGAGCTCGACCGGCTCGCCCGCGATCGACAATTGCGCGCCGCCGCGGCTGATCGCGAGCACGCCGTCGGCCGTATCGACCGCGATCTCCCATTGCTCGAGCGGGCCGTGCCGCCAGTCGAATTCCGCGCGCACCGGCACGCCGTCGGTATCCGCGCAATCGAGTTCGGCCGCGATCGGCGTCTGCACGTCGCTCGGCACGATGAGCGTCGCCTCGCGCAGCACGAGCTCGCGCGGCAGGATCCGCGTGACGATCGACAGCGCGTTGATGCCCGGATCGAACACGCCGAGGCCGCCCGGCTCCCAGATCCACTGCTGCCCCGGATGCCAGCGCCGCACGTCCTCTTTCCAGCGCACCTGCACCGCGCGGATCGTGCGCGTCGCGAGCCACGCGCGGGCGGGCTCCACCGCGCTCGCGCAGCGCGAATGCCAGGTCGCGAACAGCGTGAGGCCGCGTTCGCGCGCGAGCGCCTCCAGCGCGGCCACTTCGCCGAGTGTCGCGCCCGGCGGCTTCTCGAGCATCACGTGCTTGCCGGCTTCGAGTGCGGCACGCGCCTGCGCATAGCGCACCTGGGGCGGCGCGCACAGCGACACGGCGTCGAGCTCGCGCTCGGCGGCCAGTAGCGCACGGAGGTCGCGATAGTTGCGCACGCCGGTGACTTCCGCGTGGCGGCTCGCGCAGGCCGTCAACGCGAAGCCCGGTTCGGCGGCGATCGCCGGAAGATGCTGGTCGCGCGCGATCTTGCCGATCCCGACGACGCCCAGCGAAACCTGATCATTCATCGTGCATGTCTCCTTCGCGTATCGCTCAGTGCGCCCAGCGCAGCACGAGCGGATCGAGCCGGCGCGCGATCGCGAGCAGTTCCGCGCGCGTGTCCGGATGCAGTTCCGGCATCGGATGCCGCGGCCGCTCGCACGCGATCACGCCGCCTGCGCGCATCAGCGCCTTCGCGGTGAGGATCCCGGACTGGCGGTTCTCGTGATTGATCAGCGGCAGCCACGCCTGGTAGCGCGCATACGCGTCGTCGTGGCGCCCGTCGCGCCATGCTTCGAGGATCGGCCGGATGCCGTCCGGATACGCGCCGCCCGTCATCGCGCCGGTCGCGCCCGCATGGAGGTCGGCGAGCAGCGTGATCGCCTCCTCGCCGTCCCACGGCCCCTCGATCGCGTCGCCGCCGAGCCGGATCAGCTCGCGCAGCTTGGTCGCGGCGCCGGGCGTCTCGATCTTGAAGTACGCGACCTGCTCGATCTCGCGCGCCATCCGCGCGAGGAACGGCGCGGCGAGCGCGGTGCCGCTCGCGGGGGCGTCCTGGATCATGATCGGGATGGCGATCGCGTCGGACACGCGGGCGTAGAACTCGAAGATCTGCGCCTCCGGCACGCGGAACGTCGCGCCGTGATACGGCGGCATCGCCATCACCATCGCCGCGCCGAGCTGCTGCGCGCGCAGGCTGCGCGCCGCGCACACCTGCGTGCTGTAGTGCGACGTCGTGACGATCACCGGCACGCGGCCCGCCACGTGTTCGAGAATCGTGCGCGTGAGCACGTCGCGTTCGTCGTCGGTGATCGCGAACTGCTCGGAGAAGTTCGCGAGGAGGCACAGCCCGTCCGAGCCCGCATCGATCATGAAATCGACCGCGCGCTTCTGGCTCGCGAGGTCGAGCTCGCCGGTGTCGGTAAACGTCGTCGGAACGACGGGGAAGATGCCGCGATAGCGCGGCGTGCTGCTCGAGGTCATGGTTCGGTCCTGCGTCGGTCGAAGCGGCATTCAGCCGGAAAACAATGCGTTCAGGATTCGCGGGCGAGCGCGCCCGCGGCCGGCTGCGGCGCGCGCAGCGTCGCGCGGACCACGAACGTGATCAGCACCGCGAACAAAAGCGTCGCCGCGAGGAAATACAGGCCGGCCGCGAGGCTGCCGGTCGCCTGCTTGATCAGGCCGATGCCGTACGGCCCGACATAGCCGCCGAGATTCGCGAGCGAATTGATCGCGGCGATGCCGACCGCCGCGCTCGTCCCGGTCAGGAACTCGCCGGGCAGCGCCCAGACGACGGCCTGGATCGAGTAAAGCGAGAACGCGGTGACGCAGATGAACAGGAACTGCAGCGCGGGCTGACGCGCCCATGCGCTGGCGGCCATCGTCAGCGCCGCGGCGGCCGACACGACGACGATGTGCCAGTAGCGTTCGCGCGTGCGATCCGAATGACGCGGCACGACCAGCAGCCCGACCACCGCGAACAGGTACGGCACGGCGGACAGCAGGCCGGTGGCCGTGTCGCCCGCGCCAAACGCATGAATGATCGTCGGCAGCCACAGCGACAGCCCGTAGATGCACAGCGGGAACGGCAGGAACAGCGCCGCGAGCAGCAGCACGCGCCGGTCGGCCAGCGTGGCGAGCGGGTTGCGGTGCGCGTCGGGGCGGTACGTGTCGCGATCGGCGGCGAGCTGGCGCGCGATCCAGCGCCGCTCGTCATCGTTCAGCCAGCGCGCGCGCTCCGGCGATTCGGGCAGCAGCCGCAGCGTCGGCCACACGAGCAGCACGGCCGGCAGGCCGCTGGCGACGAACAGCGCCTGCCAGTTCGACAGCCCGAACAGCCCGTGCGTCGACAGCAGCCAGCCCGCGAGCGGCCCCGTCACGATGCCGGCGATCGGCTGCGCGAGCACCAGCAGCCCGATCACGCGCGCGCGGCCGCGCATCGGAAACCACTGCGTGAGGAAATACAGGATGCCCGGATACAGGCCGGCTTCGGCCGCGCCGAGCAGGAAGCGCAGCACGTAGAAGCTGGCCGGCCCACGCACGAGCGCCATCGCCATCGTGATCACGCCCCACGTCGCGAGAATCCGCGCGAACCACACGCGTGCACCGAAGCGGCCGAGCGCGAGATTGCTCGGCACCTCGCACAGGAAATAGCCGATGAAGAACAGGCCCGCGCCGAGCCCGTACGCGGCGTCGCCCAGGCCGACGGCCGCATTCATGTGCAGCTTCGCGAAGCCGACGACCGTGCGGTCGACATAGGCCACCACGTAGATCAATGCGAGAAACGGCACCAGCCTGCGCGTGAGCGTGCGCATCAACCGCCGTTCGTCGACGGCGGCCGACGGGCCGGATTGAGCCGCGGCCGGTGTCGCGGACGGGTGCTGCGTCGTCGTCATCGTGTCTCCATGGGTGGGCTGTGCCGGCGTCGTCGCCGGTCTGTCCTGCTTCACCTGTGCCGCGTTTCGTGCGCGCCGCTCAATGCGAGTGGCTCGGCACGTCCGCGCCGCGCGTGCCGACCAGGAAGTCGAGGTCGCACCCCTCGTCGGCCTGCAGCACGTGATCGATATACAGCCGCGCGTAGCCGCCCTTGCCGAGCTGGCCGGCCACGCCCGGCGCCGCGGCCGGATCGACGTCCGACAGGCGGCGCTGCAGTTCGTCATCCGTAATGTCGAGATGCAGCGTGCCGGCCTCGCAGTCGAGCTCGATCCAGTCGCCGTTGCGCACGGCCGCGAGCGGCCCGCCGGCGGCGGCCTCCGGCGCGACGTGCAGCACGACCGTGCCGTACGCGGTGCCGCTCATCCGCGCGTCGGAAATCCGCACCATGTCCTTCACGCCCTGGCGCAGCAGCTTCGGCGGCAGCCCCATGTTGCCGACCTCGGCCATCCCCGGATAACCGCGCGGCCCGCAGTTCTTCAGCACGAGCACCGAGCTTGCATCGACGTCGAGCGCTTCGTCGTTGATCGTGGCCTTGTAGTGGTCGAAGTTCTCGAACACCACCGCGCGGCCGCGATGCTTCAACAGCTCGGGGCTCGCCGCCGACGGCTTCAGCACCGCGCCGCGCGGCGCGAGATTGCCGCGCAGGATGCGGATGCCGCCGTCCGCGATCAGCGGCCGGTCGAGCGGGCGGATCACCTCGTCGTCGTAGTTCGGCGCTTCGCGCACGTTGTCCCACAGCGATTTGCCGTTCACCGTCAGCGCATCCGGGTTCGGCAGCAGCCCGCCTTCGCCGAGCCGGCGCAGCACGGCCGGCAGCCCGCCCGCGTAATAGAACTCCTCCATCAGGAAGCGGCCCGACGGCATCAGGTCGACGATCGTCGGCGTGTCGCGGCCGATGCGCATCCAGTCTTCCAGTTCGAGCGGCACGCCGATGCGGCCCGCAATCGCCTTCAGGTGGATCACCGCGTTGGTCGAACCACCGATCGCCGCGTTCGCGCGGATCGCGTTTTCGAATGCCGCGCGCGTCAGGATCTTCGACAGCACGAGCCCTTCGAGCGCCATCTCGACGATGCGGATGCCGGACATGTGCGCGAGCACGTAGCGGCGCGAATCGACGGCCGGAATCGCCGCGTTGTGCGGCAGCGTGACGCCGAGCGCCTCGGCCATGCAGGCCATCGTCGACGCGGTGCCCATCGTGTTGCAGGTGCCGGCCGAGCGCGACATCCCGGCTTCGGCCGACAGGAAGTGATGCAGGTCGATCTCGCCGGCCTTCAGCGCTTCGTGCAGCTGCCACACGGCCGTGCCCGAGCCGATGTTTTTGCCTTCGAGCTTGCCGTTCAGCATCGGGCCGCCCGACACGACGATCGCCGGCACGTCGCAGCTCGCCGCGCCCATCAACAGCGCGGGCGTGGTCTTGTCGCAGCCGGCGAGCAGCACGACCGCGTCGATCGGGTTGCCGCGGATCGCTTCCTCGACGTCCATCGACGCGAGGTTGCGCGTAAGCATCGCCGACGGCCGCAGGTTCGATTCGCCGTTCGAGAACACCGGGAACTCGACCGGGAAGCCGCCCGCCTCGAAGATCCCGCGCTTCACGTGCTCGGCGAGCTTGCGGAAGTGCGCGTTGCACGGCGTCAGTTCGGACCACGTATTGCAGATGCCGATGATCGGCCGGCCATCGAACTCGTGATCGGGGATGCCCTGGTTCTTCATCCAGCTCCGGTACATGAAGCCGTTCTTGTCGTTCGTGCCGAACCATTGGGCGGAGCGCAGCCTGGGTTTCGTTGCCGACATCGTCAGTCCTGTGGTGACGGGATACCGGCGCAGTCTAGGCAGAATTTTGATAACTCGCTAATGACGTTTTGGTCGATTACGATATCCAATTCGATATCGATATAAACCCGTACGATGCCCGAAGCCAGCCCGTGGGGAAACCGTGGCCGCCTGAAGACGCGCCAGCTTCTGCTGGTCGTCGCGCTTGCCGACGAAGGCAGTATTCACCGCGCGGCGGCCGCGCTGAACATGACGCAGCCGGCCGCGTCGAAGCTGCTGCGCGAACTCGAGGAATCGATCGGCGCGGTGCTGTTCGAACGCCTGCCGCGCGGGATGCGGCCGACGCTGTACGGCGACGCGCTGATCCGCCACGCACGCGCGGCGCTCGGCAGCCTCGACCAGGCGCACGAGGAACTGGCCGCGCTGAAGGCCGGCCATCTCGGCCATGTGGCGGTGGGGGCGATCACGTCGCCGGGCCTGCGGCTCGTGCCGCCGGCCGTCGCCGCGGTGAAGGACACGCACGCGAACGTGCGCGTGTCCGTCGCGATCGACACGAGCAATGCGCTGCTCGAACACCTCGCACAGGACAAGCTCGACATCGTGCTCGGCCGGCTGTCAGCCGAACACGACAAGCTGCACCTGCGCTACGAGCCGCTGACCGGCGAGCCGGTCGCGGCCGTCGTGCGGCCCGGCCATCCGCTGCTCGCGCAGGCGCCGCTGTCGCTCGCCGACGTGCAACGTGCCGCGTGGATCATGCCGCCGGCCGGCAGCGTGCTGCGCCACCGCTTCGAGCTGGTGTTCCAGCGCGCGAGCCTCGCGCCGCCCGCGAACGTCGTCGAGACGGCCGCGCTGCTGTTCATCACGCAGCTGATCGAGCAGAGCGACATGATCGCGGTGCTCGCGGAGGACGTCGCGCTGTACTACGCGCGACATGGCATCGTGTCGGTGCTGCCGCTGCAGATGGATTGCCGGATGGACGATTTCGGGATCATCACCCGCACCGACCGGCTGCATTCACCGGCCGTCGCGGTGATGGCCGACGCGATCCGCGCGGCCGCGCGGGAGGTGTACGGGATCGCGTTGTAACGTCACGCGGCCGCGCACTCGACGCGCGGTTCGCACCGGATCGGAAAGTTCACGGAGTTCGCGATATAGCACTTCGCATGCGCATCGTGATGCAGCCGCTCGGCCAGCGCGCGATCGTCGCCCGCGCGGATCGTCACGCGCGGGTGCAGCACGATTTCGGTGAAGCGCCCTTGCTCCGGGGTGTCGAGCATCGTCCCTTCGGCGTCGTCGACATACGCGAGCACGCGGATGCCGGCTTCCGAGCAAAGATGCAGATACCACAGCTTGTGGCACGCCGAGGCCGACGCGAGTAGCAGGTCCTCCGGATTCCAGCGCGCCGCGTCGCCGCGAAACGCCGCGTCCGACGAGCCCGGAAGGTCCGGCTTCGAACCGGCGCGGATCACATGATCGCGGCCATATTCGCGATACCCCGACGTGCCGGTTCCGCGGTTGCCGGTCCACTCGACTGCCACGCGGTACTTGTGTTCGCCATGCGCCATCTCGCTCTCCTCTGCGATCGGATATGAGGCCGCCATTGTGTCACCGGAATGCCCGGCGCGAACGCAATGCCCGCGTCGCCCGCGCGATGACGGTCGCGCCTCCCGATTCGGCCCGGCGCATCGTGCTGCGGCTCGTCGAACGCAACTGACGCCGGCCGGCGGCCGAACGCGCGCTCGCGCATTGCCGGCCGCCCTCACGCGGCAAGCCACCGGACCGGCCGCTCCCCGGCCGGACACTGTCACTCCCCGCCCCAAGCAACAAGGCCAGCTTACGATTGCAAATAACTCTCATTTGCATTAGATTTCGGCCCGCAAATGTACTGTTTGGAACACGGATGCCGGCGCAAGACGGCCCGCGGCCCGAACGCGGACCACTCTCTGAAGGACGGGGTATGAGCAGGAAGAACTGGGCGGCCGCACCGATGGCCATCGTCGTCGGCGCGGCCGGCCTGGGCGCCGCCGACGCTCAGGAACTGTCGCTGCCCGCGATCGAAGTCTCCGGGCAGCGCACGACGGCGCCGTTTCGCGCGCCGGAATCGACGAGCGCGACGCGCACCGAGACGGACGTGATGGAGATTCCGTTCGCGGTCAGCAGCGTCGACAAGAAACTGATCCAGACCGTGGCCGCCACGCGCGGCGAAGACCTGTACGACTGGGTCGCCGGCGTCGCGCGGCAAAACAACTTCGGCGGGCTGTGGGACAACTACGCGGTGCGCGGCTTCGCCGGCGACGGCAACACATCCGGCACCGACTACCTCGTCAACGGCTTCTCGTGGAATCGCGGGATGAGCGTCCCGCGCGATACCGCCAACCTCGAACGCATGGAAGTGCTCAAGGGGCCCGCGTCCGCGCTGTACGGCCGCGGCGACCCCGGCGGCCTCATCAGCTACACGACGAAGCAGCCGCAATTCGCGCGCTCGAACACCGTCGGCGTGTCGGCCGGCAGTTACGGCGCGCTGCGCGAGACGCTCGATTCGACCGGCCCCGTCACGCAGTCGCTCGCGTACCGCTTCGTCGCGATGAACGAGAACAACGGCAGCTTCCGCGATACCGTGTCGAGCAAGCGCTACCTGTTCGCGCCGTCGTTCACGTGGGACATCGGCGCGGACACGACGCTGCACTATGAATTCGAGACCGCCCGCCAGCGCGCGCCGCTCGATCGCGGCGTGGTCGCGGTCAACGGGCAGCTCGGTGCGGTGCCGGCGTCGAGGTTCCTGGGCGAGCCGCGCGACGGCGACTTCGACGTGCGCAACTCGGGCCACCAGCTCACGCTCGAACACCGCTTCAATGCCGACTGGTCGGTCAACGCCGGCTTCGCGCAGCGCGACACCGACCTGTCCGGCCGCTCGTCCGAGGCGTTCGCGCTGCAGCCGGACGGGCGCACGCTATGGCGCCGCTACCGGCAGGTCGCGTTTCATTCGAACGACGTGCAAGGGCGCGTCGAGGTGGCCGGCAAGGCCCGCACCGCCGGCATCGGCCACACGTTCGTGATGGGCGTCGACGCCTATCGCTTCAACTACGACCAGTTCGTCGCGCGCTCGACGCCGACGGCCGCGGCGCCGTATGCGATCGACATCTTCGATCCGGTTTACGGCCAGCCGGCGCCCGTGCCGCGCACCGCGACGAACCTGCTCGAGCGCGACGACGGCCAGGGCCTGTACGCGCAGGACACGCTCGCGTTCGGGCCGCACTGGAAAGTGCTCGCCGGGCTGCGCTGGGACCGCTTTCACCAGTCGGTCGAGAATCGACTGACGGGTGTGACGACGACCCAGCTGCAAACGGCGCTGAGCCCGCGGCTCGGCATCGTGTACGAAGCCAGTCCCGCGCTGTCGCTCTACGCAAACACCGCGTATTCGTTCCGGCCGAACAACGGCGCCGACGCGAACGGCCGCGCGTTCGATCCGGAGAAGGGGCGCGGCTACGAGGCCGGCGTGAAATGGGCCGGCACGCGCTGGCTCGCGACTGTCGCCGCGTTCTACGTGAACAAACGCAACGTGCTGACCGCCGATCCGGCGAATACCGGGTTCTCGCGTGCGGCCGGCGAAGTACGCAGCCGCGGCGTCGAATTCGAATGGAACGGCGAACTGGGCCACGGGTTGCGCGGCATCGTCAATCTCGCCTACGTCGATGCACAGGTCACGCACGACAGCGTGCTGACGCCCGGCGCACGCCTCGTCGACATTCCGCGGCTGAGCGGGAGCGCGCTGCTGATGTACGAAACCGCGCTGCCGCTCGTCGACAAGGCCGGCGCGGGCGCGGGCGTGATCTACGTCGGACGCCGCGCGGGCAACACCGCGAACACGCAGGACGGCTTCGACCTGCCCGCTTACGCGACCGTGCAGCTCAACGGCTACGTGCAGGTCAACAAGCATCTGCGCGCGTCGGTCGTGCTGAACAACCTGTTCAATCGCACGTACTACGTCAGCTCGTACAACAGCCTGTGGGTCACGCCGGGCGCGCCGCGCAGCCTGTTCGCCTCCGTCGCGTACTCGTTCTAGAACGGCCGGCCGACGTGCATCGCGCGCCGGACGCAAACCGTGCGTGCGGTGCGCGAACAGCAATGACGCCGCAGACATCGCGGGCCTCTCCACCCATTGCCCGCAACGTGAAAACGCCGCGCACGTCGCCCCCGCTACACGGCGGCGCGTCGCCCGGACACCGCCGCCGTCGTACCGCGCACCACCAACCGCGGCAACGACGCGATCCGCACGCGCGACACATCGTCGATCCGGCCGCCCGCCTCGCGCAGCGCGTTGAGCAGTTCGACCGCGAGCCCGGCGGCCTCGGCGGTCGGGATCGCCACCGTCGTCAACGTGGGACGCGTGTCGCTCGCCAGATGAATATCGGTAATACCGACGATCGACAGGTCGTCGGGCACGCGCCGGCCGCGATCCGCCGCCGCGTGCAGGGCGCCGATCGCGGGCAGGTCGTTGGTCGCGACCAGCGCGGTCAGCCCGGAATGTGCGTCGAGCAACCGCCCCGCCGCGCGCACGCCGCCTTCGATCGAATCGGGCTCCGCCGCGACAATCGTCGCATCGAGCCCCGCTTCGCGCATCACGTCGACGAAGCCGTCGTAGCGCGCCGCCTGCACGCCGCTCGCCGATCCGCCGACGATCACGCCGATCGTCCGGTGCCCGAGTTCGAGCAGATGCCGCGTCGCGATCCGCCCGGCTTCGCGGAAATCCACCGCCACGCACGGCAACCCTTCGGGCGGCGCATCGGGCCGCTCCCACAGACACAGCACGACCGGCACGCCGCGCGCCGCCACATCGAGCAGATCCGGCAGATGCAGGTTCGCATTGGTCACGAGAATGCCTTCGGAGATCGTGCCGGCGATCTGGTCGAGATACGCTCGGCCCTGCAATGGATCTTCGTTCGTATTGCAGACGATCAGGAACTGCCCGTTGCGGCGCACCGCGCGCTCGACCGCCAGCGCGAATTCCGGATAGAACGGGTTCGCGATGCTCGACACCATCAGCGCGACCGTCGGCGCGCGCCCTTCGGCGAGTGCCCGCGCCGCGAGATGCGGCCGATACCCGAGCGCCTCCACGGCTTCCAGCACCCGCGCACGCGTCGCGTCGCCCACCCGGCCGCGGTCGCGCAGCACGTTCGATACGGTTGCGGCCGTCACGCCGGCGCGGCGCGCCACTTCATCCAGGGTTGCCATCGCTTGCCCACTATATGAGATGTCTATCCAGTATTTGCTTCGCTCACCGAAGCGGCGCACTATCGCCGCACACCCTGCCGCCCGACCGACGGGCGCGACTCGGCCGCGATCGCATCGCCTCTTTTTTTGATCGCGATGATTAAGCGCTTAATCACTGATGAAAGCGCATTAGAACATGGAGCGGAGACAATGGCGAGCATCTCGATGCGGCGCGTGCAGAAAGCCTATGGCGATCACGCGCCGGTCATTCGCGACGTCGATCTGGAGATCGGCGCGCACGAGTTCTGCGTGTTCCTCGGGCCGTCCGGATGCGGCAAGTCGACGTTGCTGCGCATGATCGCCGGGCTCGAGGACCTGAGCGCGGGCGAGCTGTCGATCGACGGCCGCCGCGTCGACGACGTGCCGGCCGCCGAGCGCGGTGTCGCGATGGTGTTCCAGAGCTACGCGCTGTTTCCGCACATGACGGTCTACGAGAACATGGCGTTCGGGCTGAAGCTCGCGCGCGTGCCGAAGGCCGAGATCGACCGGAAAGTGCGCGATGCCGCGCGCATCCTGCAGCTCGACACGCTGCTCGATCGCAAGCCGAAGGCGCTGTCGGGCGGCCAGCGCCAGCGCGTCGCGATCGGCCGCGCGATCGTGCGCGAGCCCGGCGTGTTCCTGTTCGACGAACCGCTGTCCAATCTCGACGCGGCGCTGCGCGGCCAGACCCGCATCGAGATCGCGAAGCTGCACCGGCAGTTCGAACGCGCGAGCGTCGTCTACGTGACGCACGACCAGACCGAAGCGATGACGCTCGCCGACAAGATCGTGCTGCTGCACGCCGGCGCCGATACCGCGCAGCACGGCAGCATCGCGCAGGTCGGTGCGCCGCTCGACCTCTACCACCACCCGGCCAGCCGCTTCGTCGCGGGCTTCATCGGTTCGCCGCGCATGAACTTCCTGCCGGCCGTCGTGACCGCCTGCGATGCGCATCGCACGGCCGTCACGCTCACGCCGTCCGGCGAAACCTTCGTGCTGCCGCGCAACGGCGCGGCGCTCGGTGCGGGCGCCGCCGTGATGCTCGGCATTCGCCCCGAACACCTGACGCTCGGCGCCGCGCACGACGCGACGGCACTCGCCCGCGACGTCGCGCTCGTCGAACGCCTGGGCGAACAGACCTACGTGCACCTCGACCAGCCCGGCGGCCACTCGCTCATCGCGAAGGTGCCCGGCGACGCACAGGTGCGCAGCGGCGAACGCGTGCACGTGCATGCGCCGGCCGCGGCCTGCCATCTCTTCACCGAAGACGGCCGCGCGGTGCCCGCGTGCGCCGATGTCCACGTTCACCACTACGCATAAGGATCGGGCATGCGCCTCGGAGTCTGTTACTACCCGGAACACTGGCCGGAAACGATGTGGGCCGACGATGCCCGCCGGATGAAGGCGCTCGGCATCGAGCAGGTGCGGATCGCCGAATTCGCGTGGAGCCGTATCGAGCCGTCGCCGGGCGAATACGACTGGGGCTGGCTCGATCGTGCGGTCGACGTGCTCGGCGCAGCGGGCCTCGAGATCGTGATGTGCACGCCGACGGCCACGCCGCCGAAATGGCTGGTCGATCGCCATCCCGACATCCTCGCGATCGGCGCGGATGGCCGGCCGCGCGCGTTCGGCTCGCGCCGCCACTACGACTTCTCGTCGCCGACCTATCTCGAAGCGTCGCGCCAGATCTGCACGGCAGTCGCCGAGCGCTACGGCCGCCACCCGGCCGTGCGCTACTGGCAGACCGACAACGAGCTGGGTTGCCACCAGACCGTCGTCAGCTACTCGCCGGCCGCGCTCGTGCGCTTCCGTGCGTGGCTGAAGGCGCGCTACGGCACGATCGACGCGCTCAACCGCGCGTGGGGCACCGTGTTCTGGAGCATGGAGTATCGCCACTTCGACGAGGTCGACGCGCCCGTCGGCACCGTGACCGAGGCCCACCCGTCGCATCGCCTCGACTACCGGCGCTTCGCGTCGGACGAAGTCGCGCGCTATCACCGGATGCAGGTCGACGTGATTCGCGCACATTCGCCGGGCCGCCCGGTTGCGCACAATTTCATGCAGCTGTTCACCGAGTTCGACCATTACGAGGTGGCGCGCGACCTCGACATCGCGACCTGGGACAGCTATCCGCTCGGCGCGCTCGAGGAACAATGGTTCGCGCCTGACGTGAAGGCGCGCTGGCTGCGCACCGGCCACCCCGACTTCGCGTCGTTCAATCACGACCTCTATCGCGGCATGTCGAAGCTGCCGTTCTGGGTGATGGAGCAGCAGCCGGGCCCCGTGAACTGGGCGCAGTGGAACCCCGCGCCGCTGCCGGGCATGGTGCGCCTGTGGAGCTGGGAAGCGTTCGCGCACGGCGCCGGCTGCGTATCGTACTTCCGCTGGCGGCAGGCGCCGTTCGCGCAGGAGCAGATGCATGCGGGCCTGCACACCCCCGATAACCAGCTCGACGAAGGCGGCCGCGAGGCGCAACGCGTCGCGCGCGAGATCGCGGCCCTGCACGACGCCGGCGCGGACGCGGACGGCGCGGTGCGCGCCCCCGTCGCGCTGGTCTTCGACTACGACGCGAAGTGGCTGTTCGAAGTGCAGCCGCAGGGCGCCGATTTCCATTACCCGCGTTTCGCGTTCGAGTACTACTCGGCGCTGCGCTCGCTCGGCCTCGACGTCGACATCGTGTCCGCGCACGCGCCGCTCGACGGCTACCGGCTCGTGGTCGTGCCGCCGCTGCCGGTCGTGCCGGACGATTTCGCCGCGCGGCTCGCGGCCTCGGGCGCGCATGCGGTGTTCGGGCCGCGCACCGGCTCGAAGACCGTCGACCTGCGGATCCCGCCGACGCTGCCGCCCGGCCCGCTCGCGTCGATCCTGCCGGTGCGCGTATGGCGCGTCGAATCGCTGCGGCCGAACGTGACCGAACGGATCGACGGCACGCTGCGCGACGGCGCGCCGCTCGCGGGCGACGCACGCCACTGGCGCGACTTCGTCGAGCTTCACGACAGCACGCGCAGCCTCGTCCGCGCACGCTTCGCCGACGGTCACCCGGCCTGCGTGTCGCACGGCGCGCTGCACTACTGGGCCGCGCTGTTCGACGATGCGACCACCGTCCGGCTGTTCGCGGATGTCGCGGCCGAAGCCGGCCTCGCGCCGACGCCGCTCGGCGACGGCGTGCGCGTGAGCCGGCGCGGCGGCCTGACCTACGTTTTCAACTATGGCGACACGCCGCACACGATCGACGCGGTGCCGCCGTCCGCGTTCGTGCTCGGCACGGCGCAAGTCGGGCCGCAAGACGTGGCCGCGTATCGAAGCCGTTCGTAGCAACCGCCCCCGGCGCCACGATGCGCCGGTGACGTACAACGACACCCAGAACTGGAGACACGTATGACACATCGCCCCCTTCGCGTCGCCGCCCGGCTCGCCACGGCCGCCGCTGTCGCACTGGCATCGCTCGGCATGACGGCGCCCGCCGATGCCGGCACGCTGACGATCAACATCGCGTTCAAGGGCGCGAGCCAGCGCGCGGTCTGGCAGTCGACGCTCGACGCGTTCCGCAAGGCGCATCCCGACATCGACGTGAAGGCCACCTTCGTCGACGAGGAAGCGTACAAGGTGCAGCTCCCCGCATGGCTCACCACCATCGCGCCGGACGTCGTGAACTGGCACGCGGGCGAGCGGATGGCGTACTACGCGAAGCGCGGGCTGTTCGAGGACCTGAGCGGCGACTGGGCGAAGAACGGCTGGGGCGCGATGTACGCGTCGACGCGCGACGCATCGTCGTACAACGGCAAGCAGTACGCGGCGCCGACCGTCTACTACTCGTGGGGGCTGTTCTACCGCAAGGACCTGTTCCACAAGGTCGGCATCGCCGACGAGCCGAAGACCTGGGACCAGTTTCTCGACGCGTGCAGGAAGCTGAAGGCGACCGGCATCACGCCGATCGCGGTCGGCGGCCGCGACGCATGGACCCTCGCCGGCTGGTTCGACTATCTCGACCTGCGCCTGAACGGCAACGCGTTCCACCAGCAGCTGATGGCCGGCGACGTGCCGTACACCGACCCGCGCGTGAAGAAGGTCTACACGACGTGGAAATCGCTGATCGACGCGGGCTACTTCATCGACAACGCACTGTCCTACGATCTCGACGGCGCGCAGCCGTTCCTGTTCCAGGGCAAGGCCGCGATGATGCTGATGGGCACGTTCATCGCGGCGGGCTTCCCGCCGAACGTGAAGCAGGAAATGGGCTACTACCGCTTCCCGATCATCGACCCGAAGGTGCCGACCGCCGAGGACGGCCCGGTCGAATCGCTGCATATCCCGACGAAGGCGAAGAACAAGGCCGACGCGCACACGTTCCTCGCGTTCGTCGAAACGCCCGAGATGGGTGCGAAACTCGCGGAAGGGCTCGGCTCGCTGTCGGCCAACAGCAAGTCGCCCGAGCCGGCCGATCCGATCTCGCGCATCGGCTTCCGGATCCTTGCCGACACGAAGGGCGGCGTCGCGCAGTTCTACGACCGCGACATGACGAAGGAAATGGCCGACGAGGGGATGAAGGGGATGCAGCAGTTCCTGGCCAATCCCGCGCAGCTCGATACGGTGCTCGCGCAGCTCGAACAGACCCGCAAGCGCATCTACAAGAAGTGACCGCGTGACCCAACCGGCGGCCCCGCGCCGCCGCGCCCGTTCAGGAGGCTTGCCGTGTCCAGTCCGATCACGTCCACCCCGCCCGCCGGCACCGCGCCGCCGCCGCGCGGGCCATCCGCCACGGTGCTGACCGCGCGCCGCCCGTCGCCCGCCGTACGGCGGCAACGGCGCGCCGCGTGGCTCTTTCTCGCGCCGGCTTGCGCGATGGTTGCCGTCTATGTGATCTGGCCGATCCTGTCGACGCTGTGGCTGAGCCTGTACAACTGGGACGGGATGACCGAGCGCACCTTCGTCGGTCTCGCGAACTACGTCGAACTGCTGCAGGCGCCGACGTTCTACACCGCGCTGCGCAACAACGTGATCTGGCTCGCGCTGTTCATGCTCGCGCCGCCGCTCGGCCTCGCGCTCGCGTTGTACCTGAACCAGGCAGTCAGCGGCATCCGGCTCGTGAAGTCGCTGTTCTTCGCGCCGTTCGTGCTGTCCGGCGTGGTCGTCGGGCTGATCTTCTCGTGGTTCTACGATCCGACCTTCGGGCTGCTCGCGCTGATCGCCGGGCACGGCATCCCGGTGCTCGGCGACGCGCGCTATGCGACGTTCGGCATCGTGTTCGCCGCGCTGTGGCCGCAGACCGCGTACTGCATGATCCTGTACCTCACCGGCCTCACGTCGCTCAACCCGGAACAGATCGAAGCCGCACGGATGGAAGGCGCGCGCGGATTCGCGCTGCTGTGGCACGTGGTGCTGCCGCAGTTGCGGCCGACCACCTTCATGGCGATCGTCGTCACGGTGATCGGCGCGCTGCGCAGCTTCGACCTGATCTCGGTGATGACGAGCGGCGGCCCGTTCGAGAGCTCGACCGTGCTCGCGTATTACATGTACGACCAGGCGATCAAGTACTACCGGCTCGGCTATTCCGCGTCGATTGCGGTCGTGCTGTTCGCGATCATGCTCGTCTACATCGTGTTCCAGTTGCGCCGCCTGCTGCGCAACGAGCAATAACCTGACCGGTGGCCATCATGTTTCCGACGCCCGTTGCTCAATGGAAGCCTGTCTCGCGCAGGCTGTACAAGTTGTCGCTGCCCGTTGCACTGCTGATCTGGCTGCTGCCGATGATCGCGGTGTTCGTCACGTCGGTGCGCTCGACCGAGGAACTGGTCGAAGGCCACTACTGGGGCTGGCCACGGCACTTCTCGATGATCGAGAACTATCGCGACGCGCTGACGACGTCGCCGATGCTGCATTACTTCTGGAACAGCGTGCAGATCACGGTGCCTTCCGTCGTCGGGTCGATCGCGCTGGCGGCGATGGCGGGTTTTGCGCTGGCGACCTACAGGTTTCGCGGAAGTACCGCGCTGTTCGGCACGTTCGTCGCCGGCAACTTCGTGCCGGTGCAGGTGTTGATGATTCCGGTGCGGGATTTGTCGCTCAGGCTGGGGGTGTTCAATACGGTCGAGGCGCTGATCCTGTTTCATGTCGCGTTCCAGACGGGGTTCTGCACGCTGTTTCTGCGCAACTTCATCAAGCAGCTGCCGTTCGAGTTGATCGAGGCCGCGCGGATCGAAGGGGCGGGGGAGTGGACGGTGTTCTGGAAGATCGTGCTGCCGTTGATCCGGCCTGCGTTGGCTGCGCTGGCGATTCTCGTTTTTACGTTCGTGTGGAATGACTACTTCTGGGCGCTGTGTCTCACGCAAGGCGATGAAGCCGCGCCGATCACCGCGGGCGTGGCCGCGTTGAAGGGGCAGTGGACGACGTCGTGGAATCTTGTTTCGGCCGGGTCGATTCTGGCCGCGTTGCCGTCGGTCGCGATGTTCTTCGCGATGCAGAAACATTTTGTGGCGGGGCTGACGTTTGGTGCGACCAAAGGTTGAGCGCACACGGCCCCGCGTATTCGTATCTCCCCCCTCCGCATCGTGAGGTTGCCCGCTTCGGCGGGCTTTTTTTCGACTACGCAAGGCCAGGCGAACCGTGCCCAATAGCCAAAATTTATCCACGACACTCAGCAAACAGCGTAAACTCCAACCTATCAAAATGATAGGTGTGCGATTGGGGCAACCATCCAAACGACAGCTTGAGAAGCACATCCGGGTATGTGCGGCCATTTCAGCGAACATCGTGTTCGTCGGCCATGCACGCGACCGGATGCGGCAGCGGAAAATCAACGATCCGATGGTGCTGGAAACGCTGCGCAAGGGCGTCATCGTGAGCGAGCCTGAACCGGACATGCGGGCATCGGGCCTGCGCTGTGTGATGGAGCGGTATGTGTCGGGCGTCAATGTCGGCGTGGCCGTACTCGTGGATCATCCTGCTCCTCACCTCACGGTGATCACCGTGATGGAAGTCACCAAACGCTGAATTGACGCACCAAGGGGCTGATATGTATCACTACACCGACGGTGGCCTGAAGAATGTATGGCTGACGAACGGATATACGCTGCACAAGACACCCTATGGCGACGGTGTGTCCATCAACGATCTGGACGGACTCTGCACCGCAATCTGTCTCGCGCTCGCGAAAAAAGCCGCTCCGCTCACGGGGGTCGAGTTTCGGTATGTGCGCAGCGCCGGCCTGATGCAATCGCAGAGCGGACTGGCCAAGCTGCTCGGCAACAACGAGCAGGCGGTCGCCCGCTGGGAGAAGTCGGGCAAAGTGCCACGCTGGGCCGACAAACTGGTTCGCCTGCTGTACCTCGCACACGCGGACGGCAATGTTCCTATCGCGTCGGCAATCGAGCGCATCAACGCGATCGAGCGTGCAGAAAAACAGCGAATCGTGCTGAAAGAAGCCAAGTCCGGCTGGGCATCCAGGCTCGAAGCGCAGGACGATGCCGACTGCACGGCCACCTGACAAAAACCGACGCGCCTAAGTCCACCCTTCGAGCCGCAACGTCGAACGCACGAGCCGCTGCTCCTCCTGCTCGATCTCGCGCAGATACTCGACGCACTGGCGGATATGTTCGCTCGCGGCCTTGCGCGCCTGCTCGGGCAGCCGCCCAGTGACCGCGTTGTAGAGCCGCGCATGCTGGCGGTCGATCTGCTTCTTCAGCGGTTCGCGGTGATAGAGATTGTTCACCGACGCGAACACCGAACTGAGCAGCAGGTCGGTCAGCGACTGCAACGTATTCACGAGCACCGGGTTATGCGACGCCTCGCAGATCGCAAGATGAAACGCATGATCGAGCTTCGCCCGCGCAGCGGGATCGAGATCCTGCGCATCGGCCGCGATCATCTCCTCATAGCGGCGCCTGATCAGGATGAAATCCGCCGGCGTACCACGCAGCGCCGCGAGCCGTGCGGCCTCCGTCTCGAGCATCCCGCGCACCTCGAACAGGTCGTACAGCGTGCGCGGCTGCGAGCCGAGCAGATGCATCATCGGCGTGATCTCGCGCTGCGGGGTCAGGCTCGCCACGAACGAGCCCTTGCCGTGCAGGGTGTCGATGATCCCGCGCGCACGCAGCAGCTTCATCCCTTCACGCACGGCCGTGCGCGACACGCCGAGCTTCTCGGTCAGCCGCCGTTCGGACGGCAATGCCTGCCCGGCCTTCAGCACGCCGTCGACGATCAGCTTCTCGATGCGCTCGGCGACGACGTCGGCCACGTTCCGCGCCGGGCCCGCCTGTTCCTGAATTTCCATACTGGTATGACCACTTCGGAAGGATATCGGCGATTTTCCCACAAACCCTTTTAGCCATTCAGTTTTACGGCGATCCACACGGCTGCTTTCAGGCCACCCGATAAAAACTGGTATGACCACATCCGCCGCATCTGGACACGCGCGCGCCGCCCGCCAAGAATCCATCCCTTCCGGCGTGCCGCGCGTCGCGCTGCTGCCTGCATGGTGGAGACAACCCCGATGAGTTTCACCTACGACGAACGGATCGACGGCCCGCTGGCGACCGTCGGCCGCGACACACTCGTCGCCGCACTGCACGCGGCGGCGCCCGGCCTCGACGTGCTGCACGAACGCGAGGCGCTCAAGCCGTTCGAATGCGACGGCCTCGCCGCATACCGCACGGTGCCGCTCGCGGTCGTGCTGCCCGACACGGTCGACGAGGTGCGCGCGGTGCTGCGCGTCGCGGCCGCGCTCGGCGTGCCGGTGGTCGCGCGCGGCGCGGGCACCGGTCTGTCGGGCGGCGCGATGCCGCTCGAAAAAGGCCTCCTGCTCGTGATGGCGAAGTTCAACCGGATTCTCGACATCGACCCCGATGCCGGCATCGCGCACGTACAGCCCGGCGTGCGCAACCTTGCGATCTCGCAAGCGGCGGCGCCGTACGGCCTCTACTACGCCCCTGATCCGTCGTCGCAGATCGCGTGCTCGATCGGCGGCAACGTCGCTGAAAACGCGGGCGGCGTGCACTGCCTGAAATACGGCCTCACCGTGCACAACATCCTGAAGGTCGAGATCCTGACGATCGACGGCGACACGCTCACGCTCGGCGCCGATGCGCTCGACGCACCCGGCTTCGACCTGCTCGCGTTGTTCACCGGCTCGGAAGGGATGCTCGGCATCGTCACGGAAGTCACCGTGAAACTGCTGCCGAAGCCGCCGAGCGTGAAGGTGCTGATGGCGAGCTTCGACGATGTCGCTCAAGCCGGCGCGGCGGTCGCGACAATCATCGGCGCGGGGGTGATCCCCGGCGGCCTCGAAATGATGGACAACCTCGCGATCCGCGCGGCGGAGGATTTCATTCACGCGGGCTACCCGGTCGACGCACAGGCGATCCTGCTGTGCGAACTCGACGGCTCGCCGACCGACGTCGACGAAGACGCCGAACGCGTCGCCGCGCTGCTGCGCGACGCGGGTGCAACCGAGATCCGCGTCGCGCGCGACGAAGCCGAGCGCCAGCGCTTCTGGGCCGGCCGCAAGAACGCATTCCCCGCGGTCGGCCGCATGTCGCCCGACTACTACTGCATGGACGGCACGATCCCGCGCCGCGCGCTGCCGCGCGTGCTCGAAGGCATCGCCGCGCTGTCCGCCGAATACGGGCTGCCGGTCGCGAACGTGTTCCACGCGGGCGACGGCAACATGCACCCGCTGATCCTGTTCGATGCGAACCGGCCCGGCGAACTCGACCGCGCGGAAGCGCTCGGTGGACGGATCCTCGAGCTGTGCGTCGCGGCAGGCGGCAGCATCACCGGCGAGCACGGCGTCGGGCGCGAGAAGATCAACCAGATGTGCGTGCAGTTCAACGCCGACGAGATCACGTTCTTCCACGCGGTAAAGGCCGCATTCGATCCGCACGGCCTGCTCAATCCCGGCAAGAACATCCCGACGCTGCACCGCTGCGCCGAATTCGGCGCGATGCACGTCCATCACGGCAAGCTGCCGTTTCCCGAACTGGAGCGCTTCTGATGCGACGTGACATCGAATCGATCGACGACAGCGCGGCGCTGGTGGCCCAGGTCGACGCGGCGATCCACGAGCGCCAGCCGCTGCACATCCGCGGCGCCGGCACGAAGGCGTTCCTCGGCCGCCCCGTCGAAGGCCGCACGCTCGACGTGCGCACGCATCGCGGCGTCGTGTCGTACGACCCGACCGAACTCGTCGTCACCGCACGCGCGGGCACGCCGCTCGCCGCACTCGAAGCGATGCTCGACGCGGCCGGCCAGATGCTGCCGTGCGAGCCGCCGTCGTTCGGCGGCGCGGCAACGGTCGGCGGCATGTTCGCGGCGGCGCTGTCGGGCCCGCGCCGCCCATGGGCCGGCGCGGTGCGCGACTTCGTGCTCGGCTGCCGCGTGATCACCGGCCACGCGAAGCACCTGCGCTTCGGCGGGGAGGTGATGAAGAACGTCGCGGGCTACGACGTGTCGCGATTGCTCGCGGGCAGCTTCGGCTGTCTCGGCGTCGTGACCGAGGTATCGCTGAAGGTGCTGCCGAAGCCGCGTGCGACGTGCGATCTTGCGTTGCCGCTTGCCGTGGACGAAGCCGTGCAGCGCATCGCCGCGTGGCGGCGGGCGGGGCTGCCGCTCGCGGGCGCATGCCACGCGGACGGCGTGCTGCGCGTGCGGATCGAAGGCGGCGAGGGCTCGGTGAAGGCCGCGCGCGACACGATCGGCGGCGAGCGCATGGACGATCGCGACGATGCGTTCTGGGCACGGCTGCGCGACCTCGCGCTGCCGTTCTTCGACGATCCGCGCCCGCTGTGGCGCGTGTCGGCGCCGGCCGCCGCGCCGCTCGACGCATTGCCCGGCGCGCTGCTTGCCGACTGGGGCGGCGCACAGCGCTGGCTGAAGAGCGACGCCGCACCGGTCGACGTGCAGCGGCTCGCCGCGCAATGGGGCGGTCACGCGAGCTGCTTCACCCCGGGCACGACGCGCGAGCCGTTCCAGCCGCTGCCGCCCGCGTTGTTGCGCGTGCATCGGCAGCTCAAGGCGCGGCTCGACCCGCACGCGATTTTCAATCCAGGCCGGCTGTACGCCGACTTCTGACGCGAACCCGACCCCGACCCGCCGATGCAAACCAATCTCAGCGAAGCAAGCAAGGCCCTCGCCCGGGCCGACGAAGCGGAAGCGATCCTGCGCGCGTGCGTGCACTGCGGCTTCTGCAATGCGACCTGCCCGACCTACCAGGTGCTCGGCAACGAGCTCGACGGGCCGCGCGGGCGCATCTACCTGATCAAGCAGCTGCTCGAAGGCGAGCCGTGCGGCGAGCGTACGCAGCAGCATCTCGACCGCTGCCTGACGTGCCGCAACTGCGAGACGACCTGCCCGTCCGGCGTGCGCTATCACACGCTGCTCGACATCGGCCGCGCGGAAGCCGAGAAGCGCGTGCCGCGGCCCGCGCGCGAGCGCCTGCTGCGCGCGGGGCTGCGGCATGTCGTGCCGCGCCCGGCGGCGTTCGCCGCGTTGCTGAAGGCCGGCCGCGCGCTGCGCCCGCTGCTGCCCGGCACGCTGCGGGACAAGATCCCGGCGGCCGTGCCCATGGCCGCACCGCGCCCGCCCGTGCGCCACGCACGGCGCGTGCTGATGCTTGAAGGCTGCGTGCAGCCGTCGCTGTCGCCGAATACCAACGCGGCCGCCGCGCGCGTGCTCGACCGGCTCGGCATCGGCGTGAGCCCGGCGCGCGAAGCCGGCTGCTGCGGGGCGACCGAATACCACCTGAACGCGCAAGATGGCGGCCTCGCCCGCGCGCGCCGCAATATCGACGCCTGGTGGCCCGCGATCGAAGCAGGTGCGGAAGCGATCGTGCTGACGGCGAGCGGCTGCGGCGCGTTCGTCAAGGAATACGGCGACCTGCTGCGCTCCGACCCCGTCTATGCGGAAAAGGCGCAACGGGTCAGCGCGCTCGCACGCGATCTCGCCGAGGTCATCGCGGCCGAGCCGCTCGACGCGCTGGCCGGGTCGGCGCCACGCCGCATCGCGGTGCACTGCCCGTGCACGCTGCAGCACGCACAGCGTCTCGGCGGCGCGGTCGAACGCATCCTGACGCGGCTCGGCTTCGATCTGACGAATGTCGCCGACGGCCATCTGTGCTGCGGCTCGGCCGGCACGTATTCGCTGACGCAGCCCGAACTCGCGACGACACTGCGCGACAACCGGCTCGACGCGCTCGAAGCCGCGCGGCCGGACCTGATTGTCACGGCGAACGTCGGCTGCCAGACTCACCTGAACGGCGCGGGCCGCACGCCTGTGCGCCACTGGATCGAGCTCGTCGACAACCCCCTCGTCAACTGACCTGATTCCGGAGGAATGCCATGCAGACGAAACCCGAACTCGAACTCGCCGATGCGGACCGCATGCTCGCCGCCGCCCGCGCGGAAGCGGAACGCCACGGCTGGGCCGTGTCGATCGCCGTCGTCGACGACGGCGGCCACCTGCTCGCGTTCGCGCGGCTGAACGGCGCATCGCCGGCCAGCACCTACCTCGCGCAGGACAAGGCCCGCGCGGCGGCGCTCGGCCGTCGCGAGACGAAGGCGTATGAGGATATGATCAACGGTGGCCGCACCGCGTTTCTCAGCGCGCCGCTGACGGGGTTGCTCGAAGGCGGCGTGCCGGTCACGGTCGGCGGCCGGATCGCGGGCGCGATCGGCGTGTCTGGCGTAAAGTCCGAACAGGACGCGCAGATCGCCCGCGCCGGCACACAAAGCGTCGTGGCATAGGAGAGGGCCTGTTCACGCTAATAACGGGCTTGCGCTGGCCACCAGAAGGGCCGAGCGCAAGGATTGTGACGAAGCGAATACTCGACGTATTCGCAAGGAGCATGACGCAGCGATCGGCCCTTCTGGTGGCCAGCCCCACAAATGATTTTTTCCGATCAGGGGAACGAGCCTTGCCGGCCGCATTGCGGCGTCGCGCGTCGCTTGTTTGGCTCGGCCAAACGGCGCTCCTTGCTCCTTGCACTACGACCGGCAAGGCTCGTTCGCAAGCCCGTTATTAGCGTGAACAGGCCCTCTAGCCGCGCGCGATTTTTTCCCCGGGAGGATTAACGATGATCGACCAAGCAGGACTGCAAGTCGCGCCAGCGCTGAGCCAGTTCATTGAAAACGAAGCGTTGCCGGGCACCGGCATCGACAAGGCCGCGTTCTGGAGCGGTTTCTCGGCCCTGGTGCACGACCTGGCGCCGCGCAACCGCGAGCTGCTCGCGGAACGCGACCGCCTGCAGCAGGAACTCGACACCTGGCACCGTGCGCACCCCGGCCCCGTGCGCGACCACGCCGCGTATCGCGCCTTCCTCGAACACATCGGCTACCTCGTGCCGGTCCCGTCGAACGTCGCGGCAGCCACCGCGAACGTCGACAGCGAGATCGCCACGCAGGCCGGCCCGCAGCTCGTCGTGCCGCTGTCGAACGCGCGCTACGCGCTGAACGCCGCGAACGCCCGCTGGGGCAGCCTGTACGACGCGCTGTACGGCACCGATGCGCTGCCTGAAGACGGCGGCGCCGAGCGCACCGCGACCTACAACCCGACGCGCGGCCAGCGCGTGATCGACTACGCGCGCAACGTGCTCGACAACGCGGCGCCGCTCGCGAGCGGCTCCCACCGCGACGCGCTGCGCTACCGCGTGCAGGACGGCCAGCTCGCCGTCGAAACCGCCAAGGGCATCGTGGGCCTCGCGCAGCCGGCGCAGTTCGTCGGCTACCAGGGCGCGGCCGGCGCGCCGTCCGCGATCCTGCTGAAGCACAACGGCCTGCACCTCGAGATCCAGATCGACGCGTCGACGCCGATCGGCCGCGCCGATCTCGCGAACGTGAAGGACGTCGTGCTCGAAGCCGCGGTCAGCACGATCATCGACTGCGAGGATTCGGTCGCGGCGGTGGACGCCGACGACAAGGTCCAGCTCTACCGCAACTGGCTCGGCCTGATGCAGGGCACGCTGGCCGAGGAAGTCGCGAAGGGCGGCAAGACCTTCACGCGCCGCCTGAACGCCGATCGCGAGTACACCACGCCCGCCGGCGGCACGCTGTCGCTGCACGGCCGCTCGCTGCTGTTCGTGCGCAACGTCGGCCACCTGATGACCAACGGCGCGGTGCTCGACCGCGACGGCAACGAGATTCCGGAAGGGATTCTCGACGGCGTCGTCACGGTGCTGTGCTCGCTGCACGACCTGAAGGCGAAGCGCAACTCGCGCACCGGCTCGATCTACATCGTGAAGCCGAAGATGCACGGCCCGGTCGAAGTCGCGTTCGCCGATACGCTGTTCGCGCGCATCGAGGATCTGTACAACCTGCCGCGCAACACGCTGAAGATGGGCATCATGGACGAGGAGCGCCGCACCAGCGTGAACCTCGCCGCGTGTATCGCCGCGGCCGCCGCCCGCGTGGCGTTCATCAACACCGGCTTCCTCGATCGCACCGGCGACGAGATGCATACCGCGATGGAAGCGGGCCCGATGATCCGCAAGGGCGACATGAAATCGTCCGCGTGGATCCAGTCGTACGAGCGCAACAACGTGCTCGCGGGCCTGTCGGCCGGCCTGCGCGGCCGCGCGCAGATCGGCAAGGGCATGTGGGCGATGCCGGACCTGATGCACGCGATGCTCGAGCAGAAGATCGCGCACCCGCGCGCCGGCGCGAACACCGCATGGGTGCCGTCGCCGACCGCCGCGACGCTGCACGCGCTGCACTACCACCTCGTCGACGTGCAGGCCGTCCAGCAGGAACTCGAGAAGACGCCGTACGCGAGCGAACGCGACGCGCTGCTCGAAGGCCTGCTGACCGTGCCGGTCGTCGAGCGCGCCGAGTGGAGCGAGGCCGAGATCCTGAGCGAAGTCGAGAACAACGCGCAGGGCATCCTCGGCTACGTCGTGCGCTGGGTCGAACAGGGCGTCGGCTGCTCGAAGGTGCCCGACATCCACGACGTCGGCCTGATGGAAGACCGCGCAACGCTGCGCATTTCGAGCCAGCACATCGCGAACTGGCTGCGCCACGGCGTGATCACCGAGGCGTTCGTGCTCGACGTGTTCAAGCGGATGGCGCGCGTCGTCGACCAGCAGAACGCCGGCGACCCGAACTATCGCCCGATGGCGCCCGACTACGACCAGTCGACCGCGTTCAAGGCCGCGTGCGCGCTCGCGCTGCAGGGCACGTCGCAGCCGAGCGGCTATACCGAGCCGCTGCTGCACCGGTTCCGCCTCGCGTTCAAGGCGCAGCAGCACGGCGGGTAAGCGCAGGCGTGCTTCACGAAACGGGCGGCCGCAACGGCCGCCCGTTTTCATATTCGGGTTCGCCCGGCCGTTGAAACGGATAATCGGCGCATATCGCCTGCCTTCATTTTTCGCGAACGCGTGCCTTAACCGGATGGACTCGACGGCGGCATGCCGCGCGCCACGGCCCTTTATGCCGCGAAGCCTTGCGCCACAACGCTCTGCCCGGGATTCGCAAACACCGGGGTACACGGTAATTTGATCGGGATCAACCGTCCGCAACATTTCTCGCGCGTGCGAACGCCCGCGTTATACTCCGTTGAATTCGCGTTGCCCGATTCGTCGGATCGTTGAATCGGCGCAGATGTCACCAGTGAATATTTGATTTACCGGTATATCTGGCCGAGATTACCGATAATCGGCGTCCATTTTCTTCGCCGGGCGGCACGAAGGCGTCGAAATGGCCGCGTCACGGATCGCCGCCCGCACGTCATACGAACAATCGCATCGGCCCGCCTCCCGGCGGCAATGCCCCCTCGATCCACGGGACCATGGCAGAAACCGACTACGCAGTGCCCAGCGAATCCGGCCTGACGAGCCGTGTCGCCGCTCATCTGCGCCGGTTCCTGCTGCCGCACCTGATCTTCTATACCGGGCTGCTGATCGCGCTGGTCCTGCTGTTCCTGTGCGGGATCGTGCTGTACGAAGGCCGCATCGACGCACGCGACCGCTCGGCCGCGATGCAGCAGAATCTTGCGCTGATGGCGTCGTGGGACATCGAGCGCAACATCGAGATCTATTCGCTGTCACTGCAGGCCGTCGTGGAAGGCGAGAACGACCCCGAGGTCGTCAAGCTGCCGATGCCGCTGCGCCGCCAGGTGCTGTTCGACCGTGCGACGACCGCCAAGTACCTCGGCGGCATCTATGTGCTCGACGCGAAGGGCGACATCGCGGTCGATGGCAAGAGCGACGTGCCGCGCAAGGCCAACTTCGGCAACGAACCGTACTTCACCGTGCACCGCGACCACCCCGACGCCGGCCTGTACGTCAGCCCGCCGTATCATTCGCGGCTGCGCGGCGGCTCGCCGAGCATCGCACTCAGCCGGCGGATCACGAAGCCCGACGGCTCGTTCGGCGGCGTCGCCGTCATGTCGATCCGGCTCGAATATTTCCAGGACCTGTTCTCGCGCCTGTCGCTCGGCGATCGCGGCTCGATCGCGCTGATCAACACGGACGGCCTGATGCTCGCGCGCGAACCGTACGATCCGAAGATCGTCGGCCGCGACATCAGCCGCGCCAGCACGTTCCGGCATTTCATGACCGCCAGCGAAGGCAGCTTCGACGATACCGCGTCGATCGACGGCGTGCGACGCCTGTACGTGTTCCGGCACCTCGATCACCTGCCGCTCATCGTCATGGTCGCGCGGTCGGAAGCGGACACCTACGCCGCCTGGTACGACCGTGCGATTCCGATCGGCTCCGCGATGGTCGCGCTCGCGATCGGCTTCGTCGGCCTGTCGCTGCTGCTCGACGTGCAGCTGCGCAAGCGCCATCGCGCGGAAACGGAGCTGCAGGCGCTCGCGCGCACCGACGGCCTCACGGGTCTCGACAACCGCCGGATGCTCGACGTCACGCTCGCGCGCGAATGGCGCCGCGCCGCGCGCTCGCAGCATGCGCTGTCGCTGCTGTTCATCGACGTCGATTACTTCAAGCGCTACAACGACACGCAGGGCCACCAGGCCGGCGACGACGCGCTCGCCGCGGTCGGCCACTGCATCGCCGGCTGCCTGCGCCGCCCGGCCGACTATGCGGCGCGCTACGGCGGCGAGGAGTTCGTCGTGGTGCTGCCCGACATCGACACCGACGGCGCGGTGACGATCGCCGAGACGATCCGCACCGGCATCCTCGATCTCGGCATCCGGCACGACGCCGGCGTCTCCGGCCGCCTGACGGTGAGCATCGGCGTGACGACGAGCTATCCCGAACTCGACGACAACATGCAGGCCGCGCTGAAGCTCGCCGACGATGCGCTGTATCGCGCGAAGGAAGGCGGGCGCAACCGCATCGTCGTACTGACGCCCGCGCCCTCCGACGATCTCGAGTCGCGGCGCGCCTGAGCGGCGGCGGGGCGGCCCCCCCCCCCGGTCGCAGCCGCCCGCGTGCAAAATCGCCGACAATGTCGCCTCGACACGCCGCCGCACGGCTGACGCGCCTGGCCGGTCCGCGCCGGTGCGCGGCCGCTTCGCACCACCATGAGACTCAAGGCAAAGATCTTCCTTCTGGCCATCGTGCCGTTCCTGCTCGCGATCGCCGGCATCGGCTTCGGCGTGCGCCAGCAGGCGACGTCCCTCGCGCGCACGCAGCACGCGACGATCCAGGCCGCGTACCTGTCGAGCAAGGAAGTCGAGCTGAAGCACTACGTCGAGCTGGCGACGAGCGCGATCATGCCGCTCTACGACGCGAGCGGCCGCAACGCGCGCGACGACGCGCTGCTGCGCATGCAGGCGCTCGCGATGCTGCAGAAGATGGATTTCGGCCCCGACGGCTATTTCTTCGTGTACGACCTGCACGGCAATTCGCTGATGCATCCGCGCGAGCCCGAGCGGGTCGGCCACAACTACTGGTCGATGCGCGACCCGCAGGGCGCGCTGACGATCCAGAAGCTGATCGGCGCGGCGTCGAGCGGCGGCGGCTACGTGCGCTACGCATGGCAGCGGCCGTCGACGGGCCGCGTCGCGCCGAAGCTCGGCTACGTCGTCGCGCTCGAGCGCTGGGGCTGGATGGTCGGCACCGGCATCTATCTCGACGACGTCGACACCGCGCTGCAGCGCATCGACGCGCGCGCTTCCGCGAACATCGAGCGCACGATGAGCTGGCTCACCGCGATCGCGCTCACCGGCGCGGCGGCGATCGCCGTGTGCGCGCTGGTGCTGAACGTCAGCGAGTCGCGCAGCGCCGACGCGAAGCTCAAGCTGCTCGCGCAGCGTGTGGTCGAATCGCAGGAGCAGGAGCGGGCACGGCTGTCGCGCGAGCTGCATGACGGGATCAGCCAGATGATGGTGTCCGCGAAGCTGATGCTCGAATCCGCGCTCGCACGTTTCGAACGCGGCTCGGCGCGCGTGCCCGAGGCCGAGCAGGCGCTGGCTTCAGGCGTCGGGCGGCTCGGCGACACGCTGCGCGAAGTGCGCCGCATCTCGCATGCGCTGCGTCCGTCCATGCTCGACGACCTCGGCCTCGCAGCCGCGCTCGAACAGCTTGTCCGCGAGCTCGGCGCCGAAAGCGGCATCGACATCGGCTATACGCAGGTTGCGCACAGCGGCGCACGGCCGCTGCCCGAAGCCGTCAACACCGCGCTGTTCCGGATCGCCCAGGAAGCGCTCAGCAACATCGTGCATCATGCGCAGGCGTCGCGCGCGGCCGTCACGCTCGACGTCGGCGCACAATCCGTCGTGCTGACCATCGCCGACAACGGCTGCGGCTTCGACGCCGAACGCTCGCAGGCCGACGCGCGCCGCGGCATCGGCCTGCGCAACATGCGCGAGCGCCTCGATGCGCTCGGCGGCATGCTGACGATCTCGTCGCAGGTCGGCCACACGATCGTCGCCGCGCGCGTGCCGCTGCCCGGCGCCGCGTCGTGACGCACCCCATGACAGGAGACCTTTCACGCATGAGCGCCCCCGACACCGCCCGGCCCGTCGCCCGACTGCTGCTCGTCGACGATCACCCGCTCGTGCGCGACGGCCTGCGGATGCGGCTCGAAGCGGCCGACTTGTCCGTGGTCGGCGAAGCCGGCAACGCCGACGAGGCGCTCGCGCTCGCCGCGTCGCTCGAACCCGATCTCGCGCTGATGGACGTCGGCATGAACGGGATGAACGGCATCACGCTCGCGGGCGTCTTCCACGAGCGCTTTCCGGGCATCCGCGTGCTGATGCTGTCGATGCACGACAACATCGAATACGTGACGCAGGCCGTGCGCGCCGGCGCGAGCGGCTACCTGCTGAAGGATTCGCCCGCGAGCGAGATCGTGCGCGCGATCGGCGCGGTGCTGGCCGGCCAGACGTTTTTCAGCGAAGGGCTCGCCGCGCGGATGATCCACGCGAGCGCGACCGCATCGCCGCTTGACCGGCTCACGCCGCGCGAACGCGACATCCTCGACGCGCTGGCGGAAGGGCTGTCGAGCAAGCAGATCGCGCAACAGACGGGGCTGTCCGTACGCACGGTCGAGACGCACCGGCTCAATTTGAAGCGCAAGCTGGAAATCGAAGGGCAGGCCGAGTTGATCAAGTTCGCGGTCGAGCATCGGCGCAGATAGGACGCCATTCCGGTTGCGCACGTCACGCGCAAGTCGGCTTCCAATTTCATAGTTGTCCAATCGACTTCACCCCGAGGGCGATGGAATCCTTTCGCTTGCCGGAACGCGCATCGTGCTCGTGTTTCGCATGACGTCTGCATGACCGGCACATACGGCGTGCCCGCACCGAAGCCGGCGCCCGAGAGCTAATGCCGTTCAGTCAAACTGAACAGCATTTTTTGCTGGCGGTATCGCGAAGTGACAATTGTTCATCTTACGAATCGTTGACGCCGGTACGATTCGCTTCGTCCAAGTGTAACCGGGCCGAAAACACAATATTCGGTCGCGTGATGCCTTTTCGGGTTGCCGTTGGATGTCGCGTCGCGCTATCGAACGGATAGCGCGTCGGCGTCGTATCTCCATTCAGATCGCTTCTTTCAGAAACCAGAAACCATGCAAACCAAACTCATTACCGCCGTGTTGTTCGTGGCTGCAGCCACTGCGTCGCAAATCGCATCCGCAGCCGACGGCACGATCACGTTCAACGGCACCGTGCTCGCGCAAACCTGCACGATCAACGGCAACGGCAGCGGCTCGAACAACTTCAACGTCCCGCTGCAATCGGTGTCGACCAGCGCGCTGGCCGCCGCAGGCCAGTACGCCAACCGCACGCCCTTCAACATCTCGCTGACGGCCTGCACGCCGGCATCGGGCACCGTCCACGCCTACTTCGAGCCGGGTCCGACGGTCGACACCGCCACCGGCAACCTGGTCCTGGCCGCCGGCGGCGCGACCAACGTCGAGATCCAGCTGCTGAACGGCGACGGCAGCTATTCGCCGATCAAGATCGGTGCGGCCGACGCCTCGCAAAACTCGAAGGCCGTCGCAATCAGCTCGGCCGGCGCCGCCACGCTGAACTACTACGCGCAGTACCTCGCGACCGGCGCTGCAACAGCGGGCGCGGCGACGTCGAGCGTGATGTACTCGCTCGTTTATCAGTAATCAATCATTTAGTTATACGTAGCAGATGGAGTGGGGCGGCACGACGTCGCTCCACCCGTCGCGCTCGCTACCGGCATCGATCCCCATCATGAAGCTTCGAAAAACACTCCGGCGCGCGATCGCCACCGCGTGCGTCGCATCGCTCGGCTACCTGGCGACACCTGCCGTTGCATCGGTAGTGATCGGCGGCACGCGCGTGATCTATGGCGCGAGCGAGTCCGAGGTCACGCTCAAGCTGTCGAACGCCGGCCAGTCGCCTGCGCTCGTGCAGTCGTGGGTCGATGCAGGTGACGTGCGCAGCGCGCCGTCCGCGATCAAGGTGCCCTTCACCGTCACGCCGCCGATCGCGCGGATCGATCCGTCCAAGTCGCAGACGCTGCGCATCGTCTACACCGGCGAGCCCATGCCGCAGGATCGCGAGTCGGTGTTCTGGCTCAACGTGCTCGAGGTCCCCCCCAAACCGGGCGCGGCCGACGCGGACATGAACCATATCCAGCTCGCGTTCCGTTCGCGCATCAAGCTGTTCTATCGTCCGGAAAAACTCAAGGGTTCATCGGCCGATGCGCCGGCGCAACTCACCTGGCGGCTCACGCAGGCCGACGGAAAACCGGCCATCGAGGCGCACAACCCGACGCCGTTCCATGTGTCGTTGACCCTGATCAGCGTGCAGTCGGGCGGACGCAGCGCGATCTTCGACGATGGCGGCATGGTCGGGCCGGGCGAGACGCGCGCCTTCCCGCTGAAGGGCGACGTGCCCGGCGCGGCCGGCGCCAGCGTGCATTACACGGCGCTGAACGACTACGGCGGCTCGGTCAGCGGCGAGACGCCATTGCGGTCCGGCCCCGCGGCGCCGCCGCGATGATGCGCGGCTGACCCCTTCCATTGCGCGAGGCGCGGGTAGCGCGCCACGTCCTTTCCATGGCAAGACCCAGCATGCCCGCCCGGGCAGGGCGCAGGCTTGCCCACGCTCGGGTGCCTATCGTGATCCAACGTCTTTCCAGTTTGCCGTCATTCATGCGCTGGCGCCCACGCCCGTGCTTCCTGCTCGCGCTGTCGATGTTCGCATCGACCGGCACGATGGCGGAGACCACCAGCGCCACGCAAGTGGCGGAAGTCCAGTTCGACGACCTGTTCCTGCAGCGCCCGGGCGGCGCGCGGGTGGACGTCAGTCGCTTCGCAAAGGGCAATGTGGCGGCGCCGGGTTCATATCGCGCCGACCTGTACGTCAATACGAACTGGATCGGCCGCGCCGAAATCACGCTGCGCCAGGTGGGCGACAGCCGGAACAACGTCCAGCCCTGCTTCGATCGCGAGCTGTTGCAGCAGGTCGGGGTGGATCTCGCAAAGCTGTCGCCCGAAGCGACGCACAAGTTGACGGACGCGAACCATGCCTGCGCGACGATCGGCATGCTGGTGCCGGACGCCGTCGCCACCTTCGACAATGGCGAGCAGCGGCTCGACGTCAGCATCCCGCAGGCCTCGCTGAGCCGCGCGGCGCGCGGCTACGTGGATCCGCGCTACTGGGACGAGGGCGTGCCGGCCGCGCTGCTGTCGTACAACGGCAACCTCTACCGCGCCGACAACCAGGGCGCCTCGTCGACCCAGGCCTACCTGGGCCTGACCGCCGGCCTGAACGCCGGGCCCTGGCGCTTCCGCCACAACGGCAACACCACCTACGACACGCACGGCGGCACGCACTACCAGAGCGTGCAGACCAGCCTGCAGCGCTCGATCGCGCGTCTGAAGGCGCAGCTCGTGATCGGCGACGCGTTCACCGACGGCACGATGTTCGACAGCGTGGGCTTTCGCGGCGTGCGGATCGCCAGCGACGAGCGCATGTATCCGGAATCGCAACGCGGCTATGCGCCGACCATCCACGGCATCGCCAACAGCAATGCGCTGGTGCAGGTGCGCCAGAACGGCAACATCATCTACAGCGCCAACGTCGCGACCGGCCCGTTCGAGATCGACGATCTCTACGCGACCGGTTATGGCGGCGACCTCGACGTCATCGTGACCGAAGCCGATGGCAGCATCCACACCTTCAAGGTGCCGTACGCGTCGGCCGTCAGTTCGCTGCGGCCCGGCATCACGCGTTTCAGCGTGACGGCCGGCCAGTACCGCAGCCCGCTGCTGTCGAGCAAGCCGGCGCTGTTCCAGGCGACCGTGCAGCACGGTTTCACCAACCTGATCACCGGCTACGGCGGCATGACCGCCGCGCCCGGCTACCTGGCAGGGCTGGTCGGCGCCGCACTCAACACCGGGCTGGGCTCGTTCGCGTTCGACATCACGCAGGCCAACACCGATCTGCCCGGCATCGGCACGCGCCACGGCCAGAGCGTGAAGCTCTCGTACAGCAAGCTGATCAGTCCGACCAATACCAATATCGCGGTGGCCGCGTACCGCTATTCGAGCAGCGGCTACCTGGGCCTGCAGGACGCCATGCAGTTGCGCGGCCAGCAGACGGGCGGCGTGAACGGCCTGCTGTCGGGCGGCGTACGTCGCGGTCAGTTCCAGGTCATGCTGAACCAGGGCCTGCCGGAAGGCTGGGGCTCGTTCTACCTGTCGGGCTCGACCGTCAACTACTGGAATCGCGGCGGCAACGACACGCAGTTCCAGGCCGGCTACAACAACAATTTCCGGCGCATCAACTACGGCGTGTCGGCCGCGCGCCAATTCGACGCGACGCAAAACCGCTGGGACAACCGGTTCATGCTGAACGTGTCGATTCCGCTGAACCTCGGTTCGCGCACGTTGTACTCGTCGACCAGCCTGCAGCACGACAGCCATGGCGCGACCCTGGTCCAGCAGTCGCTGACAGGCTCGCTCGGCGTCGACAACGCGCTCAGCTACGGCGTGAACGTCGGCCGTACCAGCGGCGGCGGCGCCGGGGCGACCGTCAACATGGGCGGCAACGTGTCCTACATGTCGCCTTATGCGACCTTCTCGGGCAATGCATCGAAGGGCACCGGCTTTACGCAATACGGCGGCGGCATCTCGGGCGGCATGGTGGCCTATGCCGGCGGCCTGGCCTTTGCGCCGGCCATGGGCGAGACGATGGCGATCGTCGAGGCCAAGGACGCGAACGGCGCGCGCGTGACGGCCGGCAGCGGCCTGCGCATCGATTCGTTCGGTCATGCGCTGGTGCCGAGCCTGACACCGTTCTCGACCAACGAGGTGGAGATCGATCCGAAGGGTGTGCCGATGAGCGTCGAGCTGAAATCCAGCGCGCAGCACGTCGCGCCGACCGCGGGCGCGGTGGTGCGGCTGAAGTACGAAACCGAGGGCGGCGGGCGCGCGGTGATCATGCGCGCGCGCATGAGCGACGGCGAGCCGGTTCCGTTCGGCGCGGAGGTGAGCGATGCAACGGGGCAGAGCGTCGGCACAGTGGCGCAGGATGGCCGCATCGTGCTGCGCGGCTTGAAAGCGGATACCGGCACGCTGAAGGTGAAGTGGGGCGATACGGATGACGAAATATGTTCGCTCTCCTACACGTTACCGGCGGCAAGCAAGACGAACAGGCAACGCTGGATCGATGCGGAGGCGGTATGCACGAAATGAGCGAAGCGGATGCGATGAACCTGGGAAAGAAGACGAACGAGAACGAAAAGCCGGCCGCGATGCGCAGGCAAACCAAAGCTGCGCATGGCGTGAGCCGTCTGGCATTCTGGCTGCTGACGCTGCTGGCACTGATGCTCGGCTTGGGTACACATCCCGTGTTCGCCGCGGGAACCATCAGTTGCTCGGGAACGGCGCAGACGGTGGCGCTGTCGATGCCGGTCTCGGTGACGATTCCGCGCGATGCAGCGGTCGGCACCCTGCTAACCGGCTGGTTCAGTACCTCGAACGCTCCCAACTACTACACGTGCACGGTATCGGGTGTGGTTGTCGCCGGCATGGTCTTTGAACCGCAGTCGCTGACCAAGGCCGGCATGACCGTGGCCTCGCCGAATGGTGGAACCTATACGGTCTGGAATACCAATGTGCCTGGCGTCGGTGTCGCGATCGGCGTGACGACGTACGCGAACCAATGCGGAACTCAGGCCTGGATCGATCTTGCCAGCTCGACTTCTTCGCAGATCCCGCTCCCATGGGCAGGCTGGGTCTGCAACACGAGCGGCACGGTTACGTCGATCACCAACGGCGGCCAGATCCAGGCGGCGCTGGTCAAGACCGGCCCCGTCACGGCAGGCACGGTGACGGGCGGCGTGATGGTCGTGGGAGCGTCAGCAACGGGCACCGGCGGTAGCGCCCCATATACGGTCGCCGCCTCGCCCCTCATGTCGTTCTCGCTCACCCCGACCATCGTCAACGTCTCGGCGTGCACCACGCCGAACGTGACGGTCAACATGGGTTCACCCCTGCAGTCTGAATTCACGGGCATCGGCTCGACCAACAAGCAGGCCGTCTCGTTCAACGTGGCGGTCAACGCCTGCCCGACCGGCCTGAACGCGATCCAGTACCAGTTCATCCCGGTCAATGCCGTACTCGACGCCACCAACGGCGTGCTGGCGCTGTCGAGCGGGTCGACGGCCACCGGCATCGGTCTGCAACTGAAGGACGGCAACGGCAATGCGCTGAAATACAACACGCAGTACACGCTGACGAGCTACAGCAGTACGACAGGCGGCTCCTACACGATCCCGCTCACGGCCCGGTACTACCAGACGGCCGCCAGCGTGACGCCCGGCAGCGCGAACGCGGTGCTGACCTTCACCATGACGTATCAATAGGCACTGCGTATCAGGTTTTGACGTATGCGGAGGCGGTACGGACGCAATGAGCAAGCGAATGCGATGGACCAGGTAAAGATCATGAAACGGAACGAGAAGCCGGCCGAGACGCGCGGGCAGACGAAATCGGTGCGAGGCCCGGGCCGCCTCGCGTTCTGGCTGCTCACGCTGGCAGTGCTGATGCTCGGTTTGGGCGCACGTCCGGTGTTCGCCTCGAGCATAAGCTGCTCGGGAACGGCTCAGACGGTGGCACTGACGATGCCGGCGTCGGTGACGGTCCCGCGCGACGCTGTAGTCGGCACCCTGCTGACCGGCTGGGCCAGTACGCCGAACGTCCCCAATTTCTACACTTGCGCGGTGTCGGGTACGGCGGCCGCGGGTATGGTCTTCGAACCGCAGTCGCTGACCAAGGCCGGCATGACCGTGGCCTCGCCGAATGGTGGAACCTATACGGTCTGGAATACCAATGTGCCTGGCGTCGGTGTCGCGATCGGCGTGAGTACTTACGCGAACGGTTGCGGAAGCCTGCCCTGGAAGGATCTCGGCGTGCCGTCTGCGCCGTTCCCCAGCCCGTGGACGGGGAACGCCTGCAACGCAAACGGAATTGTTACTTCGATCAGTAATGGCGGTATGGTGCAGGCGGCGCTGGTCAAGACCGGCCCGATCACGGCGGGCACGGTGACGGGCGGCGTGATGGTCGTGGGGGCGTCAGCGACGAGCACGGGCGGCAACGTGTATACGGTCGCCGCCTCGCCTCTCGTGTCGTTTTCGCTGACCTCGACCATCGTCAACGTGGCGGCGTGCACCACGCCGAACGTGACGGTCAACATGGGTTCACCCCTGCAGTCGGAATTCACGGGCATCGGCTCGACCAACAAGCAGGCCGTCTCGCTCAACGTGGCGGTCAACGCCTGCCCGGCAGGCCTGAACGCGATCCAGTACCAGTTCATCCCGGTCAATGCCGTGCTCGACGCCACCAACGGCGTGCTCGCGCTGTCGAGCGGTTCGACGGCCACCGGCATCGGCCTGCAACTGAAGGACGGCAACGGCAATGCGCTGAAATACAACACGCAGTACACGCTGACGAGCTACAGCAGTGCGACGGGCGGCTCCTACACGATCCCGCTCACGGCCCGGTACTACCAGACGGCCGCCAGCGTGACGGCCGGCAGCGCGAACGCGGTGCTGACCTTCACCATGACGTATCAGTAGGCCGCGCACAGCGGGCCTTGATGTGTGCGGAGGCAGCCTGGACTTGAGCATGCACGCCCGGACATGCGGTCACGCCGGCCGTTCGACTGCTCTCCGGGCGCCCTGGGTAAAAGACAAGGGCGCCCGAGGGCGCCCTTCGTACTTCCGGATTCGGGACCGCGCAGCGCGCCGTCAGTTCGTCCGCGAATTGTGCTTCTGCAGAAACGCGATCAGGCCGTCGATCCCGCCCGATGCGAGCTGGCTCTTGAACTGGCCCTGGTAGACCTGGATCAGCCACGCGCCCGACATGTCGATGTCGTAGATCTTCCAGTCGTTGCCGACCTTGCCGAGACGATAGCCGACCGACTGGCTGTCGCCCGGCGTCGTGACCGTCGACTGCACGAGCGCGTCGGCGCCCGACGCGCCGCCGGCCTTGAACGAGAACTTCGCGTCCTGGCTGCCGAGCTGCGCGAGCGACGCGGCGTAGGTGCGCGTCATCAGCAGCTTGAACTGCTTGTACAGCTCCTGTTGCTGTTGCGGCGTGGCCTGCTTCCATGCGTCACCGACCGCGATGCGGGTCGTGCGCTCGAAGTTGGTTGCGGGCAGGAAGCGCTGCTCGACGACCGCCGAGACCTTCGCCATGTCACCGCCGCGTGCGGCGGGATCGGCCTTCATCGCGTTGACGGTGCCCTCGACCGCATTGCGGACGATATCGACCGGCGCGCTCTGCGCGAAAGCGGAAACCGACACGGCGGCCGCCGCGACGAAAGCAAACAGATGACGTTTCATACGAATATCGCTCGATGAGAAAAAACGACCAGTTGATTGCACCGGCCGGTGGCGCAAAGTATACCGGGCCTGACGCCCGGTTGCCGCGCCGTGACCGACTGTTACCTTTCAGCTTCGTTTGTCACAGGTGCGCGCAGCGGCTCGGCGAGGCAGCGAGACGCCGATTATGTAAACATCCCCTTACAAAACAGCCGGCCACCGGTATCGATTCCGCCACCGCGAACAAATCTCCTTCCCGCCCCCAAACCCGCAACGTCACGTCCTTCGCCACGCCGCGCCGGTATACTTGGCTACTTTGCCCTTGCCAGCCGCTCCCCACCGCCACATGGTGACATCTCTCATCGTCCGACTCGTTGCATGGTCGGTGCGCCGCCCCGTCTGGGTCGTCGTCCTGTCGCTCGTCATCGCCGCGCTCAGCGGCGTCTATGTCGCGCAGCATTTCAAGATCAACACCGACATCAGCAAGCTCGTCGATGCGGAGCCGCAATTTGCCGCGCTCGGCCAGGCCGTCGATCAAGCGTTCCCGCAACGCAACGGCACGATCCTCGCGGTCGTCGAGGCGCCTGCGCCCGAATTCGCGAATGCCGCCGCGCATGCGCTGACCGAAGCGCTGCAGAAGGATGCCGAAGCCGGCCGCATCGGCCAGGTCGCCGAGCCCGGCGGCGGGCCGTTCTTCGAGCACAACGGGCTGCTGTTCCTGTCGCCGCAGGAAGTCGCCGATACGACCTCGCAGCTCGCAAGTGCGCGCCCGCTCGTCAACGAACTCGCGAAGAACCCGAGCCTGACCGGGCTCGCCACGACCCTCTCCACCACGCTCGGCCAGCCGCTGCTCACCGGCCAGGTGAAACTGCCCGCGATGGCGAAGCTGCTCGCGCGCAGCGCCGCGACGGTCGACGACGTGCTGGCCGGCAAGCCGGCCGCGTTCTCGTGGCGTGCGCTGGTCGACAACGATGCCGCGCGGCAGCCCGCGCGCGCGTTCGTCACCGTGCAGCCCGTGGTCAACTACGGCGCACTGAAGGCCGGCGCGGAAACCAGCCAGGTGATCCGCGACGCGGCCCGTTCGCTCGACCTCGAGAAGCGCTTCGGCGCGGCCGTGCGCCTGACCGGCGAACAGCCGCTCGCCGACGACGAATTCGCGTCGGTGGAAGACGGTGCGGCGCTCAACGGCGTCTTCACGCTGCTCGCCGTGCTCGTGATCCTGTGGCTCGCGCTGCGCTCGAAGCGGATGATCGGCTCGGTGCTCGTCACGCTGTTCGTCGGCCTCGTCGTGACCGCCGCGCTCGGCCTCGCGATGGTCGGGTCGCTGAACATGATCTCGGTCGCGTTCATGGTGCTGTTCGTCGGCCTCGGCGTGGACTTCTCGATCCAGTACGGCGTGAAGTACCGCGAGGAACGCTTCCGCGACCCGCGCATCGACCACGCGCTGATCGGCGCCGCCCACTCGATGGGCATGCCGCTCGCGCTGGCCACCGCGGCCGTCGCGGCGAGCTTCTTCTCGTTCATCCCCACCGCCTATCGCGGCGTGTCCGAGCTCGGCCTGATCGCGGGCGTCGGGATGTTCGTCGCACTGCTCACCACGCTCACGCTGCTGCCCGCGCTGCTGCGCCTGTTCGCGCCGCCGGGCGAATCGAAGACGCCGGGCTTCCCGTGGCTCGCGCCGGTCGACGATTACCTCGATCGCCATCGCAAGCCGATCCTGATCGGCACGCTCGTGGTCGTGATCGGCGCGCTGCCGCTGCTCGCGTTCCTGCGCTTCGACTTCAACCCGCTGCACCTGAAGGATCCGAACAGCGAATCGATGGCGACGCTGCTCGCACTGAAGGATTCGCCGGAAGCCGCCGTCAACGACGTCACGCTGCTCGCGCCGTCGCTCGCGGACGCCGACGCGGCCGCGAAGCGCCTCGACGCACTGCCCGAAGTCGGCCGCACCACCACGCTGTCGACCTTCATCCCCACCGACCAGCCGGCCAAGCGCGCGGCGATCGCCGCCGCCGCGAGCGACCTGCTGCCCGCGCTGACGCAGCCGCCCGCGCCGCCCGCAACCGACGCGCAGCGCGTCGCCGCGCTCAAGCGCGTGTCGGACCTGCTGAGCTACGCGGCCGAAGATCATCCGGGCCCGGGCGCGGCCGCCGCGCAGCACCTGTCGGCGTCGCTCGCGAAGCTCGCCGCCGCGGACGCCGCGACGCGCGACCGCGCCGAGCGCGCATTCTCCGATACGCTGCGCATCGCGCTCAACCAGCTCGCGTCGCTGCTGCAGCCGCAGGACATCACGCGCGAATCGCTGCCGCCGCAGCTCGTGCGCGACTGGGTCGCGCCGGACGGCCATGCGCTCGTGCAGATCTCGCCGAAGGTGCCGAAGGGCGTCGACCCGAACGACGACACGATGCTGCGCCGCTTCGCGAAAGCCGTGAAGGCCGCGGAGCCGGGCACGACTGGCGGGCCGATCTCGATCCTGCATTCGGCCGACACGATCATCAACGCGTTCCTGCATGCGGCGCTGTGGTCGATCATCTCGATCACGATCCTGCTGTGGGTCACGCTGCGCCGCTTCGGCGACGTGCTGCGCACGCTGGTGCCGCTGCTCGTGTCGGGCGTCGTGACGCTCGAGATGTGCGTCGTGCTCGGCATGCCGCTCAACTTCGCGAACATCATCGCGTTGCCGCTGATGCTCGGCGTCGGCGTCGCGTTCAAGGTGTATTTCGTGATGGCGTGGCGCGCGGGGCAAACCGGCTTGCTGCATTCGAGCCTCACGCATGCCGTCCTGTTCAGCGCCGCGACCACGGCGACCGCATTCGGCAGCCTGTGGCTGTCGCACCACCCGGGCACGTCGAGCATGGGCAAGCTGCTCGCGCTGGCCCTGACCTGCACGCTGATCGGCGCCGTGGTGTTCCAGCCCGTCCTGATGGGCAAACCGCGCGTCAAACGCGCCAAGAACCAATCGCAAGGAATCAATGAATAAGGTGCGAATCATTGCGGCGACCGTTGCCGCCGGCGCAGTGCTGTCCGGCTGCGCGACGGGACCGAACCGCAACCCCAATGACCCGCTCGAGCCGATGAACCGGGCGATGTACAAGTTCAACGACACCGTCGACACGAACATCGCCCAGCCGATCGCGAAGGGGTACCAGAAGGTCACGCCGACGCCCGTGCGCACCGCGATCAGCAACTTCTTCTCGAACCTCGGCGATCTCGGCAACATCGCGAACAACCTGCTGCAGCTCCGCATCACCGATGCGACCGAGGATCTGATGCGCGTGGCGATGAACTCGGTGTTCGGCGTCGCCGGCCTGATCGACATCGCGACGCCGGCCGGGCTGCCGAAGCATCACCAGGACTTCGGCCTGACGATGGCGCGCTGGGGCGTGCCGTCGGGCCCGTATCTCGTGCTGCCCGTGTTCGGGCCGAGCACGATCCGCGACGGCGTCGGCCGCGCGGTGGACGTGCGCTTCAACCTGCTGAACTACATCGAACCGGCCGCGCGCAACCCGATGTACATCGCGCAGTTCATCAGTGCGCGTTCGGACCTGCTCGGCGCAACCGACCTGCTGAAGCAGGCCGCGCTCGATCCGTATTCGTTCGTGCGCGACGCGTACCTGCAGCAGCGCAAGTCGCTGACGTATCGCAGCCAGTCGTCGTCGGGCACGCTGCCGAACTACAGCGAGCCGGGCGAATCGGGCAGCGCGCCCGCATCGGCACCGGCCGCGCCGGGGTTGCCGAACTACGAGGATCCGGGTGAATCGGGCGGTGCTTCGGGCACCACGCCGAACAACGCGCCGGCCGCGCCGGGGTTGCCGCAGTACGACGATCCGGGTGCGGACAATGCGATGCCCGCGAGCGCGCCTGCTGCCGCTTCGGCCGCAGTACCTGCCGCACCGGTTGCGGCATCGGCATCCGCACCGGCGACGCCTGCGAGCAGTCCGGCCATGCAGAAGTAAGGCTGTAACGGCCGCTGTCGCAAAGACAAAGAGCGCTGCAGATGCGGCGCTCTTTTTTTGTCCGCGAGAAACGGAAAACCGGGAAGGGAAGGGCGAGAAACGCGGTGTGTGCCGCTCAGACGATCCGCATCGCGCCGGCACGCTCGAACGCGTGCCGCGCCTGGATCAGCGTCGTGCGCGCCGCACGCGCGTCGCTCGCGACCTGCAGCAGCGGGCCGAGCTGCGACGGCTGCTTCAGCAGCTCGCGCAGGATCGGCAGGATCGCCGTACTGCCGTCGTCGCGCAAACCGGCCGTTGCCGCGCGCGGCAGCGTGCGCCACGCCGGATCGACGATCGCGCGGCACACCGCGAACGGCACGCCGCGCGCGGCCGCGAAGGCCGCCGCGATATGCGACTCCATATCGACGGCGAGCGCGCCCTTCGCGTGGTGCAGCGACGCCTTTTCCTCTTCGCTGACGACCGGGGCGCCAACGGCCGCGATCGTACCGCGCGTGACGCGCGCCCAGACAGGCGTGTCGTGCAGCGCGGCAATGAGCCGTGCGCTCCAGCCCGTATCGGTCTCGACACGACCGAACGGCCCGTCGATCGCGTTCGCGATCACGAGTGCGCCAGGCGCGAGGTCGGACGCGAGCCCGCCCGCCGTGCCGAAGCTCACGATGCCCGCGCAACCGCGTGCGGTCGCCTCGGTCAGTGCGCGTTCGAGCCGGTCGGCCCGCGCGGCAAAGACGGCTTCGACGCCTTTGCCGCGCGCGATGCGCGCCTCGAATGCCATTCCCGTCACGGCGATGACGGGCAACGTGCCGGTGGGTTGCGGCGCCACGCTTACAGCCCGAACGTCACGCGCGTCGTGTTGTCGCGCTTCAGGTTGCGATAGCGGGCGAGCGCCCACAGCGGGAAGAACTTGCGATAGCCGTGGTAGCGCAGATAGAACACGCGCGGGAAGCCCGTCGCCGTGAAGCGCGCCTCGTCCCACAGGCCCGCTTCGTTCTGGTTGGCGATCAGGTAGTCGATGCCGCGCGCCACCGCCGGGTTGTTCACCTCGCCGGCCGCCATCAGGCCGAGCAGCGCCCACGCGGTTTGCGACGCCGTGCTCGGCGCCTGCTCGAAGCCGCGATAGTTCAGCTTGTAGCTGTCGCCGTCCTCGCCCCAGCCGCCGTCCTTGTTCTGGATCGACAGCAGCCACTGCGCGCCGCGCTTCATGCGCGGATCGTCCGGCGTCAGGCCGGCCGCGTTCAGCGAGCACAGTGCCGTCCACGTGCCGTACACGTAGTTCATCCCCCAGCGGCCGTACCAGCTGCCGTCCGGCTCCTGCTCCTTCAACATGTAGTCGAGCGCACGGCGCGCCGGCTCGCTGTTCAGCGGCGTCTCGCCGAGCTGCGACAGCATCGACAGGCAGCGACCCGACACGTCGGCCGTCGGCGGATCGAGCAGTGCGCCGTGATCCGAGAACGGGATGTTGTTCAGGTAGTACTGCGTGTTTTCCGGTTCGAACGCGCCCCAGCCGCCGTCGCTGCTCTGCATCCCGACGACCCACTCGCGCGCACGCGCGATCGAATCGCGATAGGCGTCGTTCTGCTTGAGTTTCTGCGCGCGATCCATCGCCACCGCGACCACCGCCGTATCGTCGACGTCGGGGTAGTGTGCGTTCGCGTACTGGAATGCCCAGCCGCCGGGCCGCACGTGCGGGCGGCGCGAGATCCAGTCGCCGCGCACGTCGAGGATCTGCAGCGGGCGCAGCCATTCGAGGCCGCGGATCGCGGCGTCCTCGGCACGCGCGTCGCCCGTTTCGAGCAGCGCATGCGCGGCGAGCGACGTATCCCACACCGGCGACAGGCACGGCTGGCAATACGCTTCGTCGTCATGCACGACAAGCAGCTTCTCGATCGACTTGCGCGCGATCGCGCGGTTCGGATGATCTTCCGCGTAGCCGAGCACGTCGTACATCATCACCGCGTTGGCCATCGCCGGATAGATCGCGCCGAGGCCGTCCTCGCCGTTCAGGCGCTCGTCGACGAACGACACGGCCTGGCGGATCGCGCGTTCGCGCGTGTAGTTCGGGAACAGGCCGTCGACCGCGCGCAGCGCATGGTCGACCACGCGGAAGAACGCGAACCAGCCGGGGCTCTGGTGACCCTGGCGCGGCAGCAGCCCGGCGTTGACGGGCGGATCGATGAACAGTTCGTCGATGCGCACGCCGCGCGGGTTCTTCGCGAGCGGGCGCTTCGCGTTCAGCACCAGCAGCGGCACGATCACGGTACGCGCCCAGTACGACACCTTCGACAGATGGAACGGGAACCACTGCGGCAGCAGCATGATCTCGACCGGCATCATCGGCACCGCGCGCCACGGAATCGCACCGTACAGCGCGAGCTGGATGCGCGTGAACACGTTCGACATCTCGGCGCCGCCCATCGCGTGAATGGCGCGGCGCGCACGCTGCATGTGCTCGGCGTTCTCGTCGTCGCCGATCACCTTCAGCGCGAAATACGCCTTCACGCTCGCGCTGATGTTCGGCGCGCCGTCGGTGAACAGCGGCCAGCCGCCGTCGGCCTGCTGGATGCGGCGCAGATACTTGCCGATCTTCTGCTCGAGCTCGAGGTTCGGCGTCTCGCCGAGATAGTGGACGAGCAGCACGTATTCGGCGGGAATCGTCGAATCGGCTTCGAGTTCGTAGACCCAGTGTCCGTCCGCGTTCTGCGCGGCCAGCAGCGCATCGGTCGCGCGCGAGACGGCCGTGTCGACGCCGGCCGGCACGGCGCCGGCCGACAGGGTAGCCATTTCGGTGAGATCGTTCATCGGTCCCTCTCTTATTGTGTCTGGAGCACGTCCGCGGCCAACTGGCCGGAGCGGATCGCGCCCTCGATCGTGGCGGGCAAGCCGGTGGCAGTCCAGTCGCCCGCCAGCACAAGATTGGTCCAGCGCGTACGCACGGCCGGACGTTTCATTTCCTGCGACGGCACCGCCGCAAAGCCCGCGCGCGGCTCGACGACGAGCTGCCACGCGGGGATGGTTTCCGGGTTCGCGCCGGTCACGCGCGCGACGTCTTCCCAGATGCGCCGCGCGAGCGTGTCGCGCGGCGTGTCGAGCCAGCGGCCCGCGTCGCGGATCGTCGCCGCGAGCTGGCCGCCGCCGGTGCGCACCGCATCGACGACACCGTTCACGACGGACGTCTGCTGCGGATTGCCGGCCGGCGCTTCGACCGCGAAATACGCGGTCACGACCGCGCTGAACGTGTCGGGCGCGGTGAGTTCGGGCACGAGCGGCTGCGCGACCTCGGGCGGCACGGCCAGCACGACGGCGTCGCCCGGCGCGAGATCGATCCGCTCGCCGCCGACCGAGATCGCATCGACCGCATTCCCGTGCGCGCCGAATTCGAACGCATCGAGCCGCGCGTTCAGCCGGATCTGCGCGCCGCCGTGCTGCAGCATCCGCAGCGCCGGTTCGACGAAGGCGCTGCCGAGGCCGTGGCGCGCGACGAGCGGACGGCAGCCGGGGCCGCCCGCGGCAAACGTGCCGCACAGCGCCGCGCGCGCGAGCTCGGCACTCGCGTGGCGTGGCTCGACGTTCAGCACACCGAGGAAATACGGCCGCAGCCAACGTTCCCACAGCATGCCGTCGCATCGCATCGTCTGTGCGAGCGAGCGGCCCATGCGCGCGAACGCGAGCGGGGCGAGCGCGAGGTAGTCGAGCGGCGTCGTGCCCGGCGCGCGCGACGCGGCATCGAACAGCCACGACGGCCAGCGCCCGTTGCCGAAGCGCAGCGTCCAGCGCTGCCGCGACGCGACGTCGACGACCGGAAATTCAGGCAGCGCGGGCCCCGCGAGCTGGTCGGCCGCGCCGATCGCGCGCAGGTAGCGCTGCGTCGCGGGCTGCCCCGCGAACACCGTGTGCAGCCCGCTGTCGAGCGTCGTGTTCAGCGTCCCGTCGAACCACGAGCGGCAGCGGCCGCCCGCATGCGCGTGCGCGTCGTGCAGCACGATGCGTCGCCCGCGACGTTGCAGCTCGACCGCGGCCGACAGGCCGGCAAGGCCGGCACCGATCACGTGGACGGTCCTGGGCATCGACTCGGGCGGCTCAGAACAGCGCGTAGCGCGCGGCGATCATCAGCATGCGCGCTTTCGGCTTGCGCAGCGGTGCGCGCGGGAAGGCAAAGCCGCGTGCGATCGCGGCTTCGAGAATGCAGCGATACGCGCCCGACATGATGCGCGGCGCCTTCACCTGCGCACGCGCGCAGGTATCCATCACCGCGTCGGCCTGGCGGAAATGCTCGAGCGCGCGCTCGACGAGCGTCGCGCACACGCGCGGCAGCGCCGGATCGCGCACGATCGTCGCCGGTTCGGTGATCGCGATGCCTTCGCGCGCCAGCAGCTCGCGCGGCAGATAGCAACGGTTGATCGCCGCATCGTCGTCGATGTCGCGCAGGATGTTGGTCAGTTGCAGCGCGCGGCCGAGGTGATGCGACAGCTTGATCCCTTCGGCTTCCGGCATCCCGAAGATCCTCACCGACAGCCGGCCGGCCGCGCTCGCCACGCGATCGCAGAAGAGGTCGAGCGTCGGTTCGTCGGGCGCGCAGATATCTTCAGCCGCATCCATCGCCATCCCGTCGATCATCGCGTGGAAATCCTCGCGCTGCAGGTTGAATGCGCGGATCTCGCGGTCGAGCGCGGCCAGGTGGCGCGGCGGGCGGCCGGCGAAGCACGCGTCGATGTCCGCGCGCCAGCGGTCGAGGCCCGCGTTGCGCTCGGCGCGCGGCAGGTCGCTGTCGGCGATGTCGTCGACCGCACGGCAAAACGCGTAGACCTGGAACATCGCATCGCGCTGCACGGCCGGCAGGATGCGCATCGCAAGATAGAAAGAACTGCCCGATGTGACGGCAGCGGCGTCGGTTTCTTGTTCGTCCACGACGGAATGGGAAACGGCCAAGGCGAGCTCCACGGAGACACCCACGCGGGGCGATTGAAGAAGCCATGCCCGGCTGGGATGGTCAGGGTGTCATGCGTGCGAGATATGCGAACGATCGACGCAGACAGGCACAAATTACCGGCCGGAAGCCGGAATTGGGCGAAAGTATAGCAATCTTTGAAGTTCGATGGCGGACACGCGCCGCGTGCGGCGGCGTGCCGGAAGCGGTGGGCCGGCAAGCGCGGCCGGCCCGGGCGGAACCCGGCGCCGGCGGCGCGTCAGCCGTAAACGATGTCGCGCTGCAGGTCGAGCGCAATGAGCCCCATTTCGGAGGTGAGCTGCAGCATCGAGCGGCGTTCGAGACGCGAGCCCATGAAGCTCGTCACGCGGCCGTCAGGCTCCGCGGTGAACTGGAAGACCGCGCCGCCCGTGCCGAACCACGCGCCCGGCACATCGGGAGATTCCTGCCAGTCGATCTGCGCGAACACGCGCGCGATGCCCGCGCGCACCAGGTCGCCCGGGCCGATCGGCGGCGCGATGTCGCCCAGGTCGTCGAGCGAGTAGGGACCGGGTTTGTCCGGCTTCCGGTAGAAGAGGTAGTCGACGTTCATGGGGCGCAACCGCAGGCAAAGCAACAAAGTAGCGTGCTTCGGGATAAATTCAAATCGGATACGGACGAAATGTGGCCTGTACGAGACAAGGGGGACAGGTCGAATCCGGCCCGTCTGGGCGCACGCCGGTTCGTCTAAGATGACACCTTTCTCAAAATCTGTAGACCCGGACACCATGGAGACGAACGCAAGCGCCACCCCGCAGTCCGATCGATCCGTTTTCGTGCTGGTGCACGGCGCCTGGCACGGCGCGTGGTGCTACGCGCACGTCGCGGCCGCGCTGGCCGCGCGCGGCCACCTGTCGATCACGCGTGACCTGCCCGCGCACGGCATCAATGCCCGCTTTCCCGCTTCCTACTTCGCACGCCCGCTCGACAAGGACGCGTTCGGCGCCGAGCCGTCGCCGGTCGCGAACACGACGCTCGACGATTACGCCACGCAGGTGATGCAGGCGGTCGACGACGCCTACGCGCTCGGCCACGGCAAGGTCGTGCTCGTCGGGCACAGCATGGGCGGCCTCGCAATCACGGCGGCCGCCGAACGCGCGCCGGAAAAGATCGCGAAGATCGTCTATCTCGCGGCCTTCATGCCCGCGTCGGGCGTGCCGGGCCTCGACTACGTGCGCGCACCTGAAAACACCGGTGAAATGCTCGGCCCGCTGATGCTGGCGAGCCCGCGCGTTGCCGGTGCGCTGCGCATCGATCCGCGCAGCGGCGACGCCGCGTATCGCGAACTCACGAAGCGCGCGCTGTACGACGACGTGCCGCAGGCCGACTTCGAGGCCGTCGCGAACCTGATGACCTGCGACGTGCCGGCCGCGCCGTTCGCGACCGCGATCCCGACGACGGCCGCACGCTGGGGCGCGATCGACCGCCACTACATCAAGTGCCTGCAGGATCGCGTGATCCTGCCCGCGCTGCAGCAGCGCTTCATCGACGAAGCCGACGCGTTTGCGCCCGGCAACCCGACCCACGTGCACCAGCTCGACAGCAGCCATTCGCCGTTCATGTCGCAGCCGGCCGTCCTGGCCGGCGTGCTGGCCGACATCGCGAAAAGCTGAGCGCGGCACGCGCCCAGGGGCATCCGCTCCGCGCGCGGCGGGGCGGATGCGTCGCCTATGCGTATGCGACCGACCGGTCGCGCCCGAGCCGCTTCGCGCGATAGAGCGCGGCATCGGCCTCGTTGACGAGCACGTCGCAGGTCGGCGCCCCCGTCTTCGCATACGCGCCGCCGACGCTCGCCGTCACCGGCACGCTGACCCCCTCGGCATCGACCGGCGCGCTGCCGATCGCATCGCGCACCTTGTCGGCCACCCGCATCGCCTCGTCGAGATTCGTGCACGGCAGCAGCAGCGCGAATTCCTCGCCGCCGAAGCGGCCGAACGTGTCCTGCGCGCGCACGATCGACGCAACGCGACGCGCGGTCTCGCGCAGCACGGCATCGCCGACCGCATGCCCGAAACGGTCGTTGATCGTCTTGAAGTGGTCGAGGTCGAACAGCAGCACCGACATGTCGCCGCCGTAGCGCTGCCAGCGCGCGAATTCTTCACCGAGCCGCGCCTCGAAGAAGCGCCGGTTCGCGATGCCGGTCAGGCCGTCGCGATTCGCGTGCTCGCGCAGCTTCGCGACCGCTTCTTCGCGCTCGCGCTGCATCACGCTCACATGCGTGACGTCCGAGATCGTCACGCACACGGCCTCGACCTCGCGGCCGCGCGTGAGCGGCATGAACGTGCAGTCCTGCTGCATGTAGTCGACGCCGCCCGTGATCGGCCGATCGTGCTCGAAGCGGAACAGATAGGGCCGCTGCTCCCACGAGCTGAACGCAAAGCTGCCGAGCTGGAACACGCTCTCGAGCTTGCGCGACAGCCATGCGCGCGGCAGGTCGGGAAAGCAGTCGAACAGGTTGCGGCCGATCACGTCGGCGGCCGGGATGCCACTGTGGTCCTGCATGAAGCGATTCCACATCAGCACGGTCATCGCGCGGTCGAGCACGAACAGGCCGAAGCCCACCCGCTCGATCACGAGGTCGCTCAGCGACGGGGTGGCGGCCGTCATAGCGCGGACAGCAACGCGTCGAGCGCGTCACCCATCAGCCGGATCGAATCCTCGGCCATCAGCATCACGAAGTGAGCCCGGAACGCGTGGTCCTCGAGCCCGAAGTTCACTTCCAGCAGCAATGCCACGCTCCATGCCAGCTCGGTCGGCTGGAATACGTCGTCGAACGACACGTTCGCGCCGAGCAGCCCCGGCGGAAAAAATACGGGCTTGCGGCCGAGCTCGTCGAGGATCGACGCGACGCACGCGCCCATCAGCACGTTCGCGACGTCGAACACGACTTCGTCGGGTGTCGCCATCCCGCCGTACACGCCGTCGCCGAACGTGCGGTCGACGACCGACATGAGCCGCGCGATGCTCGCGGTGCGGCACAGCACGATCGCTTCGCCCTTGATGTCGGAACGGAAGCCCTGGCGCACGGCGGTCACGTTGTCGTGAATGCCCGTCATCTCGCGCAGCGCGTCACTCGCGTCGGTCGCTTTCACGACCCGCACGCGCGGCACCGACAGCTCGATGAAATGCCCGAGCAACAACGCGAGCCGTGCGGCGGCGCGGCCCATTGCGAGGTTGGCGATCTCCTGCAACGCGTCGCGTTGCTCCGCCGTGAACACCGAGTCAGGCATACAACCCATACTCCTTGAGAATGGGCAGCAATGCCTCCGACGTCACGGGTTTGGCTACGAATGCGATCGCGCCCAATTCGCGCACGCGTGCTTGCGCCTGCGGCTGGATATCGGCGGATACCACGATCACGAACGTGTTCAGATCTTCGTGGCGCAGTGTCTCAAGAACCTGATATCCGCTCATGTCGGGCATCGTCAGGTCCAGAAACATCACGGAAGCTTTGCCGTCACGATAGAGCGCCAAGGCCTCTCGACCATTCGCGGCATACGCGACTTCGACGTCCCAGTCTCCCGGCAGCGCCTTTGTCAGAAGTTTGCGAGCGAGCAGCGAATCGTCGGCAATTACAATCGGCAAAGGCATGGAACGAAGCGGTATACGGAATGGTTTCTCTCGCGTTAACGACCGCGCGGCGCACTTCTTTAGGCGCCATGCGTTCGGGTGCGGGCAACCGCCGCAGCCACGCGCGGGCGCCGCGACGCGGATGCGCGCGACGCACCGCGCGGCGAACGCCGGCGGGCGCATATATCTGTCATTGGGAAAGCAAGGCGCGATTCTCTGAGTAAAACGGAGGCGATGCAACTCGCCATTTTCACCATTTCGAACAGAATTGGTCCGAACCTGCGCCATTCCGAAAACAGACGCGACCATTTTCGAGATAAGAACGCAAAATTTTTCCTTGTGTACGTTTGCGCTGCCGGATTCGTCGCGTTTTCAATCTGACAATTTCTTCTGTCGGAATCGACAGGATTGCTGGCGTTCAGGGCCGTGCGGCGGCCCGTCGCAACTCGTTTATGATGGCAGGCACCTCTGCCTCACCCGCCTTTTCGATGACGTCCGACCGGCCCGCCGACTCCCACGCTCCCGCCTCCCCACCCGCCGACGACTGGCAGGACGACGGCAACTATGCGTCCGGTGCGCCCGAGCACGATTTCGCGGTGCGCCGCGTGACGCTGATCGTGCTGCTCGTCGCGGCGATCGTGCTGCCGTGCATCTACGTCGTGGTGATGGCGTACAACGACCTGAAGACGCGCGAGGCCGCCGCGAGCGACGTGACGATGCGCACGGTGCGGGTGGCCGAGGAGCATGCGCTCAAGGTGTTCGACCTGAGCGAGACGCTCGATGCGCGCATCGTCGATCTCGTGCAGGACATGGACGACGCGACCGTGCGCAACCGGGAGTCCGACATCCACGAAGCGCTGAACACGATCGGCGGCGGCTATCCGCAGGTGGCCGCCGTGTCGATCTTCGGCGCGAGCGGGATGCTGCTCGCGAACAGCCTCTACTATCCGGCGCCCTATGCGTCGATCGCGAACCGCGACGACTTCGCCGGCATCCGCGACGGCAAGGTCATCGAACACATCTCGCGGCTGATGATGGGGCCGCTCAAGCTCGAGAACATTCCCGTGTTCAACACGGGCGTCGCGCGTCGCCATAGCGACGGTTCGTTCGCCGGGATGGTGTCGATCGCGCTGAAGTCGTCGTATTTCAACGCGTTCTACCGCGACCTGCTCGGCGGTGCGAGCACGCCGATGACGATGGCGCTCGCGCGCTCGGACGGCGCGGTGATCGCGTCGTATCCGCCGCCGCCGGCGCTCGCGCACACCGATCGCGCCGTCACGTTCGGCGACGCGCGCAACGATCCGCGCGCCGGTGTCGTGCGCGTGCGTCACGACGGCGCGAGCAGCGAGATCGTCGCGTATCGCCAGGTCGGCAGCTATCCCGTCTACGTGACGTGCGCGTACCGCACGTCGGCGATCTGGCATGAATGGTACGAACACCTGAGCGTGCTGTTCATCTCGATGTTCGCACCGTCGGTCGCGCTGTGGTCCGTGATCTGGCTGTCGCTCAAGCGGCTGAAGGCGGAAGAGGAAGCGTGGGATCGCTGGCAGGCCGAAGCGTCGATGCGGCGCTCGATCGAATCGGCGTACCGGCAGTCGCGCAAGATGCAGGCGCTCGGCAACCTCGTCGGCAGCGTCGCGCACGACTTCAACAACCTGCTGATGATCATCTCGAGCAACGTGCAGATCGTGCGGCGGCGAGGGATCCAGCACCTCGACAAGGAGCTCGGCGCGATCGAACGCGCGCTGAAGAACGGGCAGTCGCTCACGCGCCAGCTCCTCGGTGTCGCGCGCAAGCAGCCGCTGCACAACGAGACGATCGACGTCGGGCAATGGCTCGGCACGTGCCACGAATTACTGAAGACATCGCTCGGTTCGAAATCGGCGCTGGTCGTCGCGATCGAGCCCGGTGTGTGGCCGATCCGCGTCGACGTCGCGGAGCTCGAGCTCGCGGTGATCAACCTCGCGGTCAACGCGCGCGACGCGATGGCGACCGGCGGCCGCTTCACGGTCGGCGCGCGCAACGTGACGCTGCGTCGCGAGGACGGCTTTCCGCTGACCGGGGATTTCGTGCAGATCTCGTTCGACGATACGGGTTCGGGCATGGCGCCCGATGTGCTCGCGCGCGCGTTCGAACCGCTGTTCACGACGAAGGCGCAGGGGATGGGGACGGGGCTCGGGCTGCCGCAGGTGTTCGCGTTCTGCGAACGCTCGGGCGGCCTCGCGACGATCGACAGCGCGGTCGGCGCCGGCACGTCGGTGCGCCTCTACCTGCCACGCGCGCGCGCCGAGGATGTCGTCGCGCGGCCACCGGCGATCGTGCACGACGCGGGGGCAGGCGCGCTCGCCGGCCTGCACGTGCTGCTCGTCGAGGACAACAGCGAAGTCGCGGCCGGCACCGAAGCGCTGCTGTCGCTGCTCGGGCATCGCGTGACCTACGCGCCCACCGCCGACGACGCGTTGCGCCTGATCGAAGGCGCAGCCGCGAACGACGCGTTCGACCTCGTGATTTCGGATATCCACATGCCGGGCCGCCTGAACGGCATCGACCTCGCCGAAGCAGTCGAGCAGCGGCCGGAGAAACTGCCCGTGATACTCGTCACGGGTTACGCGGAGGAACTCGACCGCACGCGCACCGTCAACGTCCGCGTGCTGTCGAAGCCGTTCGACATCGCGCTGCTCGACGAGATCCTGCTGGGCATCCGCGAAGCGCGCGATGCACGACACGCGCGGCACGCCGGCACGTGACCCGCTGCGTGCGGGCCGGCGCCGCCGGCGTGAACGGGTGGGCCGCTCAGGCCGACTTCAGCAGGCGCACCCAGCCCGTGTAGAGATCGACGAAACCTTGCAGGAACTTGCGGGTGTCTTCGCTGACGATCTGGCCCTGGTCGTCGATGCGCGCCGGATCGTGCTTGATGAACATCTCGGGCTGCCCGAGCGTCTTCACGTCGAGATACGCGAGCACGTTGCGCAGGTGCTGTTGCGCGAGCGCGGTGCCCGTCGCACCCGGCGACGTGCCGAGCACCGCGCCCGGCTTGCCCGACCACGAGTTGGAACCCCACGGGCGAGAGCCCCAGTCCAGCGCATTCTTCAGCACGCCCGGAATCGAGCGGTTGTACTCGGGCGTGACGAACAACAGCGCGTCGGCGGCCTCGATCGACTGCTTGAAGCGCTTCGCGACTTCCGGGAAATCCGCGTCGTAGTCCTGGCTATACAGAGGCAGTTCGCCGATCTCGACGAACTCGAACGAGAAATCGGCGGGGGCGAGCGAGATCACGGCGTGTGCGAGCGCACGGTTCCACGACGCGCGACGCAGGCTGCCGACGACCACAGCGATGCGGTAGGACATGGCATTCTCCTTCCGTTGAGTGAGGAATCGGATCGATTGCTTCCGAACGAGCGACAAAGGTCTGTTTATAGGCAAGCCAGCCCGCGAACCGCCCCACGGGGCCGTCCGGCCGACTTTCCACAAGGTTTTCCACAGAAATTGTGGATAACTCGGCCGTGATGTTCCGACGTTACAGATTGCCCGCCGCGTGCCGTCGCCGACACGCGACACAAGGTTCGGCAAGCATAGCGCAGCGCGCCGGCCGCTTTCGTGAATTCGTGACGGAACATGCATTGCAGGCCGGCACCGCGCCCAGTAAGCTGCTCGCACCGCGACGCGCCCGCTTGGGCAAGTGCGCTTGCCTCGAGACACCGCAACCCAGACATGCCGGCTGCTTACGACGATCCCGCCTATCTCGCGCAACTGCGGCGCGACCTGCTGCGCTTCGCGCGACTCCAGCTCCGCGATGCCGACGCGGCCGAAGACGCCGTGCAGGAAGCGCTCGCCGCCGCGTGGTCGCATGCGGGCGATTTCGCCGGACTGTCGGCACACAAGACCTGGGTGTTCGGGATCCTGCGCAACAAGCTGATCGACGTGCTGCGCGCGCGGCAGCGGACGGTCAACCTGTCCGCGCTCGATGCCGAACTCGACGGCGAATCGGTGCTCGATCGCGAACTGTTCAAGGAAAACGGGCACTGGGCCGCACATGCGAAGCCGCGACCGTGGCCGCGCCCCGAAACGCTGTTGCAGCAGCAGCAGTTCTGGACGCTGTTCCAGGCCTGCCTCGATCACCTGCCGGAGCAGATCGGGCGCGTGTTCATGATGCGCGAATTCCTCGACGTGGAAATAACGGACATCTGCAGCGAATTGACGCTGACGACAAATCATTGCAGCGTGCTGCTGTATCGGGCGCGCACGCGCCTGCGAACCTGCCTGAGCGAACAAGGACTGACGACCGAAGATGCTGCCGGGGAAATGTACTGACGTGACGCGACTGCTGTCGGATGCTCTTGATCGGCATCTGACCCTGCATGAACGCCTGCAGGTGCGCATACACCTGCCGACCTGCAGTGGCTGCAGGGCCTATCGCGGCCAGATCACGCTGCTGCGGACGGCCGCGAAAGCGGCGGCGGGGCAGGAGCCTGCCCCGGATGATGACGGTGGGTCGTCCGGGAAAGGCTAGGGCCTGTTCATATGGGCTTGCGAACGAGCCTTGCCGGCTGTCCCCCAAGGGGACTTCCTTCGGGCGCGTGCAAGAAGCAAGAAGCGCCGTTTGGCCGAGCCAAACAAGCGACGCGCGACGCCGCAATGCGGCCGGCAACGCGCCTTCCCCTGTCTGGAAAAAATCATTCGTGGGGCTGGCCCCCAGAAGGGCCGATCGCCACGTCATGCGCCTCGCGAATACGTCGAGTATTCGCTCCGTCGCGATCCTTGCGCACGGCCCTTCCGGGGGCCAGCGCAAGCCCGTTATTCGCGTGAACAGGCCCTAGGCCGGATCGCGTGATCGCGATCGTCCGGGCGATGGCGGGTGGGGGCGTGCTGCCCGGCTTCGATTGCCGGCTTCGATTGCCGGCTTCGATTGCCGGCGTTTGTGCCGGTGCTTGCGCTGGGCTGACGCAATCAGAAAAATACGGCGGGCAAGAATTATTCGAACAGTACCTGCACCGATTCGGGCGGCCGGCCGATGGCGGCCTTGCCGAGGTAAACGACGATGGGCCGCTGCAGCAGAATCGGATGAGCGGCAATTGCCACATAGGCTTCCGCATCGGTCAGATCGGCGCGAGCAAGATTCAGCTCCTTGTACGGCTCCTCACCGTCGCGCAGCATGTCGCGAACCGGACGGCCAAGCTGCCGATGCAGCGCTTCCAGTTCCTCGACCGTCGGCGGCGTCTTCAGATACTCGATGACATTCAGCGGCGCAGCGGTGGTATTCAGCGACTCGACCAACGCAAGCGTCTCGCGCGACTTCGAGCATCGGGGGTTGTGGTAGATCGTGATCATCATTCAGGCCTGGAGGGTAGAGCCCTGTATTGTAGCTAGTCTGCATCGGGGGCTTGGTGGGGCGGTGGACGCGGGATCTCGGGTGCGGATTCGCTGCTTCGTAGCAGCAGGTGGATGAAGCCGCACGACTGCCCGCGAGAGGGGAGTGCTGCTCGGGATGCGCTTCAATGAATTGGTGGGTTTATGCGCATAAAGGCGAGCGGGACTCTATCGCGGGAGGATGAATAAAGGTCTCGCACGCCTGATCAATACGAAGAGAGGCAATCTGCAAAGGGCGTAGCCAGTAGCGTCGCAGGCTGGTGTTTATGCGCATAAAGCGGGCGATTGCCGGGCGAGGTACCTCGCGATCCACCGCGTGGTCAGTACTGACATTGCGGCGCGTCGGTTTGACGCCTGCTCGGTTTGACGCCTGCTCGGTTTGACGCCTGCTCGGTTTGACGCCTGCTCGGTTTGACGCCTGCTCGGTTTGACGCCTGCTTGGTTTGACGCCTGCTTGGTTTGAATGTGCCGTCTGTATGCTGCCTCGCAAGGAGATCATCGCGCATTGGATTCCGGCGCGGTCGGGATGTGATCCTTCGTCAATCGCCGTCTATCGCTCGCGGTTTATGCGCATAAACGTCGCGTCCGGATAGCGTGGTGTGTCCACGTCCGCTGGCTCAGTGATATACCTCGACGCTGCGTACCCGGCCAGGCGTACCATTCACAACCCACGCTCAGAAGCACCGCCCCTCGCGGGGCACAATCTAGCGCCACGGTTTCCGCTGAGTTTATGCGCACAAACTCTCGGGCTCTCAGGCAAGACCGCCCCATCCGAGCGAAAGGGCAGTGCCCCGGGATCCTGCGGCAACTCGCTACGTCATGCGTGATGACTCCACCACCGCGGTCACTCATCAACGTCTCAGGCATCCGCCACGCCATCCAATCGAGCCACAAGCCATCGTCGCTTCGTTTATGCGCATAAACCGATAGCCCGAATGGCTAATGCGTCGTTGCAGAACGACAATTTCATTGAAATTCAAATATCGTCCTGTAGAATTCCAACGACCAAAATAGGAGTGAAAATTGGCCGCGGAAATCATTGCAGTCACTCAACAAAAAGGTGGCGTCGGCAAAAGCACGATTGCCATGCACCTCGGTGCCGCGTTCCATGAAAAAGGGAAGCGCGTCCTCGTCATCGACGCAGACCGTCAAAACACACTGGTTCACTGGTCAAGCGCATCTGGCGACAGCGACACCGGCATTCCGTTTCCGGTCGTCAACCTGGCCGAAGCCGATGGCCAGATCCATCGCGAGATCAAGAAGTTCATCAACGACTACGACATCATCGTCGTAGACTGCCCGCCGTCGATCACCGAGAAGGTATCGGGCGTGGTCCTGCTAGCCGCATCGATTGCCGTGATTCCGACGTCGTCGTCGCCGGCCGATTACTGGTCGAGCGTCGGGCTGGTCAAACTGATCCAGCAGGCGCAGGTCATGAACGAAGACCTCCGCGCCGTCTTCCTGCTGAACAAGACCGAAGAGAAACGCATGCTGACCCGCGAGCTCAAGCGCGCGCTCGAGGAACTCGGCTTCCCGTTGCTGAAGACGCAGATCCCGACCCGGGAGGCGTACAAACAGGCGATGGCGCTCGGTCAGACCGTGCTGCAGATGAACGATCGTGGCGGCAAGCTGGCCGCTTCAGAAATTCGCGCATGCGCCGACGAAATCGTCGCCATGCTGCCCTGACTTTATGCGCACAAAGGAGTCACATGAAACCCTCCCAATTTGCCAAAGGATTCCAAGCGCGCCCGGATATCACGACGAGCGAGAAACGCACGGCGCTCGATCGACTCAATGCGATCGACGGCATCGTCAAGTCCGAGACGCCCACTCCGGCACCGACCCGATCCGCGAAAAAAGACACCACGCCGCCGCCCGCTCCCGAACTCACGCTCGATCCTTCGATCGACGAATCGGCACAATATCGCGCGTGGCGTCTCGAGAACCGCTATGCGCCGGGGCAGGTGATCGAACTGCCGCTGAAGGCAATCAAGCATAGTCCGTTCAATCCGCGGCACTTCTATCTGAAATCATCGATTGCCGAACTCGCGGTCAACCTCGCGAAGCAAGGGCAGCAGCAGGCGATCCACGTGATTCCGGACTACGAGAACCCGGGCACGTATTTCGTCAGCGACGGCGGCCGCCGCGTGCGGGCACTGAAGGAAGCAAACAAGGAATCGGTCAAGGCAATCGTGATCGACGTGCCGATCGGCATCCAGAGCTACAAGCTCGGCTACGATCTCAACGTCCAGCGCGATTCGCAAACGGTGTTCGACAACGCCGTCGTGTGGCGCCGCTTCCTCGACGACAAACATTTCCAGAGCCAGAAGGAGCTCTCCGAGCACCTCGGCCTCGATGAATCGACGGTGGCCGTCGCGCTGTCGATCGGCAAGCTGCCGGAAGCGATCATGCAGGAAATGGTCGCGCGCCCCGATCGCTTCGGTTCGAACATGGCGTATCAGGTCGGCCGCTATCACAATGCGCGCGGCACCGAGGCCACGCTGCGGTTGATCAACAAGATCGTGTCGGACGATCTCAGCACACGCCAGGTGTCGGACATCGTCAAGGGACGCGTTGCGGCGCAGGAAACGCCGAAGGCTGCAGGCCGTCAGCGCTATGCGCAGCGTCACGAGATCAAGCTCGGCGGCAAGTCGGTCGGCGACCTGAAATCGTATGGCGAAGATCGCATCGAATTGCGCCTGCGCGGTCTCCCCAAGGACAAGCGTGACGCGATCCTCGAGCAGCTCGAGCGGATGCTGTTGTCGGAATGATGGAATCGGCCGGCAGGGCCGGTGAGGACCCGGGCCCGCCAACTGAAGGCGGGGCTGACGGCGGCCCGTCAGCGGGCCTGAGCGGGCCTCAGGCGGCCCGCGACTGGTTCAGCGTGAACGACAGCAGATCGCCGTCCGTCGGCTCGCCCCAGGTCCTCTGGGCCAGCCAGTCGAAAAAGGCCGTCTCGGCCAGCTTGGAATCGAGGCCGCGCTTGCGCCAGTCATCGCGCAGATGCGTGCCCATCGTTGGCAGCGCCTCCGATTCGAACGACTCGCGCGCCACTTCGCGCTCGGCGTCGCCCTGCTCTTCGTACAGCACCTTTGCTTCCTTGCGGCGGAACGCCGCGAACTCGCTCAGCAGGCGTGCCTTCAGATCGTCCGGCTGGGCCGCTGCAATCTTCGGGGACGGCGTGCCGGCAGGCAGCGCGTCGACCGACTCGACCGGCGGCGCATAACCCTTCTTCAGCGCATCCTTGAACAACGCCGGCGCGCTGCGCACCGGCGGCAGCGTCGTGCTGCGCATCCGCTGCTCGGTCATCTGCAGCGCGGCACGAATGCGGTTCTCCTCGCTATCCGCATAGAGCGTCTGCGCTTCCTTCAGCGGGATCCCGAGCTTCACCATCCGGTCGACCAGCGTGCTGTCGAACACGTTCGGGTGTTCGTCGAGCGCGAGCATCGGCTGCTTGCGTTCGGTCACACGAAACTGGATTTCCGCGACCCGGCGCCCTTCACGGTGCTCGATCAGCTCGACGAAGATGTTGGTAACCGCGTTGACTTCCGCAATCGCGGGGCGCAGATAGTCGCGCTTGAAGTACTTGTACTCGCGCTTTGCCTCGTCGCCGGCTTCCGTATCGGGCGTGCCCGACAGGATCGGCCGCCACCACTCCCACGGCTCGCGCATCGTCAGGTGGCTCGGGTTCGTCAGGTAGCGCACGCAGATCTCGTACAGCGCGAGGCCGGCGCTGCTACGCAGCTGGCTCTGGAACTGCAGGCTCAGGCGCGCATACTGAACCGGGTCGAGCAGTTTCTTCTTGATCTTCGGCGCGAACGAGAATTCGACCCACACGCGGCGGGTTGCCGGATCCTCGAGAATTTCCGCGTCCGCGATCAGCGTCGAGATCCCCCACTTGCGGCCCGGCTTCTGGCTCGACGTCCCCGTGCTCCATTCGACCTGCACCGACACCATGCGGCGCAGGTGTTCCTTCACCAGCGCGGTGTCGTTCGAATCGAAGGCGGAGTTGGCGACGATGTCCGACAGCAGTGCGCGATACGTATCGCCCGAGTCGTCGGCCTGCTGCGCCACGGCCAGCAGGACATTGAACAGCTTGCGAGTGAGGAGCGTGATCTTGCCGCTCTTCGGCTGAATCGCGATCGCCTCGACGGCCTTCCGCAATTCGGCTGAACTGGCACTCACCACATCCACATCGGTTTTCTTGGCGCGCTTCGTCGTGGCCATACGTCGGGTCGGAGGAGAAGTTTTCCGGAAGGATAGCGCCTGCGGTGAAGTGCGTCCAGAACGACATGCTCACCATAGCGGGTGAAGCGCACGTGCAAAACGGCACTCACCCCAGATGCTCCCGAAAACCCTCACCGCTGCGGATTTGCGGCGTTCCGGACTCGTCCAGACGTGCTGTGGGATGCGCCGATTCACAGAATTTCACCTGTGCACGACACGTGCGAAATGGGCTCCCGTATCGGCTCACCTGTCGATTTGTCGTAATTTTACGACTGCGCGGCTGTGCGTTCGGCACAGGGTTGCGATCCCAGGTCGCCGCGCTTACCCGAGGGCCCTCATCGGCCTGTATGCATGTACAGGCGTGACTCACCGGGAGATCGGGATCGGGCCCGGCGTCCCGAAAGACACCCGCGAAACCGGCCCGCGCAACCCGATCGGGCCTGCTTTGACGGCCCGGGCGCGCATTGTACAGTGCACAAACCGTATCGGGTCCCGAAAATACTCACCTTGAGCACAGTGTGTTCATTCGTCCGGATATCGACGAATGCCCGACACGCGGGGGATCCGCTACCCAAGCCTCCCGAAAACGCTCACCTTACGGAAAAAACGCTGTGCTCCCACCGGCATGCGAGAGGCTCCCGAAAAACCTCACCGTAACTGCCTCGGTATCAAAAATCCCAATGCCTTCCGATACTTATGCACAGAAGGCATTAGGCTGTGCGCCCCCGACGTCCCCCGAAAAGCCTCACCTTTCGCCGGAAATCCTTCATACGACAACCGCATGGCAGCCCCCGAAAAATCTCACCTGTACCAAAAAGGGGCACAGCGAAAACGAGATTTCTTCCAGTCCTGGCGGGCTTTTCGGCGAATTCAACCGTACATGGGTCCCGAAAAGCCTCACCTGTGACCATTTTTCGGGCAAACGCCGTTCCCGAAAAGGCTCACCCGAAGCCGGAATCACAGCCTGTGATCCGGTCCCCGAAAAATCTCACCTTAACGGGATCCGGCCAGGAAAACCCGGATTTCCCTCCCGAAAAGCCTCACCTTTAGGGCTTCACAGGCCCCCACGAACGCTTTTGCTGTGCAAAATGGCGTTCGTTTCCCGGAAATCCTCACACCAAACTCCCGTGGAGTCCCGTGAAACCTCACCTTTCACGAAAACTGCCTAAAAGATGGGCAGAATCGGGGCGCGAAGAAGGTCCTGCAAATTCTCACCTATGTCTGCACAGGCAGAAAACTGTGCAGTCAGGCACCGCGAGGGTTCCGTGGCTGTGAGGCCCCGAAAAGCCTCACCTTTGGGAAATCTCGTGTTTCACTGTGATCCCGAATCCGCTCACGACCTTTCCCGCAACGGCTCACGCAGCTCCCTGAACCCAATCACGTCAGCTCCCGCAGAAGATCACCTTGACTCCCGTAAAACTTCACCTTGTCGGCCGGAAAGCCTTGCAGCATAAGGCTGTGCCGTGGCGTTAACGTTTTTAACTAAGGGTTCAAGGGTGTTTACTTCTAATACTCTCAAGACATCGGCTGACGAGTTTTCCACAGACACCCCAACCCCTGAACACCGCCTGGTCATCGGATCCGCGTTCATGTGAAACAAATGCCAAAATTCGGAGCCTGCAGGAAAATGCTTGCAACACAAGGACTTGGCTGATTTTCTTCGCTTTGTTTCACGGAAAATTGAGCCACAGTCGTCCAGATTGGCTCACAGACCTGATTTCTGTGCACAGCGACGTAAATTCGCAACGTCACGCGGAAACAAGTATCAATAGATACGTATTTCGTTATGATTGCCACATTTCAATCTCTGTGAGCACAGCGATGACCCTGGACGAAATACGCCAAGCCATTCGGGACGAACTGGAATCGCTGCGTACGAATGGTGCACGGCGACAGGAATTGTCCCTGCACGCGTGCAAGCGATTGTTTTTCGATCTCGGCATCAGGCCGTCGGCTGCCAACGTCCGCGATCTCACCCAGACCGGCAGCGCCAGCGATATTCCGAAAGACATCGACCATTTCTGGGAGCGCATCCGTTCCGCCTCGAAGATCAGGCTCGACGGTGCCGCAATCCCGAAAGCTGTCGAGGAAAAGGCGGGGGCGTTGCTCGGCGCACTCTATGAAGAAGCGTTGAAAGCTGCGCGGGACAGCCTGGATGGCGATCGCGAGCAGGTTCGGGCCGGCATTGCCGACGCCGAACAGCGGTTGCGCGACGCAATCGTCCGCCAGGAGACGCTCGAAGGCGCGCTCGCACGGGGTGAAGCGAAAAACGAGCAGTTGCAGGCTCGCGTAACCGAACTCGAGGTCCAGCTCGCGTCGCAAACGACGCACGGTTCGGCCAGCGAAGCGACGTTGCTCACCACAGTCGCGCGACTGGAAAAGGAACTGGCTGCAGCCGCCGGGCGCATCGAAGCCGAGCAGGCGCAGAACGCGACGCTGCGTGATCGCATCGATGCGCTGCAGGCCGAACTGCAGCAGCGCACCGAACACTATGCGCAACAAATCAAGGACGCCGTGGCCGAAGCCGAACGCCGCGTCAAGCCGATGCTGGTCGAGCTGGATTCGTTACGCAGCATGGCGTCGTCTTATCAGAGCGGTTTGCGCGACGTTCAGCGCAAGGAGTTCGACTTCCTGCAGCAACTGAGTTCGGCCAAGGCGCGTGCCGATCGGCTCGAAGAACAGTTGCGCAGCCAGGCCGATGAACTGGAACGTGCGACACGCGATGTGAGTTCGTTGCGCGCGAGCCGCGGCATGAATCCGGAAATCGCCGCGCTGATCCGCCGCCTGGCCGATGCCGGGCAACTGGATGCGGAGGCGTTTGCCGCGATCGGCACCTCGCTGGATCAGGAGATTTCGGTGCCGGCCCAATGTCCGCATTGCGACGGCGAGCCGGAGCTGTCACACAGCGAAGAAGGTTTCGAAGTGGCCTGTCCCGAGTGCGAGCACGCCTCGGGGGCATGGCCGTCCCGATTCGAAGCCGTCGCGCGCTTTACGCGCACGTGACGTCAGGATCGGCTGCGCCGCACAGGTGAGACGATCCTGAGAACCTGAGGTGAGGTTTTTCGGGAGCAGTGAAACGGTGAGGCTGTGCCACACAAGGCTGCTCACGGGTCGCTTCGCGTGAGCAGCCGTTTGGCGATCAGTGAGTTTCGTCGCTGTCGGACGCGTCACCATTGCTGTTGGCCAAACCGCCGCGCCAGGTTTTCCATGCGCGATGCAGGCGGTTCGACGAGATCGGCCGCATGAAGCCCAGCCATTTGCCGACTCGTTCGGGCGGCACGTCGTGCTCGAACAGTTCAGCCGCATAGGTATTGCGCAGCGTTTGCGGGCTCGCGCGCGCGGTGCGCGACGACGTGAGCCCGGCAGATTCGACGATCGCGTCGATCGCGCGCAGCATCGTCGCCTTGTGCATCGGCCGCCCGGCATGGGAGGCCGGAAACACCAGTTCCCCCGGAATGTCCTGGCGCTTGCGCTCGGTGAGCCAGGCTTCCAGCAGGGCGATCGCGAACGATGCGAGGTGGGCTTCGCGAGCGAAATCCGGATGCGTCGACGCGATCTGCAGCGATGTTCCACTCGAATTGATGCAACTAATCGTGAGCGCTCGAGCTTCGCCGGTTTTAATGCCGGCACCGAGAAACGCGGCGACGAGCGCACGGTCGCGCCGCTCTTTCCAGTAAGCGGAACCGGATACGCCGATCGGTGAAAACAGGTACGCGAGCAACGTCGCGCGCTCGGCAGGCGTGAGGAAACCGGTCGGTTCGTTGTCGCGCGCCTTGCGCCAGTTCGCTTCGCCATCCTGAGCAATGAACCGGGCCGGGTTGGTCGACGCATATTCGGTGCGCCGGATGTGATCGAGCACGCGCTCGATCAACCGCAAGTAGCGCATCCGCTGGGTTTTCCGGATCGGCAGCTCTGCGACGAAATTCGCGATGGTTGCGGTATCGACCGTTGCCAGATTCTTCTGGTGTGCGCGCATCCACGTGAGGAACGCGCCCCATTGCGCGCGATAGACGTCGGCCGACGAGCGGCGATAGTCCTGCATGGCGAGCCATGCATCGAATGCGGCTTCCGGCGAGATGATCCAGTCGGATGCGCCACGGTCGAACAGATCTGTTTCTTCCGGGCGTGCGAGGGTGTCGGGCGAGACGGGAAGAGACATGTGACTTACTCCGTTAGTTGCGTATATGGTAGCCCTTTCCGCAACGTCTCGGGCAGCAAGAGGCTGGGTGAGGCCGCCTTAACGCGGCGGCCCGGGCGGGGAGTCAGTCGCCCCATGCCTTGGACGGACGGTGAGCGCGCTCGTGCGGCGCCGTGCCGTTCGACGCCGTTGACGCGGCTTCATATGCGAGAACCGCGAACGAAAAAACGGCGGGCAGCGCATTCGAGCGCCCGAAGTCGATCGGATCGTCCGTTTCGGGAAACGTCATGTCCGACGGCCGTTCGAACAATTGACGCATGCCGGCCTCGTGCCGGCTGGCAAAGCCGAGATCGGCGAGTGCCTCGGCCTCGATGGCGTGCAGCAGGCGCCACGTCAGCGGGACGCGCTGGTGGATGTAGCGCCCGGCGATATGCCGGACGATCTGCTCGAGGTCGTGCGCGGCAGCCTTGAAGCTGAGCGCGGCCAAATTTTGTTCTTCTGTCATTGCAGGCTCCTGTCGACCGGGCGGGCGCCTCGGTGCGCCGGCTCCAGCCCATGCATGGCGGAATGTCCGTATACTGTACAAACATACAGTGTTTTCCGCAACTGGCCTGCAATTGGCCCTTCGGCCAGCTATACGCGCCGTCAGCGATGTATCACGATCAGCAGTGCCCGCGCTTCGGCCTTGCCGGGATTGCGGATTGCGTGCGGCTCATCGGCTGGATAGCGCGCGGTGTCGCCCACCTTCAGGCGCCGGCTGGCTGCGGCGGCTTCGATTTCCATCGCGCCCTGCAGCACGGTCAGGTGTTCGCGCGTGCCGGGCTCGTGTGCGTTCGATATCAATGCGCCGCCGCCCGGCAGCGTCAGCTCGTACCACTCGAACTTGCCGGCGAGGTCGATCGGGCCCCACACGCGCAACTGGTAGCGGCCGTCATGGCCGGCAAGCGTCGGGATGTCGTGCGGGCCGTCTACGCGAATGGTTTCGGGCGCCTTCGGCTGCGAGAACAGCTCGTCGAGCGTGATGCCGAGCGCGTTCGTCAGCCGCCACGCAACGGCGATCGTCGGGTTGGCCTTGTCGCGTTCGATCTCGGAGAGCATCGATTTCGATACGCCGGCCGCGCGCGACAGGTCGTCTAGCGTCAGTTTGCGTTCGTTGCGCAGCCGCTGGATCTGCTCGCCGACGCGCGGCGGCGTGGCGGCCGGCGGTGGCGGTGCGGCGCTGGCAGTCGTGCGCCGCGAACCGGAGGAACTTGCCATTTGGATTCCGTTCGCTTAGAGTTGTTCGGTATTTCGAATTCTAGTTCGGAATATCGGATAAATGCGGTCAACCGAACGACCGACTATAACAGTAGCAGGCCGTTGCGCCGCCGCCACGAGTGGTGCGTCGCGGAATGCGAAACCCTGTCAGGAGCTTTGCGATGCGTGATGCCTTTCTCGCCCAAGTGCGCGGGACGCTGGACCAGATCCGCGCGGACGGTTTTTACAAGACCGAGCGCGAGATCGCGAGTCCCCAGGCGGCGGACGTGCGGCTCGCCGGTGGCGCCGGCGTGCTCAATTTCTGCGCGAACAACTATCTGGGTCTGGCGAACGATTCGCGCCTGATCGACGCGGCGAAGGCCGGCCTCGACCAGGACGGCTTCGGCATGGCATCGGTGCGCTTCATCTGCGGCACGCAAACTGTCCACAAGCAACTGGAAAGCGCGCTGGCCGCGTTTCTCGGCACCGAGGACAGCATCCTCTATTCGAGCTGCTTCGACGCGAACGGCGGCCTGTTCGAGACGCTGCTCGACGAGAACGACGCGGTGATCAGCGACGAGCTGAACCACGCGAGCATCATCGACGGCGTTCGCCTCTGCAAGGCGAAGCGCTTCCGCTACAAAAACAACGACCTGTCCGACCTCGAGGCGAAGCTCAAGGAAGCCGACGCAGCGGGTGCGCGCCACAAGCTGATCGCGACCGACGGCGTATTCTCGATGGACGGCATCATCGCCGACCTCAAAGGCATCTGCGATCTCGCCGATCGTTACGGCGCGATCGTGATGGTCGACGATTCGCACGCGGTCGGCTTCATCGGCACGCACGGCCGCGGCACGCCCGAGCACTGTGGCGTCGAAGGCCGCGTGGACATCATCACGGGCACGCTCGGCAAGGCGCTCGGCGGCGCATCGGGCGGCTATGTCGCCGCGCGTCGCGAGGTCATCGAACTGCTGCGCCAGCGCTCGCGCCCATATCTGTTCTCGAACACGCTTACGCCGAGCATCGCCGCGGCGTCGCTGAAGGTGCTGGAACTGCTCGGCAGCGACGAAGGCGCGAAGCTGCGCGAGCGCGTGCGCGAAAACGGCGCGCGGTTCCGCAAGCAGATGACCGAAGCCGGCTTCACGCTCGTGCCGGGCGCGCATCCGATCATCCCGGTGATGCTCGGCGACGCGCAACTCGCGACGAACATGGCCGACAAGCTGCTCGACGAAGGCGTCTACGTGATCGGCTTCTCGTTCCCCGTCGTACCGCGTGGCCGCGCGCGCATCCGTACGCAGATGAGCGCCGCGCATACGCCCGAGCAGATCGACCGGACGGTCGCCGCGTTCGTGCGCGTCGGCAAGTCGCTCGGCATCATCTGACGGAGGCGCGACCATGAAAGCACTGGCAAAGCTCGAACGCGGCCCCGGCCTTACGCTCACGCGCGTGAAGCGCCCCGAAGTCGGTCACAACGACGTGCTGATCAAGATCCGCCGCACGGCGATCTGCGGCACCGACATTCATATCTGGAAGTGGGACGACTGGGCGCAGAAGACGATTCCCGTGCCGATGCACGTCGGTCACGAGTATGTCGGCGAGATCGTCGAGATGGGGCAGGAAGTGCGCGGCTTCGCGATCGGCGATCGCGTGTCCGGCGAAGGCCACATCACGTGCGGTTTCTGCCGCAACTGTCGCGCGGGGCGCCGCCATCTGTGCCGCAACACGGTCGGCGTCGGCGTGAACCGCGAAGGCGCGTTCGCCGAGTATCTGGCGATTCCTGCGTTCAACGCGTTCAAGATTCCGCCGGAGATCTCCGACGATCTCGCCTCGATCTTCGATCCGTTCGGCAACGCGACGCACACGGCGCTGTCGTTCAATCTCGTCGGCGAGGATGTCCTGATCACCGGTGCGGGCCCGATCGGCATCATGGCCGTCGCGATCGCGAAGCACGTCGGCGCGCGCAACGTCGTCATCACCGACATCAACGATTACCGGCTGGAGCTCGCGCGCAAGATGGGCGCGACGCGTGCGGTCAACGTCGCGCGCGAGTCGCTGCGCGACGTGATGGCTGACCTGCACATGACCGAAGGCTTCGACGTCGGCCTCGAAATGTCGGGCGTGCCGAGCGCGTTCACGAGCATGCTCGAGGCGATGAACCACGGCGGCAAGGTCGCGCTGCTCGGCATTCCGCCCGCGCAGACGGCGATCGACTGGAACCAGGTGATCTTCAAGGGGCTCGAGATCAAGGGCATCTACGGTCGCGAGATGTTCGAGACCTGGTACAAGATGGTCGCGATGCTGCAGAGCGGCCTCGACCTGTCGCCGATCATCACGCATCGCTTTGCGGCCGACGATTACGAGAAAGGCTTCGCCGCGATGCTGTCTGGTGAAAGCGGCAAGGTGATTCTCGACTGGACAGCCTGAGTGCTGAAGGGGCGGCGCGGCGTGTTTGCCGCCTGCCCCGTTTTGGTTTTACGTCTGCATCTTCGAGTCGAAACTCGTGAATCCGGGCTCAAGGTGAGACTATTCGGGAGCTGTGTTTGTGCGCCGAAACGCGACACGATCGCACCTCGGTGACCTGCAATCGCACGTTCACTTCACCTGTCGGCAGTCGCCCGGCTTTCCGCCGGCACGCCGTTCGGCACCTGCTTCCCCTCTTCCGGCCACTTCCTTCCTGGCTTGTCGCGTGACCGTCCGCGACGCACGCCATGCGATGCCGTGCCGAACCGCGCCATCAACCGTGAGCCTTCACGCCTCGTTGCGACTCACTCGTGCGAGAAGCGATCGACATCAATAGACATCGATCGGTGCGCAGACCGCTACTTGATCCGTTCACCATTCAACCCTCGCGGGTCGAGTTGAAGACTCAACACGACGAGCCAGCGCTTCGGGCACTGCGGCGCGATGTCGGCCGGATCGCCCTGCGCGCCGGGAGCGGTGACGAACCCGTGCTGCGCCGCATATTGATACGCGCGCAACGCATCCGCTTGCAGCCAGAAGCTGACGAGCGCGCACGTCACGAAGCGGAACAGCAACACCGTCGCGGCATCCGGCGCGAAGCCGGCCATGACCAGCAGGCTTTCGAACGCGAACGCCAGCGCCTGGGCGACCGCGATCGTGAGAATCGTCAGCTTCAAGACACCGCGCCGCCGCCGCGCCGCGCGCAAGCGTGCCTGCCGCACGTCGAGCCGGGTGTGATCGTCGCCGCCATCGCGCTTTGGCACTTCTTGTTTCATGATGCCGCACCCACATGCCGCGCAACGTCGAACTGTGTCGTATCGCCGGCAACGATGCGCTCGTTCGCGACGCTGACGGATTTGCACAGGATCGCGCTGTCGTAGTTGTGTCCCGGAAAGCGCATCACGTCGAGCGGTTGAAATCCTTCGCGACGATAGAAGTCGATGAGCCGGACCGCCGCGTACGGCGCGTCGAGTGCGAGATGCGTCGCGCCGCGCGCGGCGGCCCGCCGTTGTGCGAACGCGAGCAGCGAACGGCCGATGCCGCGATCCTGCCAGACGGGATCGACGGCCAGTTGGCCGAGTGTCGCGACGTGTCGGCTGCGGTACGGATCGCAGCGGGAATCCGGATCGTGCGAACGCATCGTCATCGTCGCGACCAGGTGTGCATTGCCGAGCGCGACGAAGCACTCGCCGGTGAGCACGTGTTCGCGTGTCACCGAGGCCGGCTGATCGACGCACGGGCAGTTGAAGCCCAATGCGCCGAGCGGCGCAAACGCGCGATGCAGCAGCGCGGTCAACGTGTCGTACGAATCGTTGCGCGGGTCGAAGCGCCGCACGACGACGCGGCCGTCGAGCCGCTTCGCATAAGCCGCATAGGCGCGCGCGGGGCGCGCGGATTCCGGTCGCTGCATGATGTCCTTTCGCCCAGACAGGGTGACCGAAGTGTAGTGAGCGTCGCGCGTCCGCTTCAAGAAAAAATGTCGTAAACGCGGCGGGCCGCGGCGCGCGGCCAGCGCGCGATTCATCCCTCTCGCCGACAGGGCTTTTTCATGCGGGTGTTGACGATGGAGAACGATCGTTCTACCGTAAACCCATGAACACACCTCACGACTCCTCCGGCGAACCGGGCGTTCGCGACCGGCTGCTCGATGCAGCCGAAGCGCTGATCTACTCGGGCGGCATCCATGCAACCGGCGTCGATGCGATCGTCAAGCGATCCGGCGCGGCACGAAAGAGCTTTTATTCGCATTTCGAATCGAAAGAGGCGTTGGTGGTCGCCGCGCTCGAACGCCGCGACGCGCGCTGGATGCGCTGGTTCGTCGATGCAACGCTGGCGCTCGGCAAGGCGCCGCGCGCGCAGTTGCTCGGCATGTTCGACGTGCTGCGCGACTGGTTCCGGCAGCCCGATTTTCACGGCTGCGCGTTCCTGAACGCGTCGGGCGAGATTCCCGACGCCGACGATCCCGTGCGCGTCGTCGCGCGTATGCACAAGGCGCGTCTGCTGGCATTCGTGCGCGAGCGGTTCGATGCGTATGCCGACGAAACGGGCATCGAGCGCCGCGGGCTCGCGCGCATTGCGCGTCAGTGGCTCGTGCTGATCGACGGCGCGATCGGCGTGGCGCTCGTCAGCGGCGATGCAAACGCCGCGCGCGATGCGCGCGCGACGGCCGAACTGCTGCTCGACACAGTTTCGCGGTAGTCGAAGCAGCGAATCCGAACCGGCCGCGGTTGTCCACGGCCACAACCTGAACAGGAGCCACTCATGTCCGCTTCCCCCGAAGTCCGTCCGCCCGTTCCGCCCTTCACGCTCGAAACGGCACGCCAGAAGGTGCGCGCCGCCGAGGACGGGTGGAACACGCGCGACCCGCAGCGCGTGTCGCTCGCCTATACGCCGCAAAGCCGATGGCGCAACCGTGCGGAATTCGTGACCGGCCGCGACGAGATCGTCGGGCTGCTGCAGCGCAAGTGGACGCGCGAGCTCGACTACCGGCTGATCAAGGAGCTGTGGGCGTTCGACGGCAATCGCATCGCGGTGCGCTTCGCATACGAATGGCGCGACGACGCCGGCAACTGGTTCCGCTCGTACGGCAACGAAAACTGGGAGTTCGACGAAAACGGCCTGATGGCGCATCGTCACGCGAGCATCAACGACCTGCCGATTCGCGAACAGGATCGTCTCTTTCACTGGCCGCTCGGCCGTCGTCCGGACGATCACCCGGGGCTGTCCGATCTCGGGCTGTGACGCGCGCGTCGACTCGACGCATCGGTGAACGCATCACCGGGATTCAACGGTGAGGAAATTCGGGAGTCGGTGCGCTGAAGGTGAGATTTTTCGGGACGAGGTGAAACGTCGCGTCGGACTGGGTGCTTCGAGCCGTTCGATGCGGCTTCGTATCGGGCCAGGCGGACAGGGCCGCCCACGTCGACATCGTGCGATGCACGTATCGGCATGCAACGGTGTGCTTCACCGCGTGATGCATGTCACCGATCGCACAGGGCCGGTAGTGGATTGACGATCGGTGTGCGTGCACGCGATGTGCAACTCACCGATCGTGTCGACGCCAACGACGGATAGCGCGAGTCATGTGCGCGGCGGTGCGACGTTGCCCACCGCTCGACTTCACCGTCCGGGCGTCGGAATTCGCACGAGTGCGCCAACGCATCGCGTGTTGCTCACCGCTGACCGCTCACTCGTCACGGATTCGTGCGGTCGCTATCCGGCGCGCGCAATCGCGCCGGGCGTGATCGTCAGCCCGCGATCCGCGCGGCGATCGCCTCACCCACTTCCTGCGTCCCCGCGTTGCCGCCGAGGTCGCGCGTATGTGGCCCGGCGCGCAGCACGTCCTCGATTGCGGCGACGATCGCATCGTGCGCTTCGCGCTCGCGGCCCGCGCCGTTGCCGAGGAAGTCGAGCATCAAGGCCGCCGACCAGATCATCGCGACCGGGTTCGCGATGTACTGCCCCGCGATGTCGGGCGCGGAGCCGTGCACGGGTTCGAACAGCGACGGAAATTTGCGATCTGGGTTCAGGTTCGCCGAGGGTGCGATGCCGATCGTGCCCGTACAGGCCGGCCCGAGATCCGACAGGATGTCGCCGAACAGGTTCGACGCAACGACGACGTCGAAGCGGTCAGGCTGCAGCACGAAGCGCGCGCACAGGATGTCGATGTGCTGTTTGTCGACGGCGATGTCGGGATAGTGCTCGGCCATCTCGGCCGTGCGCGCGTCCCACCACGGCATGCTGATCGCGATGCCGTTGCTCTTCGTCGCGACGGTGAGGCGCTTCGCGCGCCGCTGTGCGAGGTCGAACGCGAATTTCAGCACGCGCTCGGTGCCGTGGCGCGTGAAGATCGACTGCTGCATCACGATCTCGCGCTCGGTGCCTTCGAACATCGTGCCGCCGACCGACGAATATTCGCCCTCGGTGTTCTCGCGCACGATCATGAAGTCGATGTCGCCCGCGCGGCGGCCGGCGAGCGGCGACGGTACGCCGTCGAACAGGCGTGCGGGCCGCAGGTTGATGTACTGGTCGAATTCGCGGCGGAATTTCAGCAGCGAGCCCCACAGCGAAATGTGATCGGGCACCGTTGCCGGCCAGCCGACCGCGCCGAACAGGATCGCGTCCATGCCCGACAACTGCGCCTTCCAGTCGTCCGGCATCATCTTGCCGTGCTGCGCGTAGTAGTCGCAGCTCGCCCAGTCGACCTGGACGAAGTCGAAGCGGATGCCGAAGCGCGCGGTCACGGCATCGAGTGCGCGCAGGCCCTCGGGCATCACTTCACGGCCGATGCCGTCGCCGGGGATCACGGCAATTCTGTAGGTCTTGTCGGTCATGCAAAGCTCCTTGGCTGGTGGGCCGGCCGCGGGGAGAGGCCGCGGCGCGTCACGTCATTCTATTTATTTCCAACCGGATTAAAATCGCGCTAAAGGTTAATCGACTTTCCACGAATCGTGAACAAATCGCCGAATCTCGACGACCTGCGCGTGTTCAGCCTGGTCGTCCGCCTGAGCAGCTTCAGCGCGGCCGCCGAGCAGCTCGCGGTATCGCCCGCCTATGTCAGCAAGCGCATCGCGTTGCTCGAGGCGCAGCTCGGCACGCGCCTGCTGCATCGTTCGACGCGCCGCGTGACGGTCACGGAAGCCGGCGAACGCGTGTACGCGCGCGCCGAGAAGATCCTCGACGACGTCGATCATCTCGTCGAGGACGTATCGACCACGCGCACGGTGCCGCGCGGCACGCTGCGCATATCGAGCAGCTTCGGCTTCGGCCGGCATATCGTCGCGCCGGCGTTGCTCGACTTCACCTCGCGCTATCCGCAGTTGAACGTGCGGCTCGATCTGTTCGACCGGCTCGTCGATGTCGCGGGCGAAGGCTACGACCTCGACGTGCGCATCGGCGACGAGATCGCCGATCACCTGATCGCGCGCCGCCTCGCCGCGAACTACCGCGTGCTGTGTGCATCGCCCGACTATCTGGCACGGCGCGGCACGCCGCGCTCGCTCGCGGATCTCGCGTCGCACGACTGTCTTGCGATCAAGGAGCGCGATCACCCGCTCGGCGTGTGGCGGCTGAACGTGCGCGGCGAAACGGCAAGCGTGAAGGTGGGCGGCGCGCTGTCGACGAACCATGGCGAGGTGGCCGTGCAGTGGGCGCTGGCCGGCCGCGGAATCGTGTTGCGCTCGATCTGGGAAGCCGCGCCGCTGATCGAACGCGGCGCATTGTGTCGCGTGCTGCCGGATGCAATCCAGCCCGCGAACATCTGGGCCGTGTATCCGGAGCGCGTTGCGGCGTCGGCGAAGGTGCGCGTCTGCGTGGATTTTCTGGTGGAGACGCTGGCCGGTTTGAATGCCGCCGCGGGTGACGAGACGGCCTGAAACCGGCTAAAGGTGAGCTTTTACGGGAGCATGCGCGGAACGTCGGCAGGCACCCGTTTCCGGCTCGCAATCGCGTCGCGCGCCGGTAGCGCCCCCCTTGCCTCGACGCCTCGGCGGCCGCACTGTGCCGGGCCGGCCGACGATCGTGCTCGCACGTGGCTATGCCGCTTTCGCCACGTCTGCCGCGCCGAGCATCAGGTCGAGATTCTGCACGGCAGCCCCGGATGCCCCTTTGCCCAGATTGTCGAACACGGCGGACAGCAGCACCTGGCCGTGCTCGGCATTGACGAACACGCCGAGCCGCAGGTCGTTGGTGCCGTTCAGCGCTTGCGGATCGAGATGCGTGATCGCTTGCGTGTTCGCGAGCGGCGTGACGTCGACATGACGCGCGTCGGCATAATGGTGCGCAAGACACGCATGCAGCTGCTCACCGGTCACGCCGGCAGGGAGCAGCCGCAAGTCGATCGGCACGGTGAGCACGATGCCTTGCCGATAGGCACCGTAGGCCGGCACGAACATCGGGCGATGCGTCAGGCCGGCATGCAGCTGGATCTCGGGCACATGCTTGTGTGCGAGCGCGAGGCCGTAGACCTGCAGCGGTTTCGTGTGCGTGGCGCCGTCTGATTCGAATGCGTCGACGGCACCCCGCCCGCCGCCCGAGTACCCGGAGACGGCATGGATGCTCACCGGGTAGTCGCGCGGCAGCAGGCCGGCCTGCTGCAGGGGCCGCAGCAACCCGATCGCACCGGTCGGGTAGCAGCCCGGATTGGTGACACGCCGTGCGTGCGCAATCGTCTGCGCGTGCCCGTTCGCCATCTCGGGAAAGCCGTAGACCCAATCCGGCTGTGTGCGATGGGCCGAACTCGCGTCGATCACGCGTACCGCCGGATTCCGGATGAAGCCGACCGCTTCGCGCGCGGCCGCATCGGGCAGGCACAGGATCGCGATGTCGGCTGCGTTGATCGCTTCGGCGCGCCGCGCGGGATCCTTGCGCTCGGCATCCGGCAGCGTAACGAGCTGCAGGTCGTCGCGCCCGCGCAGGCGTTCGTGGATCAGCAATCCGGTCGTGCCTTGATCGCCGTCGATGTAGACAGTGGGCTGGCTCATGGTGGTCGCGTTCCTTCGGTTCGGTCGTCGGGAAAGCCGTATCGTCCGCCGAACGCCTAGAATAGGAAAAGTTGAATTTGCTGACTGCCAGATTCAGTTTTCTTGAACGAGGGGTGGGGAATGCGCGAGATCAGCCTGGACCGCCTGCGCACGCTGGTCGCCATCGCCGACCAAGGGTCCTTTGTCGCCGCGGCGCAATGGCTTCATCTCGCGCCGCCGACCGTCAGTCTTCACATTGCCGAACTGGAAAGCCGCATCGGTGCGCCGTTGCTGTCCCGCACGCGTGGAAACGTGCGGCCGTCGGCCATCGGCGAAGTGCTGGTGGAGCGGGCGCGTCGCCTGCTGGCCGAGGTCGAAGCCACGCTGGACGATGTGCAGCGGCAGGTGCAGGGGTTGACCGGGCGCGTGCGCCTCGGCGCATCGACCGGCGCGATCGCGCACCTGCTGCCGCAGGCGGTGGCCCGGTTGCGCGAGCAGCATCCGGACATCGATGTCCAGATCGCGGTGCTGACGTCGCACGACACACTCGCGCGCATTGCGCAGGGCACGCTCGATATCGGACTGGTGGCGCTGCCGCAGACGGCGGTCGCCGGGTTGTCGATCCGCGCGTGGCGGCGCGATCCGGTGATGGCGTTTCTGCCGGCGGACTGGCCGCTCCCGGCGCGCGTCACGCCCGGCTATCTGGCCGCCCGCCCGCTGATACTCAACGATGCGACCACCCGCCTGTCGCGGCTCACGACCGAATGGTTCGCGCTCGGCGGCCATCGGCCGGAGCCGCGGATCGAACTCAACTACAACGATGCGATCAAGAGCCTGGTCGCGGCGGGTTACGGCGCGACGCTGCTTCCGCACGAGGCGGGCGCCCCGCTACCCGACGCACGCATCGTCATGCGGGCGTTGCGCCCGGCGTTGTGGCGGGAACTGGGTATTGCGCATCGGGCGGGGCCGGTCGAACGGGCGACGCAGCACGTGCTCGATGCGTTGTGGGCGCTGAAGGCGCGATAGCGCGTGGAATGCGGGACAGCCGGCGCGGCGGTTCGTGCCGGACGCCGATACGCATCCACCGCGCGCCGTTTCAGAGGCGGTTGTCCTTCGCGAGCGTCAGCACGCGTGCCCAACGCTGCGCATCGCGCTTGTCCATCATCGGCAGCTTCCATTCGCCGCGCACGGCATCGCGCACGCGCACGACGAGATGCCAGCGTCCGCCGATCGGTGCGGCCTGACAGCCGTCGAGTTGCGACAGCGTATAGCGGCCGTCCGCGCCGTCGTGCGACAGCCACAGCAGCCCCTGCGTCGCGGATACACGGAGCTCGCCCCACGCGCGATGCACGACGTGGGTCCAGCCTTCTTCCTTCGTATTCGGTGCGATGTCGCGACGGCGCCTGATCCACCACGCGACCAGCGCGATCAGGATCGCGGCGGCGAGCACGGCGGCCGCGATCGCGACCGGCTGGCCGAACTGCGCGGCGATGACGTGAAACAGGTGAACCGCGCCCCATCCGGCAGCGATGAGCGCGAACAGTGCAATGAAAATCGGCATGGCTGATCGGAGAAGAGGACGGACCGGCGCATGCATCGCGCCGATCCGTCGCACACGGCATTACCGTTTGCGGTGAATGTCGTGCGTCACGAAGCCCGAGTCGTTGTTGGGCAGCGCGAGGCCGTCCTTGACCGCGAGCGTCTTGCGGATGTCGTCGAGACCCGCGGACCAGTGGTCACGCATCGTCGACAGACCGAACTGATAGTCCTTGTAGTGATGCTCGTACGCCTTCTGCTGGTAGATCAGGTGCTGGATGTTGTACTTCTTGCTGCACGACATCGCATCGGCCTCGATGCACCACGGATCCGCCTTGCGCTGCTCTTCCGGCACCTGGTCGAGCACGTGGCGCAGCACGTTGCGGTAGCGCTGCTCCCGCTGCAGCGTGTCGGTGACGAAACGCGTGCGGCTCGAATACTGCACGTCCTTCGTGCGTTCGGCGACGTCGGCCATCGTGCGCGGCAGCGGCCCGCGCGCACTCCACAGATCGACCTGGAACGCGAGCGTGTCGCGACGCGGCCGGGCGCGGAGCACTTCCATCAGCGGCGTGTTCGACACGACACCGCCGTCCCAGTAGTACTCGCCGTCGATCTCGACCGGCGGGAACGCGGGTGGCAGCGCGCCGGACGCCATGAAATGCTCGGGCGCGAGACGGATGCGCGAGTTGTCGAAGTACACGAAGTTGCCGGTCCCGACGTTGACCGCGCCGACCGACACGCGCGTTTCGCCCGAATTGATCCGGTCGAAATCGCACAGCTTCAGCAGCGTCGCGCGCAGTTGCGACGTGTCGTACCAGCTGATCTTCTCCGGATGATCCGACACGCCCGGCAGCGGCGGCGGGAAGCGCGGCACGAAGAAGCCCTGCTGGCCCTGCATCATCGCGCTCGCGGCCTGCGATGCGGTGAAGAACGTGCGGATCTGGTCGATGCTGTTGAACAGCGCGAACTCGAATGCGGCCGGAATCGTCGGGAAGAACGCCGGCTTGCAGATCGTCTCCCAGAACTCGCGCAGCCGCTCGACACGATGCTCGGGCGCATTGCCCGCGATCAGCGCGGTGTTGAGCGCGCCGATCGAGATGCCCGCGATCCAGTCGAGCGGAATGCCCGCCTCGTGCAGCCCTTCGAACACGCCGGCCTGGTACGCGCCGAGCGCGCCGCCGCCTTGCAGCACGAGCGCGATCGTCTCGTACGGCAGCGTGCGCGCGGCGGCCGGTGCGCCGGCCTCGTGATGCAGGTCCGCCGCATCGACGGCCTGCTTTTCGGTGCGGGCGTGCGGCTTCATTGCATGAACCAGCCGTGGCTGACGATGAACGACTGGCCCGTGAGCGCGGCGCTCGGGAAGGCCGACAGGAACAGCACCGTCTGCGCGACGTCCTGAACGGTCGTGAACACGCCGTCGACCGTATTGCCGAGCATCACCTTCTTCACCACTTCCTCTTCGCTGATCCCGAGCTCCTTCGCCTGCTCCGGAATCTGCTTGTCGACCAGCGGCGTGCGCACGAAGCCCGGACACACGACGTGCGAGCGCACGTTGTGCTTCGCGCCTTCCTTCGCCAGCACGCGCGCCAGGCCGAGCAGGCCGTGCTTGGCCGTCACGTACGCCGACTTCAGCGGCGACGCTTCGTGCGAGTGCACCGAACCCATGTAGATCACGACACCGCCGCGATCGTCCTTGTACATATGCTTGAGCGCGGCCTTGGTCGTCAGGAACGCGCCGTCGACGTGGATCGCCTGCATCTTCTTCCAGTCGGAGAACGAGTAGTTCTCGATCGGATTGACGATCTGGATACCCGCGTTCGACACGAGGATGTCGACCGAGCCGAACGTTTCGGCCACCTTGTCGATACCGCTGTTCACGGCGTCCTCGTTCGTCACGTCCATCGCGACGCCGATCGCCTTGCCACCCGCCTTGACGATCTCGTCGGCAACGGCGTTCGCGCCGTCCTGGTTCAGGTCGGCGATCGCGACGGCCGCGCCCGCCTTCGCGAGCTCGAGTGCGATTTCCTTGCCGATGCCGCTTGCGGCGCCCGTGACGACTGCGGTCTTGCCATTCAGGTTGCTCATGTTCGAATTCCCGTGGTGAAAGGATTGTCAGGGAGAAAGGACTGCGGACGTGTTACTGAGCCAGGTAATCGTAGACGACTTCGCCGAGGCCCAGTGTCAAATCTGCGACCAGGTGGCGGGCTTCGACGATTTCGAGCACGGGCAGGTCGGCCACGGGCGCGAGCGCGTGCGGCGCCAGCTCGAGCGATGCGGGGCCCGTCCATGCGCCCTTCATCTTGATGTCCTGCATGTAGTAGCGCACGAGTTCGCAGACGCGCGCGGTGCCGTCGACGTGCGGGATGATCTTCAGCAGGAAATTGGGGCCGGCGAGACGCTTGGTCTGCTCGTCGATGTCGAGTTCCTTGTGCTTGTAGCCCATCGTGCCGGTGGCGACGCGCACCTTGCCGTAATCGAGCGTACCGAGGATGTGGTCGGTGTTCACCTGCAGCGTGGGCGACGCGAGCTTCTTCGGGAAGCCCCACAGTTCGCGGCCGCCGGCGATCGGCGGGTGATCGTCGAGATACATCGCGAGCGTATAGCCGCCCGGCTGGCCGTTGTATTCGACGGGAATCACCTGGCCGCTTTCGGTGTAGTCGCCGAAGCCGGTCGAATCGGCCATGCGGATGAATTCATAGTGCACGAGCGGCTCGGTGACCTGCAGCGGCTCGGGGACGATTTCGCGGAGACGATCCGGATCGGTGCGATACGTGATGATCAGAAACTCACGATCGACGAAACGGTAAGGACCCATCGGGAAGGCGGGGCTGGTCAACGGCATCGCAAACGCTTTCGATCGGACATCGCTGGGTTTCATGCGGACTCCTTGTTGTTGATCGCTTCGTGGGTGAGTGCTCGTAAGCTCGTAATCCTATGCCTGTGCGTTGCCGTTGTGCGATGCCGCATTTGGAATTAATTGTTGCCGATTTCGAAGCATTCGCAGCGTAAATATTGAGATGAATGACGCAAACGGCCTGGACGGCGGCGGGCGTCTCGATGTTTCCATACGTCGATGACGCCACGATGTGAAAAAGGTGAGCCTTTACGGGAGACGGTTGCGCGGGAATATGACAATTATGTGAACTTGTGTTGCGATGCAGGCTCTAAGTGCGTTCGCCGCGGCGGGCTTCGTCGCGTGCGGCCACCCCGTGCGGCCACCCCATTAAGCATCGCTTAAGCGCGTGCGCCTTAGCATCGTTCGTATCAGGCCGGGCAACCGGCCGATTTTTTACGCCCCACGCAACCGGATTCATGCAGACCCTCAATCTCACCCTCTTTTCCGCCATCAACGCCGGGGTTGCGCCGCAGCCGGGCATTGCCCGCCTCGCCATCTTCGCCGCCGACTGGCTCGTGTACGCGTTGCCCGCGATGCTGCTGCTGACCTGGCTCTTCGGCGCACGCCCGACGCGGCGCCAGGCGATCGAAGCCGGCGTCGGCGTGTGTGTGGCGCTCGCGCTCGCGCAGGTCATCGGACATTTCTGGTTCTCGCCGCGCCCGTTCATGGCCGGCGTCGGCACGCAACTGATTCCGCACGCGCCGGACAGCTCGTTTCCGAGCGATCACATGACGTTCGCCTGGAGCATGGCGGTCGGGCTGATGCTCGCCGGCACGACCCGGCTCACCGGGTTCGTGATGGCCGCGATGGCCGTGGCGATTGCATGGGGACGCATCTATGCGGGCGTGCACTGGCCGTTCGACATGGCGGGCGGCGTGCTGGTCGGCACGGCCGGCGCGCTGGCCGCGCACCTGTTCGGGCAGCGCGTGACCGCACGGCTCGAACGGCTCGGCGATTCGGTACATGCAGTCGTGATGGGCCGCCGGCACGCGCCGTAAGCGGCAGGAGATCGGGCAGGACGCCGTCACCCGGGTGTCTTGGCCGATTCGGCCGATGCAGACGGGCCGCCGCCCGCATCGTGCAGTTCAGGCGTATCGGCCGGGTGTTGCGCGGCGTCGCGGTCGAGTGCGCTTTCCTTCAGGATCGCGCACATCGCGACGAACAGCGCGAGTACCACCGCGGCAAGGCCGCAATAGCCGGCGATCTTCAGGTTGCGAAGGAACGGCGACGCGTGGCTTTCTTTTGTCATGACCGGGCGCTCCTGGGCGGGCTGCGGCGGCTGTCGCCCGACAGCGGCGTCGCACACACAGATATATACCAGTCGCGATAGCGGTGCCAAGCCCGCTGGTGCGCCGACGCCACGATTGTGTCATCGGCCGGTCAACTTCAATCGGGTACCCCTTTCCCGGGTACCCGCATCCATCAGTCTTCCAGCGTTTCGTGCACGGCCGCCGCGCCGCGCTTCCAGTAGGCCGCCGCGCGGATGCGCGACTTGTCGACGCCGCGCTCGCCGGTCAGGTGCTGGCGTACCGCGCGCATCGACAGCGCTTCGCCCGCCGCCCACACGTAGCCGTCGCCGGACGGCGGCAGCGGCAGGTCGCGCACGGCATTCAGCAGCACGTCGCCGCCTGCCGCGTCGGCTTCGGCGCGGAAACGCCAGATTTCATGCACGTCGGCGCGCGTGTCGAAGCCGATCTGCGCGGTGCGATCCGCGACTTCCAGCACGACGGCCACGCGCGCACCGGCCGGCAGTTCCTCGAGACGCCGCGCGACCGCCGGCAGCGCCGTATCGTCGCCGATCAGCAGGTGCCAGTCGAAACCGGTCGGGATGACGAACGAGCCGCGCGGACCGCCGATGCCGAGCCATTGGCCGACGCGTGCCTGTGCGGCCCACTGCGACGCGGGGCCCGGGTGGTTCAGCACGAATTCCAGATCGAGTTCGCAGGCGGCCCGGTCGAAGCGGCGCGGCGTGAAGTCGCGCGCGACCGGCTTCGGTTCGCCTTCCGGAAACTCGGGACCGTTCGCGCCGAGCGCCGGCAGCACGGGCCGTTCGGCGCCGGGCGGCGGGAAAAATACCTTCACGTGATCGTCGAACGACGCGGATTCGAAATCCGCGAGATCGGGGCCGCCGAGCGTGACGCGCAGCAGGTGCGGCGTCACGGCGTGCACGCGCAGGACCTGCAGCAAGCGGAACTTGAGGGGGTGGCGCACGCGGGTCACGGTGCGCTCGGATGGGTTCTGCATCAATCCGTTCTCCTGATGGTTTGGCGGGGCGGCGCGGCTTACGCGCCGGCGCCGCCTTCGATTTCGGCCGTCGCGCGGCGCATGATGGCCGCGATGCGGCGCTGTTCGTCGGCGTCGGCGGCGCTCTTGTGCAGCAGCGCGCGCTTGAGCGCGAGGCGCGCCTCGACGAACTCCGGCAGCCAGCCTGCTTGCGCTTCGTCCTGCGTTTCGTTGCCCGCCGATTCCCCGGCGAACGCGCGGCGCATGAACTCCATCTTGCGCGCGAGGTGCGTGAGGCGGGCGAACAGCGTGTCGACGCGTTCGCGCTGGGCGTCGAGATGGGCGCGGCCGGCGTCAGTCAGCGCATAGCGCTTGCGGTTGCCTTCCGCCTGCGACGCAACGAAACCGACTTCTTCGAGATACGTGAGCGCCGGATACACCATGCCGGGGCTCGGGCTGTAGAAACCGTTCGAACGCGTGTCGAGCGCCTTGATCAGCTCGTAGCCGTGGCTCGGTTGCTCGGCGACCAGCGCAAGCAACAGCAGTTGGAGATCGTCGGAGCTGAACTGGCGGCCGCGCGGCATGCCGTCGTCGCCGAAATCGCCAAAGCCGCCGCGCCCGCCACGGCCACCGAACGGGCCGCCACCGAATGGATCGTGGCCGCGACGGTGGCGGCCGATCGCGTACCAGAGACCGGCGAACCAGTCAGGGCGAGCATGCGCACCATGACCGTCGCATCGGGCATGGCCGCGGGAGGAGTTGTGTCGCATGATCGAGTCCTATATGTCGTAAAACATATCTAAAGATATATATCGAAAGATAGGTCGTCAAGGGGATTTATTGGGGTTGGATGAAGCGTGCCATGCTCGTGTGACTCACGTGCCGGTTGGGATGACGGGATGGTCGACGGGACGTCTGCTTTCGTGATCGGTCAGGCCATAGATCCGGGCGTACAGCCGAGCCGATACCAATCGATCTCCCGATGACGTCGCGAACCATTCGACATCGCATAACCGACATTGTCAGTAAATCAATTAATAGTGGTTTTAAAAATTCCGGATGAAATCATTTGAATTTTCGAAACGATTTGATTTATTTCATATTATCCAAACAAAATTTCCGCTCTGGAAAAGATCATTGAATCGGCTCCGTCCTTCAATGTGACCGTATTTCATCAATGCTTGATTCAAGGGGGCATGCGCGGCGATGATGATCTTCGACCCTTTATTTTCAACTCGGAAATCCGTCGAAAATGTAAAGCATTGCAATGTGAAATGCATGGCGAGGTATTTCGGTTGCGGTGTGTGATTTTATTTGGCAGGATTTTTATCAAGTTGCTCTGCTTTAAAAAAATAAAGAACTCGATAATTCAATTTAATGAAATGACGTGTGCGGGTCGAGCAACGATTTGAAAGGAAGCTGACGAGGAAACAGGTAACGAGGCGGCGAACAGGCGGCATTGTTCGCGATCATTGAATCAATCGCTGGCCCGGCAACGTCGAAGCGTCACTCGAGCGATCCGGGCGAATCCGATACGGGGCGGCCATGGCGATGCTCAAGAACCACTCTTCCGGAGAAGCTTGCCTGCTCCGCGCATATCACGTGTTCGGCCGCGATGCTGCGCGCTGCGATACGGTCATCCAGGATGCGTCGGTGTCCCGCGCCCATGCCCATATCCGCTGGGCTGGCGGGCGGTGGGAACTTCACGACCACAGCAGCAACGGCACGGCGGTATCGGGTGTGCCGTTGCGCGACGGCGAGCATGCGGTGCTGCAGCAAGGCGACGTGATCCGGTTCGGCAGGGCCGGTAGCGCGCCGTGGCACGTCGATACGCTCGACGATCCGGCTGATACGCTGTGGCCGATCCGAGGCGCCACGCATCCGATCGTGCTCGTGCCGCGCCAGATCCTGCCAGCCCGGGCGGCACAGCCGGTCACGATCGTCCGGTCGCCGGCCGGTGAATGGCTGTGCGACGACACGTTGCCGCCGCGCACGCTCCATGATGGCGATGAAGTGTCGATCGGCGACTGCGCGTGGCGCCTGTCACTCGTGCGCAACGGTTCGACGATGCAGATTGGCGCATCGGCGGATCCGGCCGCGCCGGCGCAATTGCTCGAATTCTTTGTCAGCCAGAACGAAGAGCACGTGCGCATGTTGCTGCATGTGCGCGGCGGGGTGGTCGACCTTGGCGAGCGTGCCCATCACTACGGCCTCGTCACGCTTGCCCGCGCGCGCTCGGCCGACATGCAGGCCGGTTATGACGCCGCCACGCAAGGCTGGATCGAACTCGACCGCCTCGCGCGCATGCTCGGCCTCGATACGTCCCACGTCAACGTGCAGATTCACCGCGCCCGAAGCCAGTTCGCGGCGCTGCCAGGGGCGAATGCGAGCCAGCTCGTCGAGCGCCGGCGCGGCAGCGTCCGCTTCGGCGATGTTCCGTTCCGCATCATGCGCGGCGAGCACCTCGAATGCCAGTCGGTGCCGGACGTCGAGTCGCGTATCGGTGTGCGCCGCGCGGCGCCGGCTCCTGTCGTCCACTACTCGTGAACGCGGCCGAACCGGCGGTGATGCCGACCGTATCCCGCGCGCCCGTCGAGCCGGACGCCCCTGCGCAGCAGCAGTCCGCCGCGCCTTTCGCCACGCTTGCCGGCAAGCGGCATTACCGGCTTGGCGCGAGGCTCGGCGAAGGCGGCGCCGGCGTGGTGTTTCGAGCGACCTGCGACGAGACGGGACAAGACGTCGCGATCAAGCTGATGCGTGACGATGCTGCGCTGAGCGCCGAGGAACGCGCGCGCCAGCGTGCGCGCTTTCGGCGCGAAACGAACCTGTGCGAAGCGCTGCGCCACCCGAACATCGTGGCGTTGCTGGACAAGGGGGAAGCACCCGACGGCCGGTTGTTCGCGGTATTCGAGCTGGTGCAGGGCCGGACCTTGCGCGACAGGCTCGCGGTGGAGGGGCCGCTGTCGGCCGTCGACACGGGCCGGCTGATGGCGGAGGTGCTCGACGGGCTCGCGGCCGCGCATCGGCGGGGCATCGTGCATCGGGACCTGAAGCCGCAGAACATCGTGATCACGATGGCCGATGGCGGGCCGCACGCGAAACTCCTCGATTTCGGCATCGGCGCGTTGCTGCCAGGCACGGAAGACATCGCGCGCCAGACCTCGACGCTGGCAACCGAGGTGCTCGGTTCGCCGCCCTATTGCGCGCCCGAGCAATTGCGCAACGAGCCGCCGACGCCCAGGAGCGATCTGTATGCGTGGGGCCTGGTCGTGATCGAATGCCTGACGGGCGATGTGGTCATGCGCGGCGCGAGCGTGGCGGACATTCTCTATCAGCAGCTCAGCCCGGTGGATGTCGCGCTTCCTCCGTCGATCGCGTCGCATCCGCTCGGCTCGGTGTTGCGGCGCGCGCTGAACAAGAATCCGGAACAGCGCGCCGCGTCGGCCGACGAACTCGCGGAGCCGTTTCGCGCGCTCAACTTCGCCGCGCTCGTCGGCCAGTTCGATGCCGGCCGCGCAAGCGGGCAGGCGCGTCCGCACCCGTTCGCACCGTACAGCGAGACGATCGCAACGGCTGGCGAGTACCGGCAGATCACCACGCTGTGCTGTTGCGTGACGATTACCGGGGCGGGCCGGCGACGCCACGCCGGCACCGATCACGGCGACTTGCTCGACGGCTACGAGGAGCAATGGCTGACGAAGTGCGCCGACATCGCAGTCGGCTATGGCGCGCAGGTCGACGGACGGCTCGGCGACACGCTGCTGTTCCATTTCGGCCTGCGAGGCGACATCGACCGGCCGGCGCGGCGGGCGGCGCGCGCGGCGCTCGACATGGTGCGATTGGCCGAGCGCGCACGGCTGCCGACGACGGCCGGCGGCCGCGCCGGTGCCGAAAGCTGGCGCGTCGAAGTGGCCGCCGCGATTCACGTCGGGCACGTTCTCACCCATGCGTCGCGCATGTCGGGCGTATCGACGCCCGCGGCGGCGGCGCGGCTGCTGCGGCTTGCAGGACCCGGGCAGATCCTGATCAGCGACGATGCGCGGCTCGCGCTCGAACGGCATGCCGACTATCGGCCGACCTCGTTGCGGCTGGCGCGTGCGGGCCTCGTGCCGCAGCCGGTTCATGAATTGCTCGGCGAGCGTCGCGCCGATACGCCGTTCGATTCGCTCGACGCCGGCATGCGAGTGCCGATGGTCGGCCGCGCGCGCGAACTCGACGCGCTGTTGCGCGCGTGGCAGGAGACGCTCGCAAGACATCGTCGCTTGAAGCGCGGCGAGCCCGCGCCGCACGGTGTGCCGCGGCTCGTCGTCGGCGACGCGGGAATCGGCAAGTCGCGCCTCGTTCACGAGTTGTGCGAGGCCGTCCGGATTCAGGGCCACGCCTTCGCGCATTGCGGATGCCTGCCCGAGCGGGAGAATCATGCGCTGTTTCCGATCCTGCGATTCATCGGCGCGCATTGGCATATCGGCACCGACAGTCCGGCCGGTTTCGCGCTCGCGGCGATCGACGCCATGATCGCGCCGCTCGAATGCGATCACGCGGCGGCCCGTGTCGCGCTCGCGACCTGGCTGGGGCTGCCCTGCGACGCGAAGGGGTTGCTGTGGTCGAGTGAGCGCGAACTGCACGCGCTGTTCGACGTCCTCGAGCAACTGATCGTGTCGCTCGGCCACGGCGCTCCGGTACTGCTCGTCGTCGAGGACGTCCAGTGGATCGATCGCTCGACCGAGGACTTTCTTGCGTACCTGCAGCGCTCGCCGCGCGCAGCGGCGCTCGGCATCGTGTTCACGTCGCGTCCGGACAAGCTCGGGCGCTGGCGCGGCGCGACCGAACGCCTGGTGCTGCGCCGCCTGCCGCGCGACGACGCGCAGCGCCTGATGTCGGCGTGTTTGGGCCGGGGCGCGCTCGATCCGGCCTGGCTCGACCAGCTCGCCCAGCGCACGGCGGGCATCCCGCTGTTCATCGAGGCCGTTGCGCGCGAGCTGACGATGAGCGGCGCGGACGGCGCGCTCGCGGGGCTGCGGGACACGGACCCTTATCCGCTTCCGCTCAGCCTCGGCGGCATGCTCGGACTCGCGTTCGACCGGATCGACGACGCGCGCGACACCGCGCAGCTCGCCGCGACCATCGGGCTCGAGGTGGATGCGCAATTGCTCGCCCACGCATCGCCGCATGATCGGGCCACGCTCGACGCGCATCTGCAGCTGCTGCTCGAAGAGCGGATCGTGTACGCGCAACATCGGCGCGATCGCGTGTTTTATTCGTTCCGTCACGCGTTGATTCGCGATGCGGCCTATGAATCGATGCCGCCTGCCGTGCGGCGCGTCAACCACGCACGCGTCGGCCGCGCGCTGATCGCGGAGGCCGATCGCGGTGCCGATGCGCATGCGTTCGGCGTTGCCGGGCACTTCGCGCGCGCGGGTGATTTCGCCGACGCGATCGCCCACGGCATCGACGCGGCGCGTCGCGCACTCGAACGTTCCCGGTACGACGATGCGATCCGCTACGGGCAGTCGGTGTTCGACTGGCTCGGCAATGCCGACTACGCGCAACGCGAGCACGACAGCGCGCGCATCCGCGCGACGTTGACGCACGCGACGATGGCACGGTTCGGCTGGGCGGATCCGCAGGTGCGCGAGCATGCGGAGCAACTGTTGCGGCAGATGCAGACGCTCGACGACCCGGAGCTCGAGATCAGCGCGCTATGGACGCTGTCGACTTATTACCACGTCGCCGGCGATCGTCCCACCGTGCGCGGGATCGGCATGCGGCTCGACGCGCTCGCGACCGAGCGCGGCGATGCCGGCGTCCAGGTCGCGGCGGACGCGATGCGCGGCATGAGCCTGTGGGTCGACGGCGACTATACACGCGCCCGCGCCGCGTTCGACGCGGTGCTGGCCGGTTACGACGTGCGGCGCGACGCGGACCATCGGCGCCTCCTGGGGCTCGATACGCGCGCGTGGACGATGGCGTCGCTCGCGAGCGTGCGCTGGTCCATGGACGACGATCCGCAGGCCTCGCTCGCGTTGGCGCGCGACGCGGTGTATTGCGCGGCCTGCCTCGACCATTTGCCGACGCTCGGCGTCACGATGATGTACCTCGCGCGCATGTACCAGCTGGCGGGCGATCGCGACGCGGCCCGCACCTTGTCGGAAGCGATTCTCCGTCTGTCGGACGCGCATCGGCTGCGCGCGGTCGGGCACTACGCCGCGATCATTCATGCGTGGGCGCAAGGGGACCGCGCGGGCGTCGTCGCGCATCTCGATGCGCAGCGGCAGTCGGGCGGCCTGCTCGGGCTGACCTACTACGCATCGCTGCTTGCCGAGCTGGATGCCGAGCGCGGCGACTACCCCGCCGCGCTCGCGCAGGTCGAGCAGTGCCTCGCATGGTGCGAGTCGACCGGCGAGCGGTATTACGAAGCACAGCTGCTGCTGAAGAAGTGCGAGTACCTGCGCCAGGCCGACCCGCGATGCGGCGGCGTGGCCGCGCTGGCCGCGTGTCGGCGCGCATGCGAAGTTGCAACAACGGCGGGCATGGGCCGCATTGCCAGGCTCGCCGGAGCGATGTTGCAGTCGTTGCCGTAAGTCGTTCCATTCGTCAATCAGGAGAACATACCGATGAGCAAGGATCTTCGATTACCGACGTACGAACAGTTTCTCGAGTACCGGGCAACCGTCATTCGGGCGATCGCCCTCGCGTGGCATTCCCCGGCGTTTCTCGACGAACTCGAGGCCGATCCGGTCCACGCGTTGCGCGAGCATTTCGGCTATCACTTTCCGTTCAAGCTCGACCTGAAGGTGCAGACCAAGTCGTCGGCCTGGACACCGAGCGTCAACGGCGACTGGACGTCCGGCCGGAAAAACAAGCTCACCCTGTTTCTGCCGCCCGCGCCGGCGGACGAGGCGCAATTCGCGCAGGCACTGGCCGCGTACAACGCGAACCACATCACCATCATGGAATGACCTCGGGGAAACCGACATGGCAAAGGACAACGCTAATCCGACGCTCGAATCGATGCTGGAGTTTCAGAAGGTCTATCTGCGTGCGATCGCGCTCTCGTGGCGGAACCCGGAGTTCAAGGGTGAGCTGCTGGAGAAACCGCTGGAGACGCTCGCGAAATACTTCGGTTACCAGTGCCCGTGGATCATCGACATCGAGGTCGTCAAAGCGGGCGGCGATCATGGCTGGACGAGCGACGGAAACGGCAGCGGTAGCTGGAACCTGCCGCGCAACGTGATGACGGTCGGCATACCGGAGCAACCGACGAACCTGGACGAAGAGGCCGTCGCGCTCGCGGCTTACTGCGACGCCGGGCAGAGCTACCTGTTCACCTGCTGCTGACCTGGCGCGGCCGAGCCGCGCACCGTCGCGCGGCCCGGGCCGGCCGCCCGGGGCGCGCGATGTTTTTTTACCCGCCGCACGGAATCCGACGATGCTTGATGACTTTTCGCGTGTGTTGCGCTTCAAACCGCATTTGCTGGTGCTCGATGCGGGCCCCGAGACGCTGTTCGTCGTCGACGAATTCAAACGCGCGATGCTGTCCGGCGCGATCTTCGTGCGAATCGCCGCGTGTTTGCGGGCGCGGATGACGATCGCCGAGATCGTGACATCGCTTGCCGGCACGTTCGGAGAATGGGATGTGCTCGCGCGGCTCGATCACCTGGTGCGTCGCGGCTACGTGCGCGCCGACTCGCCGCACGACGCCGATGCGGCACGCGGTTTCTTCGAGCGCGCCGGACTCGACGGCGACGCGGCGTGTGCGCGCGTCGTTCAACTGCGCGTCGCGGTCGAGGCGTTCGGCGCCGACGATGCGGCGCTCCGGCGCGCGCTCGACACGGCCGGCATCGATGTCGTGCCGGACGCCGAATTGACCGTCGCGATCGCCGATACGCACGATCGCGACGATCTCGCCGCGTGCGCCGCCCGTGTGGCGGCGCGCGGCGGGGCATTGCTCGTCGTGGCGGCCAGCGGCGTGCAGACGCTGATCGGGCCGTTGCTGGCCGGCAGCGGCGCGCCGGCCGACGCGCCGTGCATCGAATGCGTGCGCTACTGGATTCGCATCAACCGGCCTGTCGAGGCGCTGCTTGCGCGCCATCACGGCAGCGACGCGACGCGTCTGCCGCCGGCCGCCTCGCGTGCCGGGGCAGCTGCAGCGGCGGCGCTCGTGGCGGCGACGGTCGAGCAGATCGCGGTCAACCGCACGGCATCGGAACGGTTGGAAACGCATATCGTGGCGCAGCGCATCGACACGTTGGCCGCCGAGCGGCACCGCGTGCTGAAGCGTCCGCAATGCCCGTGCTGTGGCAACCCCGCGTGGATGCGCGAGCAGGCGGCGCGGGCGCCGCGTCTCGCCGATCATGCGCCGTTGGCGCGCGCCGACGGCGGCTACCGCACCGCCGATCCGCAACAGGTGTTCGAGCGTTATGCCCATCTGATATCGCCGGTCAGCGGCGCGATCGCGTATCTGCACCCGATGCCGAAGCGACACGCGGGCCTGCGCAAGGTCTATGCGTCGGGCTTTCTCGTGTGTCCGGCAGCCGTGCCGGCCAGCAACCGGTTCGACAGGATCTGTTCAGGTAAAGGCCGCACCGACGATCAAGCCCGGGTGAGCGCGCTATGCGAGGCGCTCGAACGATTCAGCAGCGTGTATCAAGGCGACGAAGCGACGCTGACCGGAAGCATCGAAAGCCTGCTCGCCGATCCGGCATGCGACGCCGTACCGATTCACGTGAACGATCTTCAGCAGTTCAGCGAACGGCAATTCGACGCGCGCGATGCGATCAACGCATTGACCCGCGATGTTCGAAAACAGGTGCCGCCGCGCTTCACGGTGCGCGACGTCATCGACTGGACGCCGGCCTGGTCGCTCGCGACCGGCAGGCGCCACCTCGTGCCGCTGAGCTACTGCTATGCGGAAACGCCCGACAGTGCGCAGGCGCACGCCGCATGCGTGCACAATCCCAACGGCTGCGCGGCAGGATCGAGCGTCGACGAGGCGATTTTGCAGGGCATGCTCGAACTGATCGAGCGCGATGCGGTCGCGATCTGGTGGTACAACCGGATCCCGCGCCCCGGCATCGATCTCGCGAGTTTCGACGATCCGTATTTCGATGCGCTCGTTCGCGAGTACGCGACGTTCGGGTGGCGTTTGTGGGCGCTCGACATCACCACCGATCTCGGGGTGCCGGCCGTGGCCGCGCTGGCGGAAAATCCGCAGGACGGGCGTTTCTCGATCGGCTTCGGCTGCCATCCGGATGGTCGAATCGCGGTGCAGCGGGCGCTGACCGAAGTCAACCAGTTGCTCGATGTCGCAGCGGAGGCGCCGCACCCGTGGGATCGCGACAAGCTTTCGGCAACCGGATTCCTGTATCCGGCGAACGGTGTGCGCTGCACGACGCGCGCGACGTGGCAGCCGATCGACGCTGCGTCGTTGCCGGCGGCGCTCGCGCATTGCGTCGGGCGCATCGCGGCGGCCGGCATGGACGTGCTCGTCGTCGACAAGACGCGGCCCGACATCGGCTTGTCCGTGGTGCAGGTCATCGCGCCGGGGCTGTGCCATTTCTGGCCGCGTTTTGGCGCGCGACGGCTTTACTCGGTTCCGGTGGAACTGGGATGGTGCGCGCAGCCGTGCGGCGAACAGGAACTGAATCCGGCGCTGCTGTTTCTGTGATCTGACGGATTGTCCGCCAGCGATAGCGGGAAGCGGCGGGCGGGCAGATTCCGCCCGCCGCAAGCCGCCCGGCATCTGGTTCCGATCGCGACGTCGGTCGTGTCGGAGGCGCCGGCTGGAGATCACCGTTCGCTGATGGTGATGTACGGATCCCACGTGACGTAGCCCTTCAGTTGCGCGTGCCGGTCGTAAATCGCGACGACGAACGTATAGGTTTCGTCGCCGGGGCTGCGCACGGTGGCTTGCGCGTAGTAGTCCGCGCTCGGCTCTTCGTTCACCCGGTTGTTCTCGGGCCAGCCCGGTGCAGGATAAGGCTCCATGATGTTGGCGGTGATGTACGAGATGTCGCCCAGCCGATTGACGCCGAACGCCTTGAAGCTGTACAGGAAGCACTTGTAGTCCGCCGTGTCGGTCAGCGACACGGTGCGCCAGCGAATCACGTCGTTGACGTTGGCCTTGATCCGCAAATTGCTGCCGGCCTCGCCCTGGTTCGTGCCCGGCTTCGGGCCCTGGCCGTAGCCATACGCCGCATTCGCCAGCGTGGTAATCATGTAGACGGTATCCGGATTGCTCCCGAGGGACGTCGCCGTACCCGGCTTCGAACTGAGCGAGTTGTTGTTCCTTCTCAGGATTTCCTCGACATCGAACGCGGTCAGGACATCGATGATGTTGTAGGTACTCAGAATTTCAGGCATGGCAGTTCCTTTCGAGCGTGAGCGTTGAAAAGCGGAGTGTCACGTAGCGGCCCTTCCGGCTTTCGAGCCGCCTGGGTGCAGCATGGTCGGACGTTCGGAAATTGCCGGGAGCGAACAGCGGGCCGGTTGAGCCTGCCCGCCGAAAGCTGCCGGGCGCCCTGGGGCGGCAACGGCGTTCGCGGCAATCGCGGCGCCCGTTCGCGCTCAGTAGCGGATCGTGATCGACGGGTCCCACTGGAAGTAGCCCACCAGCTCGCCGTGGTGCTGGTACACGGCGACGACGAACGTATAGGTCGCCGTGCCCTGGCGTCGCGCGGTGGCGTGCCAGTAGAAGTCCGAGCCCGGCCGTTCCTTCACGCCGTTGTTCGGCCAGCCCGGCGCGGGATCGGGCTCGCTCGGGTGGGTATGCTCGAACTTCGGGGTGGACAGCGGCGGGTCGTCCGGGGTCGAGATGTACGAGAACTTGAACGTGTGAATGAAGCACTTGTAGTCCGCCACGTCGGTCAGCGAAATCGTGCGCCACCGGATGACGTCGTTGACCTCGGCGCGCATGCTCAGATTGCTGCCGGCCTGGCCGGAAATGACGTTCCGGTCCGTGGTGATCATGTAGACCTCGTCGTAGCCGTTGGACGGCAACAGGGTCGGTGTTGACGGATCCTTGCTGAGTTGGTTGTGCGGCTTTTGATAGCCCAGGATTCTTTCCACATCGAACGCGGTCAGGACGTCGACGATGTTGTAGGTACTCAAGATCTGAGACATGGCAGTTCCTTTCACGCCTTATCGTTGGCGAAACACGTTGCTGAGTGACGACGCTCGTGGCGCCCGCACCTCTCCCATCCTGTGAAGCGGCGCCCTCGGAGAAATCGGGCGCGCGGAAGAGTATCGACAGCGTACGAAGATTCGTTATGCGAATCGATTACACGTGGTTACAGTGCATGTGTGACGCGGCGCGCGATGCGTGACGGTGCCAACGCAGGACAACCGTGTCGCGGCCGCGCGTCATCCGAGGTTCGACGGCTCGGTGCACTGCCGCCAGAAATCCGCTTCCGGCCAACGCTGTTCGAGGCTGTAGAAGTGACGCCGCATCTGCAGGTAGTGCCGGTATTGCGCTTGCACCATTCGCGAGAACGCGTCCAGCGCATCAGGATCGCCGCCCATCCGCTTCTGGATCGCTTCCGCCGCCGCGACGCCATGCGATAGCGACTTGATGATGCCTTGAGCGGTGATGGGATCGTAGGCCGACGCGGCATCGCCGATTGCCAGCCAGCAATCGCCATGCAGCCGGTCGAGATGTTGGGACGGCGCTGGATACGATTTCAGGCGCAGATCCAGCAGATCCAGGCCCAGGTCGCACGCGAGCTGCCAGGTGCGCCGCGCAGCCCGCAACATGCGATGCCAGGGTTCGGGCTGATGCAGCCGCATTGTCCGGACTGCCTGCGCATGCGTGGCGAACATCACGACGACCGTATTGTCGGGCACGGACGCGAGGTACCACCAGCCATGCTCGACCGCCTCGAGGTGAGTCAGCATCGAAGCGGGCGCGCCGGCGTCCGGCCGTGCAAGCCTTGCCGCAATGCAGATCAGCGGATTCGAATCGAGCCGCGTCGCGCCGCGCTGCCGGGCAAATACCGAGCGTGCGCCGCTTGCGTCCACGACGAAATCCGCCCGAACCCGCGACGCGACATGTGCCGCGCGTCCCAGGCTCAACGTGTACCCGGACGGGTCGCCGGGCCCGGATGCCAGAAGCGCATGCCCGGTCAGCAATTCCGCGCCCGCGGCGCGCGCTCGCGACGCGAGGAATGCGTCGAACTTGCGCCGGTCGAGATGCCAGCCATGCCCGTGCGGGCTCAGCACGGAATCGTTATAGCCGCGCTTGTCGCTGCCCCAGTACGAGCAGCTGCCGTAGCAGGGCTCGTGCGCCTGCGCGACGAAGGCTTCGTCGATGCCGAGGCGCCGGAACAGGATCCGGCTCTCCGGCGGAATGCTCTCGCCGATCCGCGCGTCGGCGTAGGAACCGGCTTCGACGACCAGGACGTCGGCGATGCCGGCCCTTGCCAACGCCAGCGCGCAACTGCTGCCCGCCGGGCCGCCGCCGATTACGGCGACCCGGTAATAGGCCTGGCCGGGCACCGGCGAATCCGATCGTTCGATGGTCGGCATTGGCGTGACCTGTTCGGCGTGCATCGCGCGACCTCAACTGTTGTCGGGGGGCAGGAGCGTGTCGGTCACGGTGTTGGGCCACGGTTGAACGAGGTTGCTGTAGTCCCTCTTGAAGAGGCTTTGCACTTCGAGGTAGTAGTTCGGCGGATAACTGCCGTCGTATCGGTCGATCGCCACGCCCTGTATGACGAAGCCGATCTTGTCCCAGTTGAGCAGGATGTCGACGCGATTCTGATAGCGCCCGACATTCATGGGCGGCGAGTTGAATGTCCTGGTCGAATCCTGCTGAATGGCGGCCGTGCCTTCCCCGCGTAACGAGTAGCGCTGCACGGGCAGCTCGCCGTGGTTCGCGACCAGGTCGTCGTACGTGTAGACGGCCACCGGCCGCTGCGCGGGCCAGGACCAGTACAAGGTCGTGTTCACGCCGCTATAGACGTTGCTGCCGTCCGGCTTGATCTCGGCGCCCGGATTGGGCGAGGGCAGGTGCGTTGCACAGGAGTTGTAGTCGGTGTGCCACGGAATCGACATGAACTTGCACAGGTCGCCCGGCTCGACCTTGGCATCGCGCCGCGGGAAATAACCGACACCGAGGAACGGCTGGTTTGCGCTGACGGTCGTGTAGTCGAGCTTGCGCATATTGATGCGGAACGGGCCGACCACCGGGCCGACCGCGTGATCGGCCGACCAGCTCGGGTTGTACAGGTTGGGATCGCGGACGATGAACGTCAGGTCGATGCCGGGGCTGAGGCGCCCGCCGAGGCAGTTCGAGAGCACGATCCTGTCGAGCGCCTCGCCGGGGCCGTACGACGCCGGCGTGGCTTGCTCGGACATGCCGTTCGCCCATTGATTGACGAAAAAGTACTGTGCGTCGGTCAGGGTCAGGAAGCTGCGCTGGTTGTCGCCCAGCGCGAGCGGCATCAGCGGCGAGCCGACCTTCGACGACGGCGAATCCGGATGCGGATTCCGAATGAACGACATGATGTCGAAGGGCGGCTTGGCGGCCGTCAGCTGGTCTATATTCTCGTGGCTCTTCATTGCCTTGGCCGGCAAGTTGGTATTCCACATCTGCAAGGATGCCGCGCGCAGGATCGGGAAGACGTGCTCGTCGAACGACGGCCGGAAGTCCTGCCGGTAAGCGAGGCCGTTGTGGATGTCGGGCCGCAACTGGAATGTCTCGATCCACATGGTCAGGATCTCGTCCCACAGCGTCACGACGTTTCTCGTCTGAGGCGCGTATGCGGGATCGGTCGACACCACCCATGCGCTACTGTCGGCGGCGCGCGCCGTGCCGTCGCTGAAAACGATCCACGCGGTCACCGGCCCGTCGCCGGTATCGTCGAGCCAGTTGTCGTTGTCGACATCCCCCCCCAGGGGGGCGTCGTCGGTCGCGCGGCCGTCGGCGTCGAATCCGCACGCAAGGCCGAATGCGCCCAGCACGAGCAGGCGCCCGTTCGGCTCCGTGGTCATCGCGCCGAGCGTGGTGATCGGCGTGCTTCCCGATGCGGGCGGCAAGTTCGCCACGTTCGACGCGGGAAACGAGATCGGATAACGCGGCACGTCGACCACATCGCCGGAGGACGAGCCATAGCTCGCCCGCGTGTTCTTGTCGAACGCGACGGTTCCGCCCGCGGATGCCTTGATCGCACGCGGCCCCGCATCGATGACGAGCTTTTGGAGCCGCGTCTTGTTCGAAGGATCGGACGTCGACGCGAAACCCGCGTTGCGGATCGGCGGATGCTTGTCGTTCTCGTAGGCGGGCAGTCCCGCAGGAGTCGCTTCCAGCACCCAGCAGTTAGCCTTCTTGTTGGCGAGGTGTACGGTCCACACGATGTCCTTCACGACCTTGCCGTCCACCGACGAGCCGATCACGACTTCGGTGCCCGACCCGGACGGATAGCGGTTCAACGTCGCGTCATCGTACTGATAGATCCTGAAGCGCGCGGCTTGTCGCTTGAGGCGCCCCTGGGCATCGCGCAGGTCGCTGCTGCTGATCGGCGTATTTTCCGTGCCCGGCTTGATCGGCAGCCCTCCCGTGAGGGCTTGCCCGGCGATCGGTAACCCGGCCGAGGTCTCCGGCGCAATGTAGTACTCCTGGCTGCTACCGACACGCGCGAATCCGATGGCGGGATGGATGCGTAACTTCGTGTTTGACATGACGGGCCTCTGGAAGCTCGATGGCGATCGTGCAGGATGTCGCCGTCCTGCACGGATGGACTGAAGCGGAACCGTGCCGGCGCTATCGCTGGATCTGCGGGTTGTTCATGTACTTGCGCAGCAGGATGTGGCTGGTGCTGATTTCCTTGCCCGGCAGCGTCAGTGTCAGGTCGTTGGTGTCGGTGACGGCCATCGAGTTGTGACAGCTGAAGCATTGATTCTTCGAAACCTGGTTCTGCGTGAAGGTTTCGATGACCGAGTTGGACAGCTTCGGTGCGCCGCGGATGGGCGCGGGGTCGACGTTGGGGTTCCAGTTGGGGCGGAACGGCTCGTCGGGATCCTTGATCCAGACCGCGCCCACTTCCCTGTAGTACTGCCAGATGGAATTGCGCTTCACCAGACGGGCCAGGATGTCGCTGTTGAGTTGCTCGATGTTGGGCTGGTTGATCTCGACGTCTGCCCCGCCGAACTGGTATTGCCGGCACACCTGCGTGATCGGGGTCAGTATCTGGGTCTTCTCGTCGATCGTCACCCGCGACGCATTGTTGACGTTGCAATCCGAAGCCTTGGTGCCCGCCTTGTAGAACGTGAACGACTTGTCGGAGACCGGCTGCGACGGTTGCTGGTCGGTCTTGAAGTCCGGCGCATTGTCGACGTGCTCGAACGTCGACCAGATCGCCTCCGGATGACCATTGACGACCCACGCGATATGAAACCCGACCAGCGCGACCTTCACGGTGGCGGTCTTGGGTTGCGGCGGGATGCCGACGGAATTGCCGATCTTCGACAGCAGCTGGATCTTCGCGGTGGTCGTATAGAAGCGGCTCGTGTCTTCATTCGCACCGACGATTTTCCACGCGGCCTTGAGCGACAGCGCGCCGTTCGTGAATTCGAGCTTGGGTGACGCCTTCTTCATACCCGCACGCGTGTACAGCCGATTCGAGATCGCGAAATCGCGATAAATGGAATTGATGTACATGTTCGTGTAGACCGCGCGGCCGTTCTGGTCGACCACGATGCCGAGCGAATCCGCCTGTTGCACACCGTCGAGCACGTGCTCGGTGGGCGCCGCGGCGTTCGGGTCGATTGCGGCATCGGAATACAGGCTGTTGAAGCGCGGCGCGCCATTGAAAGTGTCGGTGAGCCACAGGAACGCATGCCAGGAGAATCTGTGGAAGTTGCAGTTCTCGTTCTGTTTGCTACTCGGATCCTGGAACTGGGGATTGAGGAAATTCGGCTCGGTGATGCCGGCGGGTGTAAACCACGTGTCGAATGCAGTGCACGTTTGTGCCGCCGCGGTCTGACTGAAACCGGTGCAGCAGCTCATCAAGGCGATCGCCACGCAAGTGCCAAGGCTTTTCATTGGATGCTCCGCTCGTTCAATTGTCAGTGGGGCAAGGCGCCGGATGCGGTTCGACGCATTGCGCTTGCCGTACCGGCCTGTGTCGCAATGCGAGGCGATCGGCTCGCTTCATCGATGGTGGAGACGGAGCGACGACGTGTCGTTCCGGATCGCGCATGCCGCCGCGTCCGGGCATCCCGGTTCATGACACACGAGTTGCGCCGAAAGCAGGCCGGCGCGTGCCCGGCTGCGCGGCGCCGTCGTCATTCGATCGGGCAATCCCGTTCGAATCCAAGGCTAGATGGACGATGTGGTCGAATCAATTACACGTGATTACGCCGTCGGGTCTGTCGCGCGTTGCGCTCCCGATGCGGGTCATTGAACTGAAAGGGAAACGACGAGCTGCTTCGCGAGCGGCCGGGTTTTCTGCGAATTTTGGCCGTTGACAGAGCGACGGCGACGCGGCTGCCCGAATACACCCTCAAATTCCGGAGGCAGGCGATCCGGATGCACGACCGCCGACAGGATTCGCAGGGGCTGGAACCTAGAACCGCGTACTGAACCCGATCCGCGCGATCGACTGCAGCGCGCCGCTCGACGCGCCGTTCGCGTCCATCACGCCGTTGATCTGCGCGTTGCTGCCGTGGCTCGCGCGCTGATGCACGCCCGCCACGTACACCATCGTGCGCTTCGACAGCCAGTACTGAACGGCCGCCAGAACCTGATGCGCATGCGCGTTGTCGAGCGTATCGTTGCCCTTCATGTACGTGTACGACGCGCCGATCACCCACGCAGCCGACGGATGCCACGCCGCACCGGCCTCCGCCGACCACGCGCCCGCGCCGTTTTGCGCGTTGTGCACGGTCGTGAAGAGCGCCTTCGCGGTGACCGTGCCGAGCGTATAGTGCGCGCCTGCGCCCCAGTTGCGCACGCTGGTCGGCGGCAGCCCGTCCGACGCGCCGTACTTCTGGTTCGTATAGGCCGCGCCCGCGCCGAACGGCCCGTTGTCGTAGCTCGCGCCGACGCTGACCGTGTTGTTCGCGCCGACCGACCCCGCGACGTTCCCGAAGCCGTACAGCGCGCCGAACGTCAGGCCCGACAGCGACGGACTCGTGTACTTGACCGAATTCGCGACGCGATTGCTGCCCGCGACGCGATCCCAGTCGAATGCGCCGGTCGGGTTGTTCGGCAGCGCGAGCTTGTCGAACGGGCCGTTGCGAAAGCCGTACAGGCCGACGAGATCCTGCGCGATCTCGTTGCCGCTCGCGGCCAGCGCGTCGACCATGAACTCGTACTGGTTGCCGAGCGTCAGCGTGCCGTACCGGTCGTTCTGCAGGCCGACATAGGCGGTGCGCCCGAACAACCCGCCGCCGATGATCGAGCCGTTGCCGAGCGAATACTGGTTGACGAGCCGGAAGATCGCGCGCGTGCCTGCGCCGAGATCCTCCTTGCCTTCGAAACCGAGCAGGTTCGGAAAGAAGATGTTGTCGTCGAATTTCGCGGCGCCGTGGCCGCCCTGATTGCTGACGTAGCTGATGCCGGCATCCATCAGCCCGAACATCGTCACGCTGCTCTGCGCGAACGACGCAGCAGGGATCGCGCACGCCGCGAGTGCCAGAAGGGTCTTTTTCGTCATCTCCAATGTGCTCCTCACATGTTTCCGATCGGGTCGGATATTTTTGATTGGACTACTGATTGATATGAATAAACCCGAGCCGGGACGATCCCGGTTCGGGCGCAACCGAAGGGGGCCGGGTCGCGCACGGCGCATCGGGAGCGACTGCCTGCCCGCCGACACGCCGTGCGCCGGGCGGCTAGACCGTCGAATATCCGCCGTCCACCGGCACGATCGCACCGGTGACGAACGACGCACTGGGCGAGCACAGGAACAGGATCACGTTCGCGACCTCGTCGGCGGTGCCCCAGCGCCCGAGCGGGGTGCGATCGAGGATCTGCCGCGACGCGTGCGCGTCGGCTATCAGCCCGCTGCTGAGCGGCGTGTCGATCCAGCCGGGCGCGACCGCGTTCACGCGGATGCCGCGATCGGCCCACGCCTGCGCGAGCGAGCGCGTGAGCTGCGCGACGCCGCCCTTGCTCGCGCTGTACGCGGGCCGGTCCTTGCTGCCGAAGTACGTATACATCGACGCGACATTGACGATGCTGCCGCCGTGCGCCGACAGCGCCGGCAACGCGGCGTCGGATGCGCGCATCACCGACGTCAGGTTCACGTTCAGCACGAGCTCGAACTGGTCCATCCGGTATTCGTCCGCGTGCCGGCTGATGCCGACGCCGTTGACGAGCACGTCGAGCCGCGGCAACGCGGCGATCGTGCGTGTCAGTGCGTCGCTGTCGGTCACGTTCAGCTCCGTGCACCGGATGCGCGGATGCACCGGCGAATGCGGGCCGGTGATGTTGAGCCCGAGCGCGACGACCGACGCGCCCGCTTCCGCGAAGCGCCAGGCCGTGCTCGCACCGATGCCCGACGTGCCGCCCGTCACGACGACGGTCTTGCCTTCAAACGCCCACCGGTGACTCATGTTCGACACTCCCGACAGTGTGTGCGCGGCGGGCGGACCGCTGCGCGGGGGAAACCAGGATCTTGATCTGCGTACGATCGGCGAGCAGCGCGTCGAAGCCGTCGGCGACGGCATCTTCGAGCGACACGGTGCGCGTGACGATCGACGTGAGATCGAGCGCGCCCGACGCGACGATGCGCAGCAGGTCTTCGTACGCATGCCGGTAGCCGACGCTCGCCGTGAAGGTCAGCTCGTCGTTGACCGCGCGGAAGGCGTCGAAGCCGGCATGCGGCATCAGGCCGACCATCACGACGCGGCCGCCCTTGCGCAGCGCCTGCATGGCCGATTCGAACGTGACGGGCAGCCCGGCCGCTTCGAAACTGGCGTCGACGCCGAGCCCGCCCGTGGCCGCGCGGATCGCGTCCTGCAGCGCGAGCGCACCGAGTGCGCGCGCGTCGAACGTATGCGTCGCGCCGAAGCGCGTGGCCGCCGCGAGCCGTTCGGGCGACACGTCGACGGCGACGATCGTCGTCGCGCCCTGCAGCTTCGCGAGCATGATCAGCAGCAGGCCGATCGGCCCGAGCCCGAACACCGCGCAGGTCTCGCCGAGCCGCAGTTCGGCACGCCGCAGCGCGTGCAGCGCAACGGCGGCCGGCTCCATCACCGCGGCCTGCTCGAGGCTCACGCCGTCGGGCAGCCGATGCAGCATGTAGGCCGGCACGACCGCGAAGTCGGCCATGCCGCCGTCGCCCATCAGCCCGGCGAAACCCATCGACACGCACAGGTTGTACGACCCCGAGCGGCAATACGCGCACTGGCTGCAGCGATACTCGGGCTCGACCGCGACGCGATCGCCCGCGCGCAGCGCCGTCACGCTGTCGCCGACTTCGACGACGGTGCCGCAGAACTCGTGGCCGAGCGTCAGCGGCGCGGTGCGGCGCGACAGCGCATGCGGCGTGTCGACCGGGATCGCGTGCGGGCCGTCCGCGTACTCGTGCAGGTCGCTGCCGCAGATCCCGCAATACGCGACCGCGATGCGCACCTCGCCAGGTCCGACGCGCGGCGGGTCGATTTCCACGAGACGGACGTCGCGCGGGCCATGCCATTGAAGTGCCCGCATGTCAGCGTCCCCCGAGGTTTTGTGCGTCGAGACGGCTCGCGGCCGCGCCGGCGAGGGCGCGCTTGCGCAGCACGGCGGGCGCGGTTTCGACGAGGCCCAACGACAGCACGCACGCGAGAATCGCGCCGGCGGCCGACGTCCACATCGCGAACGGCAGGCCGTACTTGTCGGCCGCGAAGCCGGCGACGGTCGGTGCGACGAAGCCGCCGATCAGCTCGCCCGCGCCCATGATCAGGCCGAGCGCGCTGGCGATCGCGCGCGGCGGCACCGTTTCGGCCGGGATCGTCGCCATGAACAGCGTGAAGCAGCCGAGGCCCGTGTACGTGGCGAACACGAGCGCGCCGAGCGCCCAGAGCGAGCCGGCATGGATCATCACGATCGGGCACGCGGCCGCGACCAGCGCGAACGCGATCATCGTCGGCTTGCGGCCGATCCGGTCGGAGATCGCCGGCACCGCGAAGCCCCAGAACACCCACGCGGCGCCGAGGCAGGTCATGACGACGCCCATGCCGGACGGCGACAGGTGGCGGCTTTCCACGAGGAACACCGGCGCGAACGAGATGATCACGATGAACCACGTGAGGAAGAAGCAGCTGATCAGCATGCAGAGCAGGATGTTGCGTTCCTTCAGCAACGCCCAGCGGCTGACTGCCGCGCCGCTCGCGGCCAGCGCGCCGGCGGTATCGGCCTGCGCGTGCCGCACGCCGCCGGGCGGCGCTTCGCGCACCCAGCGCCAGATGCAGAACGCGATCAGGAAACCCGGGATGCACGACACGTAGAACGCGTGGCGCCAGCCGTACGCGGTCGCGATGCCGATGACCACCGGCGGGCCGATCATCGCGCCGAGCAGGCCGGCGGCGGAGCCTTGCAGCAGGCCCATGTTCAGCCCGCGGCGGCTCGGCGTCGAGCTCTCGACCATCAGCGATTGCGACAGCGGCAGCACGGGGCCTTCGGCGATGCCCATCAGCGCGCGGAACGCGATCAGGCTCGCGAAGCCGCCGACGAGCCCCGACAGCGCGGAACACACGGAAAAGCCGAGCACGGCCGCGATCAGCAGCGGCTTGCGGGTGCCCCGCGCATCGGACCACGCGCCCGTCGCGGCACCGGACAATGCCCACGTGAGCGCGAGCGCGGACGACACCATGCCGAGCTGCGTGTTGGTCAGGTGCAGCTCGGCCGACATGAACGGGAACAGGAACGACAGCGCAAGGCGGTCGAAGAACACGAAGCCGAACGTCATGAACAGGATCAGCAGCAGCCTGTTCTCGTACGTCCAGGCGGATCTGGAGGAGGAAGCTGATGTCATGGTGAGCCTCGCCGCGCGTCAGCGGAACAGCTTCTCGATCGCTTGCGCGCCGAGGCCGACCTTCTCGTAGTGCGCCTTGCACATCGCGATGTACGAATGCACGTCGAAGTAGCCGTCGGGGTTGCCTGCTTCGTCGAGCCAGATCAGCGGGCCCTTGACGATGAAGAACGCGCGCATCGGCTCCGGGTGATCGAACGCGACGAGCGTGTGGCCTTCGCCCGGCGTCTCGTACACGAAATCGCCGCGCGTCGCGGTCCACTCGTGTTCCAGATACCCCCACTTGCCTGACAGCGTGTAAGCGAACACCTCGTGCGGGTGATAGTGGCGGTTCACGAGCCCGGCTTCCCTGGCCATCAGGATGTCGCACCATTTGTTCTGCGACGGCGAGATCCACAGCGGCCGTGACGAAACCGTTTCGGTGAACGGAACGTAATAGCGCTCGTCGTCGGTGGCCGCGTCCGCGATGTACGCTTCGGGCAGCGCATCGGGCTTGAACGGATTGGCAATCGGCGGAATGTTTTGCCAGAATTCGGCTACGGCTTTGTCGACCACGGTGTGTCTCCTGATGTATGAGTTGTCGTGGGCTCGACTTTAGCCAGCCGGTGCGCGCCGCTCTTGACTGGGCTGGACGAATTGCTTGACCGCGCCGGACATGGCATCGCACCGGAATCCAGACGAACCATCCCCCAATTCGTGCTGCGCCGCACGACAGGCGCCAGCAGGAGGCGACGTGACGAATTCGACCGTTTTTTCACGCACGCGAGGCTCGACGGCCGACGTGCCGGCGCGCGACCGGATGGCGTACTGGGATGCGTTCAACGCGGCGACGCTGGTCGGCCTGCGTTGTTCGTCGCTGTCGCCGGCCGGGCTCGAGGTCGAGAAGACCGATATCGCGCTGCCGGGCCTCGGCGTCGCGGATATCCGCGGCCAGGATCACGTGATCGAGCGCAGCCCCGCGCTGGTGCGCCAGTTGCCGAAGGAGTCGCTGTTTGCGTGCCAGATCCTGAGCGGGCGTGCGTATTTCATCCAGCGCGACCGCTGCCTGCTCGCGGACGCCGGCGATGTCGTCGTCTACGACACGCGCGTGCCCTATCTGTTCGGATTCCTGACGCCGATGCGGCAGCTGCTGATCGATATTCCGATGACGACCTTCGACGACCGGCTCGATGCGGAACTGGCGGCGCTGCCGCTGCGGATCGCGCCGAAACCCGGCGCGGGCGCGATGCTCGGCGCGACGTTGCACGCGAGCGTCGAGCGCTTCATGAAGGATCCGGTCGAGCGTGACGCCGCACGCTTCGCCGAGCACACGCGCACGCTGATCGCGGAACTCATCGATGCGGAGGTGAACGGTGCGGGCGCGTCGCGTGCGTCGCTGTCGTATCTGCTGACCGCGAAGCAGTACATCGCGACGCATCTCGGCGACCCGGAACTCGGGCCGCAAGCCGTTGCCGACGCGGTCGGGCTGTCGCTGCGGCATCTGAGCCGGATCTTTGCGGCCGAAGGCGAGTCGATCACGCAGCACATCTGGTCGGAGCGGCTGTCGCATGCGCATCGCGAGCTGACCGATGCGCGGCTGCGCAAGACGAGCGTCGGCGAAATCGCGTTCCGCTGGGGCTTCTCGAGCCAGGCGCACTTCAGTCGTGCGATTCGCGAGCGCTACGGTGCGTCGCCGATGGCGCTGCGCGAGGCGGCGCGTGTGACCGGGCGCTGATTCCGGTAGTGGAGGTGACGGCGCGTGTCTCACGCGCCGTTCTTCCGTTCAGTGCAGTGAACGGCGGTGCACGCGTGCCGCGCCGCGTTTCGTCACTCCGCCAGCATGAACGCCGCGCAGCGCTCCGCGATCATGATCGCCGGCGCGTTCGTGTTGCCGGATACGATGCGCGGCATCACCGACGCATCGCAGATCCGCAATCCGTCGACGCCTTGCACCGCGAGGCGCGGCGTGACGACCGCATGCTCGTCGTGGCCCATGCGACAGGTGCCGGCCGGGTGATAGACGGTTTTCGCGCGGCGCCGCACGTAGTCGGCGAGTGCCGTGTCGGTCAGTGTCTCGGCTTCGCGCACGATGCGTGCGAGCGACGGCGCGCGGATGATCTGCCGCGCGAGCGCGACGCCGCGCACGAGGCCGTCGACATCGGCCGGATCGGACAGCGCGCCGCTGTCGAACAGGATCGGCGCGGCCGGATCGTTGCCGCGCAATCGAACGGAGCCGCGCGAGCGCGGCCGGAGCAGGCACGGGTTGATCGACAGGCCGTGGCCGCGCAGCGGCTCGCGGTCGACGTCGCCGACGAGCGTCGGCAGCACGTGAAACTGGATGTCCGGGCGGCCGCTGCCGGTGGTATCGACGAACGCGCCGGATTCGACGACGTTCGACGTCAGCAGGCCCGTGCGGCACAGCATCCACTGCAGCCCGTGCCGCAATGCCTTCAGCCCGCGATCCTCGCCCAGCAGGCTCACCGGCGCGTGGCTGCGGCCGTAGATCGAGACTTCGAGGTGATCCTGGTAGTTCGCGCCGACGTCGCGGCTGTCGTGCAGCACGTCGATGCCGTGCGCGTGCAGGTGCGCGCCGGGCCCGATGCCCGACAGCATCAGCAGCTTCGGCGTGCTCAGCGCGCCGGCCGCGAGCACGATGTCCGCGTGCGCGGCGGCCGAACCCGTCGCGCCGTTTTCCGTCCGCCAGTCGACGCCGGCCGCCCGCCGGCCGTCGAACCGGATGCGCGTGACGCGGCACCCGGTCAGCACGCGCAGGTTCGGGTGGCCGATCGCGTCGGCGAGATAGGTGGCCGCGGTACTGCCGCGCTGCCCGTCGAAGATCGTCGTGTGGTAGAAGCCGACGCCCTGTTGCGCGGCGCCGTTGAAATCGTCGTTGTACGCGATGCCGGTTTCCTGCGCGGCCTTCACGAACGCGAGGCTCAACGGGTGCCGGAAGCGCGTGTCGCCGACCCTCAGCGGCCCGTCGGTGCCGTGAAACGGCTCGGAGAGCCGCAGGTGCGATTCGGCGCGCTTGAACACCGGCAGCACGTCGTCCCAGCCCCAGCCCGTGCAGCCGAGCGCGGCCCAGTCGTCGTAGTCGTCGCGCGTGCCGCGCACGTACAGCATCGCGTTGACAGAACTGCCGCCGCCGAGCGTGCGGCCCTGCGGCACGTAGGTCCTGCGCCCCGCCGCACCGGCTTGCGGCTCGCTTTCGAACGTGACCGTGCGCCGCGTGCCGAGCACGCGGATGAACGTCGCCGGAATCCGGATGAACAGGCTGTCGTCCTTCGGGCCGTCCTCGAGCAGCAGCACGCGCCTGCCTGCCTTCACCAGCCGGTGCGCAACCGTGCAGCCGGCCGAACCGCCGCCGACGACGATATGGTCGTACGTCTCCATCCCGCATCTTCTCCTTGCTGTCGGGCGGCGAAACGAGTGCCGCCGCGCAGGAAGCCAGCTTAGCGACCGCTATGCGGCCCCATTTGACCGGGACGGACGCCGTGCTTGCCTCGCAGGGACACGGCGGCGGGTGGTGAGTGGTGGGCGGCGGACTGACTAGTCCATTGAACCGGATGAATTGCACCGGATGCGTCGAGTTGGATCGGAGTACTTCCACTTCAACGGGGCGGCCTGCTTGTTGTATTGGCGGATGTAGCGCATGAGCTTTTTGTCGAG